>JAUHXM010000163.1 GCA_030426605.1 Phycisphaerae bacterium | reverse complement strand
CACGAGAGCTTCACCTTCGCGCTCGACCCCGAGACGTTCCTGTGCAGCGTGCCCGGCACGCCATACGCCGGCGGCGGGCAGCCAAGGCACCGCCTCCCGTTCAACGAAAAGGTCCAGCAACTCGGCCCGGGCACCCAGCCCCCCGCAACCCCCGACGTGCCCCGATACGCCTCCCTCCTCCGCTCCGTCTTCGAACGCACGGGCCAGGATGTCGGGGCCTACCACGGCCTCCGCATCCGCATCGCCTACCCCGCCTACCCCGCCACCCTGATGCTCCGGTACCCGCTGCCCGAGAAACCCTGACCGACACCCGCATCACCGCTCCCGAGCGCATAATGCGCCGAACCAACAGGAGCGCCGCCGTGTCGTCACGATCCGAAACCCTCGCCAACGCGATCGAGAGCGCCCTGCCCCTGCTCGAGCGGTTCCTGCCCGGCTTCGACGATGCGAACCGCACGCGCCAGGCCCCGGGCATCCCCAACCACGCCGCGTGGACGCTCGGCCACCTCGCCCTCTACGCCCGCCGCGCCGCGGACCTCATCGCCGGGCACGACGATCCCCAGCCGTTGCCCGAGACAGACTTCGTCACCGCCGACGCGCGCGGGGGCGATGCCCGGCGGTACGACACCGAGTCGATCTGCTACGGCTCGACACCCACCGACGAGCCCGCGATCTACCCCGCGTGGGACAGATCCGTCGAGATCCACGCCGCGGCCCAGACGCGTCTCATCTCCGCCGTGCGCGCCGCCGACGATGCGGCGCTCGACCGCGACATCGCCTGGGGGCGGACCCCGCTGAACGCCGAGCAGCTCGCCGTCCGCATGCTCTTCCATCTCGGCACACACACGGGCCAGCTCGTCGATCTCCGCAGGGGGCTGGGGATCCCGGCCCTGTTCAGCTAGGCTGGCGCGCCGAGGAGGCCACCCATGCCGACGACCGACCCCTCCGAAGTCATGCTCGCGCACGACCGCTGGGCGACCGCAAACCTGATCAGCGCCTGCCGCCCGCTCAGCGAAGATCAGTTCCATCAGCACTTCGAGATGGGGCTCGGCTCGCTGCACGACACGATCACGCACATCCTCGGCGCGCAACGCGGGTGGACGGACGTCCTGACCGAACGCGCCGAGCCCCGCGTTCGCCTGGAAGAGGGGCATCGATCGGTGGACGAACTCGCCGCCCTGCACGCCGAAGTCGCAGATGAGTTCGAATCGGCGTGCCGGCTGGGCAACCCGGCCGACGTGCTCCGCCCAAGCCGACGCGGGCAAACGTACGCCTTCTCCCGCGGCGGCATCCGCACCCACGTCTGCACCCACGGCGTCCACCACCGGGCACAGTGCATGAACATGCTGCGTCACCTCGGCGTCGAGAAACTGCCGCCGACGAGCGCGATGGAGTGGATGATGATGGAGAAGGAAAGCTCATGACCGACGAGAAACCCCTGCTGGAGTGGGAAGAGATCGCGGCCGCGATGCAGGCCGGGCTGTCGCACCCCGGCACGATCACCGACGGCATCAACGCGATGATCCGTGCGCTCCCAGAGTGGTCCCGCCCCGAGTACGAATCGCTCGTGTCCGGGCGTGACTTTGACCTGGGGATCTCAGAGTTCACCGACTGGATGACAAACCTGGTGCAAGGCGAGCCCGTTCCGGAGAGCGCCGAAGTTCTCCACTTCGGGATCATCGAGATGTCGGATGGAGTGGGCGGCAAGCGCATGTTCACGATGTACCCGTGCGCATGGAGCGGCTTCGACATCGAAGATGAAGAACTCGGATACGAGGGCTGGGACTGGATCGCGGAGGAGC
>JAUHXM010000010.1 GCA_030426605.1 Phycisphaerae bacterium | reverse complement strand
CGATTTCGGCCGTGTCGGCGACGACTACTTTCTGGCGATGGAGTATGTCGACGGCGCCGACCTGGCGCGGCTCCTGAGCAAGCTGCGGCGACGCAGTCCGCTGCCGCTCGGGGAGGCGATCTTTCTCGCCGTGGAGCTGTGCAAGTTCGCGCTCTGGCTCGAGTGCGATGAGCCTGGCCGCGCGCTCGCATCTTTGGATCGGCGCGTCCGTATCGGCAACGCGCTGCTCGGCACGACGCCCGAGCTAATCGCGGCTGGCATCCCGGACGACGCGTTCGCGGCGACGGGCGAGGGGTCTGTCGCCGATGTGCGGACGCTGAGAAACCGGAACAGACTCGAGCACAGCCAAGGGCACGACGCTCCTGGCTCGCCAAGATCCAGAGCCCACGATCCGACCCGAACCAGGCTGTCCGCCGACGCTTGGTGCTCCGCGTTTCTGATGCGCCCGCCGGCTGGCATCACCGACGGAACGCTGCGCATGATCGAGCGCCAGCCGGGAAGCGTTGCTGATTCGTTGCTCTTTGAGGTTGAACGGATTGCCCGCGATCACCGATTCTTCCACTGGCATCTCGAATTCCCGGAGGTGTTCGACGCCTCGGCGGGCCGCCCTGGTTTCGATGCCGTCGTCGGCAACCCGCCGTTCTTGAACCAGCTCGAGGCATCGACAGTGTCCGCGCGCGGTCAGGCGGCGATCGTTCGAGCCCGAACGGCGGGCGCGGTCCGCGGGTACGCCGACGCGGCCGCGGCGTTCCTGATGCTCGGCGTGTCGATCGCGTGCGATGGCGGCCGGGTCGCGCTGGTCCAGCCGCAGTCGCTGCTGGTCGCGAAAGACACGGGCCCCGTCCGCGCCGCGCTGCTCAACCGGCACGCGCTCGAGGCGCTGTGGGTCTCGAACGAGCGTGTCTTCCGTGAGGCCGCGGTGTACACGTGTGCGCCCACCGTGCGTGTCGGCGGACCGCGCCGGGGCCTGCTCCGCCGATCCGCGACAGCCTCGTTCACCGAGTTGAAACCCATCGAGATCGATCAGAGTCGGTTGGCATCACAAGAAACGTGGGCGCCGCTGACCGCTTCGGCGCGTGGCATCCCGGAGCTCCGCGTCATCGATCGACGGACCCTGAGCGACATCGCCCGGGCCACCGCCGACTTCCGCGATCAGTACTACGGGCTGGACGGGTTCCTGGTCGAAGACGACACCGTGCGGGCTTCCGCAGTGGGTCGTGACCGCGCGTACCCGGCGATCGTGACGACGGGGTTGATTGACCCCGCGGTGTGCCGGTGGGGATCCGCCGCAACACGCTTGCTCAAGCAGCGATGGTCCGCGCCGCGCATCGACCGGGCGCGGATGGAACGCGAGGGCAGGCTGGGTTCTTGGATCGAGGCGAGGCTCGTCCCGAAGGTGTTGATCGCCACGCAGACCAGGGTGCTTGAAGTGTTCGTTGATTCCGAGGGCGCGTTCGTGCCCAGCACACCGCTGATCTCTGTCATGCCCTATGAGCCGGACGCGCTCTGGCGGATCGCGGCGGCCGTCGCTTCTCCGGTCTGCACGGCGATCTCGATGGAACGCTACGCGGGCGCCGCGTTGCACGCCGACGCGATCAAACTCTCCGCGAAACAGGTCGCGGCACTCCCGCTCCCCACCGTCGAAACCGCGTGGGATGAGGGCGCGGCGAGCTTTCAGCACGCCCAGCAGGCGGGCAATCCCGACGAGCGTGTGCGGAGACTCCACCGGTTTGGGGAGACCATGTGCGCCGCGTATCAGATCGACCCCGCTCGGGGTCTGATGGACTGGTGGCGGAATCGTCTGTGAACGAGGTCCGCAACGCACGTTGGGTGTCTCGCGCCGATCGTTCGTTTCTGATACGCGGTGCTCAGCCGCAGCCAGCGAGGAAACTCGCGATAAACGCGTCGATGTCGTCCACGTTCAGCGACGCGTTCCCGTCAAAGTCCGCAGTCAGGTCACCGCCGAGGAACGCGGCGACGAACGCATCGATGTCGTCCACGTTGATCGTGCCGTTGTTGTCGATGTCCGCCGGACACTCCGGCGGGAACGTGACGGTGACCGGATCGACGAACGGGAACTTCACGTACTCGATCAGGGCGTCGCGCTCGGTGGCGGACATGGCGAGCACCGCGTCGCGTGACGAGGCCGCTTCGCCGCCGTGCCACAGGATGGCTTCCATGAGCGACCGGGCACGCCCGTCGTGCAGGTAGTTTGGCTCGGCCGGAGTGCCGTTGGGGTTGAAGGGATCGGTCGGTGTTCCGAGCACGTGCCCGACGTACCCGATCGCCCAGAGCGGGGGCGTGCGCCATTCGCGGCCGGTCGCCGCGAACTCCGGGCGGCCGTCGGCAAGACCCTCGCCCATGTCGTGAAGCAGCAGATCGGTGAACGGTTGAATGATCTGGTCCCGGTAGGGCGTGAATGCCGCGTCGGACGCGGTCCGCATCGCCGGGCGGTGGCACGCGACGCAATTCGCGGCCTCGAACAAATCCTTGCCCTGCAGCGCCAGCGGGTCGCGATAGTTCTCACGCGGCGGCACCGCGAGCCCGCGCAGATACGCGACCATGAATTCGAGGGACATCACGTCAACCTCAACCGGGCCGTCGCCGACGAGCTCGCTCGACATGCCCATGTCGTGCGCGAACGCAGACGCCGCCTGCTGCATCAGATCGGGCTCGCCGGCTTTCCACCCGTAGCGACCGAGCACGTCGCCGCCGGTCACGCGGTCGGTCACGATGTTCGGTCGTCCCGAGATGCCATCGCCGTCGGCGTCGTGCTCGTCGGCCCACGCGAGGATCTCGGATTCGCCCACGGCTTCGAGCAGGCCCAGACCCACCAGCATCGGCGCGACACGCACTGAGACCTCGGCCTCGCCGTCGTACGGCTCGCCCACCGGGTCCGCCGCGGGGCTCCCCGGGATGTTGGTGCCGATTTCACCGTAGAGCAGATCGGAGAATTCCACGCGCGGGCGTCGCAACTCGTAGGGCGTGCCGTCGTCGAACGCGCCCGCGATGTACTCCCACACGATCGAGGCCTGCCCCTCGGGCAACGCGCCCGGGGCGGCCCGCGAATCGAGCTGAACGCCATACAATGGGTGCGGTTGCGGCGCGGCACCGGGCAGGCCAGGCACACTCAATCGCACGACATAGTCATCGAGCCGGTCGGCGCTGGACACCGGTGCCGCGCCGCGGCCATCGAGCATGTGGCATTCGATGCACGAGTTGTTCGTGTAGAGCGGCCCGAGCAGCCCCGGGTCGAAGACTGGGCTCGGACCCATGTCGAACCCGACCGGCCCGCCGTTGCAATCGAACGCGGTCGGCGGGTTGAACAGCAGCCCGTCGTCCCAGCGGGTCTCGAACGCGACCTTGCCCTCCATGAACTCGCCCAACTCGTTGGGCGGGAGGTTCAGCGCGTGCTGGTTGAAGGCGAACTGCTTGACCGTCACGACCGGGATCGACGCGTCGCCCGCCGCGTACGCGAGCGGGTGCTGCGACTCACGCTGCAGCCGGCCGTCGCCGACGTAGTAATAGATGAACTCGCTGTAGTACGTCTGCGACGCGAGCAGGGTGAACTCGACATCGACCCGCTGACCGGGCACGAGGTTGTTGATGCTGGAGGTGAAGGCGCCACCCCCGCCGTCCATCCGCACGCTGAGGGCTGAGATGTTGCGGTCGCAGAACCCGACCTCTCCAGACTGGTTGTACCACTTGATATCGACGGCGCCGACGGGCACCTCGGGCGCGGTCGTCAGCTCGAAATCGAGCCGGCTGCCGTGATCGATGATCTTGAGATCGAACGTTCGGCCGATGTCGTAGCCCGCCGGGTAGTGATCGAAGCGCCACTCGTTCTCGTGCCGGTCGCGGAAGCGCAGGCCCGCGACGGTCTCGATCGGGAAATCCGGGGAGGGTGGCGCGGCTTCGCCGAGGGTGCGGTCGAACCAGGCGGTGTCCACGGGCTCGATACCGACGGTCTTGACGAACGAATAGGTGATCTCATCGCCGGCCGCGACTCCCGGGATCGTGCGGCCCCAGATGAACCCGCCGAGGTTGGCCATGCTCTCAGCCTGCAGCGGGCCGCCGTTCACGCGGTAACGGACCTCCACCCCCGTGACCCCCGGCAACGGGGACACCGGCGCTCCGGTCTCGAGGAGGATCGACCACTGGCCGTTGCTCTCGGCGACGTCGTGCCGGAACGCCCGCGAGTGCGGAAGCCCGCCCTGGCCGAAGTCCCCCGGGTCGATGGTGTCGTCATCGCCGTCGTCGCCGTCTCCGGAGTCGAACGGCGTGCATCCCGGCTCGAGCGTGATGGTGTGCGCCGGGTACTCGTACTGCGCAGGGATCTGGACAACCAGGCGGAAGTTGAACTGCATGCCCGACGAGAAGCCCGCAAACGTGGCGGAGAAGTTCCCCGCGCCGTCATCGGTCATGAAGTACCCGCCGCCGGGTGGGGTGGGATAGATGAGCACCGCGGTCGCGGTCGGATCCGCCGAAACCGTAACTGTTACGCTCGAACCACTCAGACACACCTCGCCCGCGTAGCTCGGGGCCCCCGGCTGGGCCGATGCGGACGTCGAGCAAACCACGGCCGCAACAAGCATGACGAGGCGTGACATCATGTGTGATCCCCTCATGGGGCGTCGATGCGGCATCGACCGCACCGGGAGGCGACGCCCTGACGCCGCCCGGACACCCCGTCGGATTCAGGCTATCGAAGGGACCTATCACCTGCAACTGTTACAGTCACGATTCGTGCGAACCGCACTTCGTACAAGCCGACGGCGGCCCGTGCCGGGCTTTGCCGTAAGGCGAGACGGTTCGCGGCATGGGCCGAGAAGGGCCCGAACCTCCGTCGTGACCCTCGTCGGGTCAGCCTGCGTGGAGTCGCGGCGGGCTCAGGCCAGCCTCGCCGTGTCATGAATGCGAATCCACACTCGAATGCCGTCGCCTGCGCGTTGGGTGCGGCCCTCGCGGGCTGCCCACTCGATGGATTCCACGGACGAAGGGGCGGCGGAGACCGCTCGGTCTCCGCCGCCCGGTCGAACTCGGCACACCAATCCGCCTAGCCGCTGCAGCCGGCGAGGAACGCGTTCACGAACGCGTCGATGTCGTCGAAGTTGAGAATCCCGTTCCCGTCGAGGTCTGCGACCAGATCTCCGCCGAGGAAGCCGGCGATGAAGGCGTCGATGTCGTCGAAGTTCAGCACGCCGTTGGCGTCAATGTCCGCTGGGTTGCACCCATCGGAGACGCCGACGAGGATCACGACGGTCGCCGGGTCGGAGAAGACCGGCGGTGCGCCGGCGTTGACGGTCGTGAAGGAGCGGTAGCTGAACGTCTCGATGCCCGAGAACCCCGGGTCGGGCGTGTAGGTGAACGAGCCGTCGGGGGCGAGATCGAGGACGCCGTTTGCGAGCGCAAGCGGCATCGCGCCGGTGAAGGCGGTATCGACCTCGATCGTGCGGAAGGGCTGATCGACGTCGTTGGCGAGCACGCCGGCATCGAGCGTGACCACGAGCGTGGCGCTCGCGTTGCCCGCGTAGGTGTCGTCCACGGCTAGCGCGGACGCGCGCTCACGCAGGTCGCGCAGCTCGGCGAGCATCCAATCGACGTAGGTGTGCCCCGCGCCGGGCAAGGCCAGACCCGCCTCGACCTCAGACTTCGCGATCGCCGAACGAACCTGCAGATCCGCGATGGTCTCGGCGAACGGGACGTCCGCGTCCGAACCAACTTGGGAGAACGCGAAGATGTCGAGCGGGAAGCGCAGCGAGAGCTCGCCCGTCAGCGGGTTCGCCCGCAGGGCCGCACGGATCACCGCGCTGCCCTCCATGAGTTCGGGCATCCCGAGTGTGACGTAGGCGTCGATCAGCGCGGCGTAGCCGCGGAGGGTGCTGTCGGCGTCCTGCACCGCGGGGTCGTTGGCGACCGCGGCCCAGGCAAGGTCTTGCAGCTCATCAAGGCGGTCGAGCACAAACGGTGTCGCCGGGTTCACGGTCTCGAAGTTCTCGTCCGAGACGACCTCGAACTCGAATGTCTCGCCGAACGTCTGGGCGAAGGCGGTGAAGGTCTCCCCGACCAGGCTCTCCTCGCCCATCAGGCCGACGGCGACCTGCAGCCAGAGGAAGTTGTCCTCTTCGAAGTACTCCTGGGCATCGCTGTCGGTGTTCATGCGGATCTGGTCGCCGAACGTGTTCGTGACGTTGAGCACGACGCGGCGCGTGTGTTGGTGGATGAGTTCGGGGTGGTCGCCGTCGATGGAGTAGCGGAAGGTGATCTCCATGTCGTTCTCCACAAGGAACCCGTTGCTGGTCACGAAGAGGTCGTGATTTTCTTCAACGGACAGCCCGCCAAGCTGCGGGGAGCGCCCACGGACGAGGATGGAGGTGAGCTCGGGCACATCCGTGCCGCCGTAGATGCTCCACGGGTTCGCAACAGCCGGGGACGGCAAGGGGAGCGTCTGAAGTCCGGCCTGTCCCCGGACCTGTGTGAACGAGACGGCGTGGCCGTCCGCATCCTGTCGCAGCCCGCCCCATGGGTCCACGCCCGAAACCATCTCGGCGCTCGCCATGGAGGCGACGGCGTTGTCGAACGCGCCCTGCGCGGTCGCGAGGCCGGCGTCGTACCCGTTGAACAGCGCGTCGAAGAGGTCCTGATCGCGGGCCGCGATACCGATGCTCGCGAGCGCTTCGCCCTCCGCGATGATCAGGTCGAGATCGGCGTCGGACCCGCTGCCGACGGATTGGAGCCCGTACATGTACGCGAAATACCAGGGGCTCTCGTGCGCGAGCTGCGCGTAAGCGCTGGCGGACTGCGCCCACGGCGCGGGCGCCACCACGCGCGTCGATCCCAGCGCCGGCAGCCCGAGCTGCGAAGCCGGGAAGACGCGGAGATCGTTGATCTGGCGCCCGATGGACCCGGTTCCCAGGCGGTCCGCCGCATTCGAGACGGTGAGCGAGGAGACGGGGTCGCCGGCGAACGTCTCGTTCTTGGCGATGGTCGTGGCCCAGCTGAAGAAATCTGAGGCACCCGAGACGAAGTTCGGGTCGGACGAGCCGTAGGGCAAGTCCACGCCCGCGTCGTCGCGGTAGTCGAGCAGGTCGTTGCTGAGGACAGTCAGCTCGAACAGGAGGACATCCTGGGCAACGCCCCACAGCGCATCCTCGATGCGCGAGAGCGAGGCCCGGGCCTCGAACATGTCACGGGCGATCGCCTCCACATCCGCGGTCAGGTCCGCGATGCTGTTTCCCAGGGCGTTGAACCCGTCTCGAAGCGTGAGCTGGATAATGCTCAGCTGGGCTTCGACGCGGTCGAATCGCTCGTGCATCTCGAGGCGCATGTCCTCGATCTGGTCGCGCATGTCGGCGATCTCGTCGAACATGAGCTGCTGCGGGTCGGGGGGCGAGTCGCTGTCGTCGAGGGCATCGATGAGCTCGATGTTGCCCATGATGAAGGTAGCAAGCCCGGAGATCGCGGTTGTCGGGTTCCCCGCCGCGGTGCCCCCGATGAAGGTGAGGGCGCCGGCGGCGTACTTGATGCCCGCGTTCACGCCGGCCATCGAGTCGTTCGTGTCCAGCTGGATCGCCGCGAAGGTACGAGCCTCGCCCGCCAGATCGTCCGCGCCGGCCTGTGTGCTCTGGAAGAGCAGCATGGTGGCGGCGGAGATGATCGCCCGCTCGTCGGCGACCTCGTCGATCTGCGACCGGTAGTCCGCCAGGATCTGCGCCAGCACCGCCGGGTCGCCGGCGTTCGCCACGCCCTCGACGAGCGATGGTTCGTCGAGCAGCGATGCCCGGATGTCATCCAGACGCCGGTCGGTCGCGGCGGTCACATCGAGGAACGCGCCCGAGACGGCGTTCCATGCGTCGGAAGACTCGATCGGCTGGGCCATCGCGGCGCTGTAGGATGCGAAGTTCGCCGGCAGCGCCGAGTCGAGCGCGCCGGTGACGGCCGCGAACCGGGCGTCGTCCACGCCGTCGGGCACGGGCTCGTACCCCTCGGCTTCCAGGTACGCGCGCAGCACGCCGGCGAGATGCTCGTTGGCATTGCCCGCCAGATCCTGACCCGAGAACCCGACCACGAGCACGCTCGCCCACTCGGCCGAGTTCACGAGCGACGACGCCAGGGCGCGGTCGAACAGGACCATGCGCCGACGCATGGACTCGAAATTGTCAGGACCGGGAATATCCAGCCCGAGAACCTCGAGCACGTCCGTGCCGACGTCGGTGTCCGTGCCGACCAGGGCAGGGTCGTCCAGCGGCGCCGAGAACCGGACCGCGGGCAGGAAATGCGCGGGGCGCCGGAGATCGGCGTCTCCGGCGAACGCGCCCGCGAGGGCCAGGTCGTACGCCGTGACGAACGCGCCAAGCTGAGACGCGTCGGCCAGCGGGTTGCGGGTGGCGTAGACGGCGAGAGCCGTGGTGGCCCCCACCACCCGGGGCGTGCGCTCGTTGACGTAGTCGTACCGGACGTACTCCGCGGCGGAGACCGCCTCGCGGAACGCCTGGTATGAGGGTTCGTCGTTGATGCCGAAGTTGAGATCTGGCCCGATGGCGCCAGCGGCCGGGGTCATCAGCGAGAGCGCGGTGGTGACGCCCAGGGCTATCCGAAGAGTAAACATCGCGAACTCCTTGGTCTGAATCCGGGCCCCGCCGTTACGCTGTGGTGGGGTTCATCCCAGACCACGCGAGCGACGATGAACACCTGCAACGGCGGGTGCCGCACTTTTGGATGTTTGGGCGTTGATCGCCCTTGGAAACCTCTTTGGAAGACTCGAACGGGCCAACTGGATCGGGCGATTCGGGCTTCGCCGAGGCGTACGCGGAGCTCCGGGCCCTCGCCGGTGCGCACTTTCAGCGTCAGCCGGGCGCGCACACGCTGCAGCCCACAGCGCTTGTGAATGAGGTGTATCTCCGTCTCGCGGGATCGCGCGGCAGGACGCCCACGGACCGCGGGCACCTGCTCGCGCTCGCCTCCCGCGCCATGCGCCAGGTCCTCATCGATCACGCCCGACGCAAGAAAGCCGACAAACGCGGTGGTGACGGACGTCTTCGCGTCACCCTCTCAGGGATCGACTCAAATGCCGGCGAATGGGATGTGATGGAACTGCACGAGGCGATCGAGCGCCTCGAACAGCTCGATGCGCGTCAGGCGCGCATCGTCGAGCTCCGGTTCTTCGGCGGGCTCACGATCGAACGGGTCGCCGAGCTGCTGGAGGTATCAGAACGGACCGTGTACCTGGACTGGCAGATGGCCCGATCGTGGCTCTGGGCCGAGCTGGGCGGGGAGGCCCCGTGATGGATGCGGGGACTTATGCGCGCGTCCGCGAGGCGTTCCACGAGCTGTGCGAGCTGCCACCTGACGAGCGCGACCCGAGGCTCGCTGATCTAGATGCCGCGATCCGTCCGGAGGTCGAACGCCTCCTCCGCTCGATGGGCGGATCCGAAGCGCTGACGGACGGCATCGAGCGCCTCGTCGGCGAGGCGGCGGCGCCGACCATCCCGGGGTACCGCGTCATCCGCACGATCGGCGAGGGCGGCATGGGTGTCGTGTACGAAGCCGAGCAGGAGCAACCCCGCCGGCGTGTCGCGCTCAAGGTCATCCGCCCCGGGCTCGCGACGCCCGGACTTGCGCGCCGGTTCAGACGCGAGGCGGAACTGCTCGCCCGACTCAAGCACGCCGGTATCGCGCAGATCTACGGCGTCGGCGTCGGGGACATCGGCGGCGTGCGGGCCCCCTACATCGCGATGGAGCTCGTCGAGGGGCGACGCCTGACCGACCATGCCCGCGCGCTCGATCTGGACACGCCCGCACGTCTTGAGTTGGCGGCACACGTCTGCGACGCCGTCGAACACGCACACCAACGCGGCATCATCCACCGCGATCTCAAGCCCGCCAACATCCTTGTGGACTCCGACGGGCAACCCAAGATTCTCGACTTTGGTGTCGCGAAGCTTACCGAGCACGACCTGAATGCGGTCACGATGCAGACCGAGCCCGGGCGCATCATCGGCACCGCGGCGTACATGTCGCCCGAACAAGCGACCGGCGACCCAGACGAGCTTGACACCCGCTCGGATGTCTACGCGCTCGGCGTCGTGATCTACGAGTTGCTTACCGGCCGGCTGCCCTTCGAGGTCGATCGGCTCGCGCTGCCCGAGGCCATACGCGTCATCCGCGAGGAGAGTCCGACGCGGGTGGCGAGCATCGACACCTCACTCCGCGGGGACGTGGACACGATTCTCGCCAAGGCGATCGAACGCGACAAGGGCCGGCGATATCAGAGCGCTTCGGAGCTCGGCTCGGACATCCGACGGCACCTGCGCGATGAACCGATCATCGCACGCCCGCCGAGCACCGCGTACCAGCTGCGCAAGTTTGCTCGGCGCAACAAAGCCCTGGTCGGTGGCGTGACGGCGACGATCCTCGCACTGGCCGGCGGGCTCGTCACGACAAGCGTCTTGCTCCGCGCCGAGTCACAGGCACGAGCGCAAGCTGAAGAGTCGCTCGCGCGCGCCGCCGCGGCATCGGAGTTCATGGAACGGGTTCTGCTCGGCGTCACACCCAAGCAGGCCCGCGGGATGGACACCCAGCTGCTTCGGTCGATGCTCGATGACGCGTCCTCCGCCCTCGACGCGGAGGTGCAGCACGACGTCGTCCGAGCCGAGATGCGTGTCGTCGTCGGGCAGACCTACCACGCGATTTACGAGTTCGAACCCGCCGCGGACGAGTTGGAGCGGGCGATCGCGGAACTCGAGACTTTCGGGGGAGAACGATCCACGCCAGTCCTGGCCGAGGCGAAGCTGACACTCGCCGAGGTGCTGATCCAAACCGGGGACATCGCCCGGGCCGAAGCGGTCTTCCGGGAAATCATCGGCTCCCTGCCTGGGACGGACCTCGATCACCTGGCGATGCACGCCCATCGGCAGTTCGCGGAGTTTGTGATGGACGGCGGACGCTGGGACGAAGCGCTCCAGCACGTCGAGCTGGCGGCGTCGTTCTCAAAAGGAGCCACGCCGCTCGATCTCGGGCGGCTCGCCCAGATGCGGGGCGCCGTGCTCCGCAGGATGAACAGGACCGACGAGGCGCTCGCGTCCTATCTTGAAGCGCAGCAGCACTACCGGAGCGCCGACGCGCCCGTGGAAGAGTCCGTCACGCTGAACTCATTGGCACTGATCGCCAAATCGCGCGATCGGTTCGACGATGCGGAGCGTTTGTACCGGGAGAGTATCCGCCTCCGTGAGTCGGTCGATCCGAGGCCGAACCCGGACACCGCGGCGTCGTTGTCGAATCTTGGGAAGGTGCTCATCGAGCTGGGTCGCCTGCGGGAGGCGCGCGAGGTCTTGGCACGATCGATCGCGATGCACAACGACCTGTTCGGCGAAGACAACTACGTGGTCGCGTTCCCAACGATGGGTCTCGCTCAGGCCGAACGGCAGCTCGGCAATCACGACGCATCGCTCGGGCTGATCGATCGGGCGTTGGGCCTCTTTGAGGGACATTTCGGGGAGCGTCACCCCGCCGTAGTGACCACGCTGATCAAACGCGCCGTCACGCTCCGCGCGGCAGGGCGAGGAATCGACGCAGAGAGGGCCTGCCGGCGCGCGATCGCGCTGGCCGAGGAACTCGCCTTGGATCCCGCCGTGTTCAGCGCCCCCCTGTGGATGACGCTCGCCGAGGCGGTCGCCGATCAGGGGAAACTCGCCGAGGCGGCGACGGCGGCGCAAAGAGCAGTTGATCTGGCCGGGGAAGACCCGCTTCAGCGACGCTCGATGCTCGAACGGGCACAGGCCTTGCCCACGCCCTGAGGTCACACACGCGGGCACGATGGTGCCTTGCGATTCGGATCAATGGGACTCGAACCCTTGGCCGCTCCCGTCTCAGGCCCGCACGGATCGGACAGCGTCATCCTCGAACCCGCGTGACGGTGTGCCGAATGGCGATCCTCGATCGCCTGCCGTTGCGGTCATCGGCGCTGATCGCACCCGTCTCGGATCGTCTACCGGCCGAGATTCTCCGGGCTCCAAGCGAACGCGAACGACTCGCGATCCTCCGCTGAAGTTCCCTGCCGGAGCAATCACGGGGCGGGCGGAGAGAAGTGGCCGTCTCGTATGTCCTTCAGGTCGACCCGCTGGAAGACGATCGCGTCTGGCGGAGGGGGATGCCGACGCTCGCCGAAGAAAGGACCCTCGCGGATGAGCTCCGGGTGATGAGGGTGTGGTGGCCGATCGCCCCTCGGCGGGTGCGGTCCGTCGCCGCCAGGTCCGGGTTGTTCGCCACGAGGACGGCGCCCGGATGACGGCCGGACCGGCGGAGCGTGCTGGCTCCAGCGCAGCTCAAGCCGTTCGACAAGCGAAGTGTCGTCGTCGATCCAGATGAAGAAACGATCGGGACCGGGCCTGGACGCCCCCTGACGGCGGGTCGCGATGAGCTGCGTTTGCCCGTCCGCAGGTGAAGCCCCACGATCGATCGAGAAGTCGTCTTCCCTCAACTGATCAAGCAACGCGTCGAGTCCTCCGACGAGGACGGTGCTGTCGCCGAGGTTGATCCAGCGCGGTGCGGCATGCTTCGGATCAGCGCGTTCCACGCTGCCGTCTCGGCGAATGGACCAGTCGCCCTGCTCGTCGCGGCCCATCACAAAGTCATGGCCGTGAGGCGCCTCAATCTGCACAAGCAACAACGAACCGCGCATGTCCATCGCTCCGACGAGCTGTGGTTCCCCGTCGTATAGCACCGGGTCCGTGATGCTGATCTCATACCTGAGATGCGACGCGAGCTGGGTCGCACGGATGGCTTCGCCAACCATCGCGTGGGCGGTGGGTTGGGAGGAGAACACAAGAAACGCCGTGACGGCGAGCAGGAGCGCCGCGGCCGATGCGAGAGGCACGAGCCGGGCGAACAATCGGCGGTGTGTGGCGTGGTGTTGCGTTTCGCCTTGCTTCACGCGGTCGATGACCGCGGCAATCCGGGCTTCACACGCCTCGCCCGTGTCCAGATGCAGATGCCCGAGAAGCCCGTGCACGAACCGGTCCTCGGCGACAGACCCGGGCTCGATCGGCGGCGACTTCCCATTTGAGCGATCATCGGGGTTCATGCGTTGACCCCCGCGCTTTGGAGGCACTCGTAGAGTTGACGCCGAGCCCGCTGCGCCCGCTTCCGCACGGCTTCCTCCGGCTCGTTCATGGCGAGGGCCACCTCGCGGTACGTCAGGTTTCTCCCGTACGCGAGCTCGATGACCTCGCGGAGTCGCGTGCTGAGGCGCCGGATGCAATCGAGCAGTGTTTCGGTGCGATCGCGGAACGTCTCTTCCGTGTTGGCTGCGAACCGCTCGAAGCGGGCGTCGAGCGCGTCGAGCACGTCCGGCGTACACCATTTCGGCGCCGACGATTGTTTCCGGAAGTGCGCGAGGATGAGGGTTCTTGCGATCCCACGGAGCCACGCACCGAACGGCCTCGCACGGTCGTAATCGTCGAGGCGGCGCCACGCGACGACCATGGTCTCCTGGAACAAGTCATCGACATCGGCCGTACGTTCGACGGAGCTGCGGAGGTACGCCAAGAGCATGTCCGCGTTCTCGCGGACGAGAATCTCGAAGACCTCTTGCCCCTCGTGCGTGCGCGATCGGAACACCGCCGATGCCCTCCCTAGCTGTGTCTGACTGAGGCGTGCGCGGCGGAGTCGCCGCATGGAAATGTTGTCGCCACGGGCACCCCGCGGGACATCGATTCTCAGCTTACGGCTCATTTTCTGTGCATTTCATCAATAAACCGCATTGCGATGTCCCGGCCGGCACCTCCAACGACAACTCCCTGATGTGGAGAGAGGCCTCATCCCCTCGCGCACGAAGGAGTTCACCATGACGTATCAGACCCGACTGGCCACCCAGATCGCAGGGCTCGCCCTGAGCCTCGCGTGCTCGGGCGCGGCGGCCCAGGTGGTCGCGTCGGTCCAGCCCGACAATCGGTCGCCTGTACAACGGCCACGGCCCCATGATCGCGATCGAGACCATACCGACCCTCAGATGCCGGGCCCGGCGCTCTTTCCACTCGATTTCCGCACGATCGACGGGACGGGCAACAACGCACTCCACCCGGAGTGGGGGGCGGCAGACACCGAGTTCCTTCGGCTCGTCCCCGCCGACTATTCCGACGGCGTCGGGACGCCGTCGGGCGCTGACCGCCCGAGCGCCAGGCTCATCAGCAATCTCGTCGTCGCCCAGGACGGGGTAAACATCCCGAACCTGTTGGGGTACTCGGACTTCATGTGGCAGTGGGGTCAGTTTCTCGATCACGACATCGATGAGACACCGATCACGGACCCCGGAGAGGCGTTCGACATCCCCGTTCCCGCCGGCGACCCATGGTTCGATCCGTTCAACACGGGCACGGCGACGATCCCCCTCGACCGATCGGCCTGGACGCTGGATCATGGCGTACGTCAGCAGTTCAACCTCCTCACGGCCTACATCGACGCCTCGAACGTGTACGGGTCCGAGGAGGATCGGGCCCACGAGCTGCGGGCGAACGACGGCTCCGGTCGGCTCAAGACGAGCGCGGGCGACCTCCTCCCCTTCAACGTGAACGGCTATGACAACGCGCCCTCATCCGATGATCCCACGTATTTCTTGGCAGGGGACATCCGCGCGAACGAGCAGGTTGGGCTGACGGCGATGCACACGCTCTTTGTGCGCGAGCACAACCGGCTCGCGGATCAGATCGCCTTCGATCGTCCCAACCTCACGGGCGACGAGATATACGAGCACGCCCGTGCGATGGTCGCTGCGGAGATGCAGGCGATCACGTATAACGAGTTCCTGCCGAAGCTGCTCGGGCCGAACGCGTTGCCCCCCTACCGGGGCTACCGGCCGGACGTGAACGCGGGGATCACAAACGTGTTCGCCAACGCCGCGTACCGCGTGGGGCACACGATGCTCTCGACGCAGATCATGCGTGTCGATGCGTCGGGTGCAGAGATTGAAGACGGGCACCTGGATCTCGCCGCGGCATTCTTCGCGCCCGATGAAATCCTCGACAATGGGATTGAGGCGCTGCTCCGGGGGCTCGCGGCCCAGCCTGCCCAGAACATTGATTCATTCGTGGTCGATGACGTGCGCAACTTCCTCTTCGGGCCTCCCGGCGCGGGCGGGTTCGACCTGGCATCACTGAACATCCAGCGTGGGCGCGACCACGGGCTCCCCGAGTACAACGCGATCCGCGTCGCGCTTGGGCGTCCGCCGGCGACGACGTTCGCGGATGTCAATCCGGACCCGGTGATCACGCAGCGTCTCGCCACCGCTTACAACACCGTTGACGACATCGACCCGTGGGTTGGCTTCCTCGCCGAGCCGCACCGCCCGGGCGCGTTCGTGGGTGAATCGCTCTACCGCGTGCTACGCGATCAGTTTCTTCGCCTGCGAGACGGCGACCGGATGTGGTACCAGGCGTACCTCCCGCCGCACATGGTGGCCCAGATCGAGTCCACGACACTCGCGGACATCATCCGATTGAACACGGACATAGGCGCCGAGCTCGCCGACGACGTGTTCCTCGCGGCCCGGGCGTGCCCAGCCGACTTCGACTTCGACGGCGGCCTCGACGTGGACGACATCGATCAGTTCATCCAGCGATTCCGGGACGCGATCCCGAACAACGCTGACATGAACGGCGACGGCGACGAGAACGTCGACGACATCGACGCGCTCGTGAGCGCCTTCCTCAACGGCTGCCCGTAACCCCGGCGGCGTGGTTCGTGGAAACACGAGCCCGCCTATTCAGCCAACCCAGGAGTGTCTTGATGACGCACACACGTACGGCCGTCTTCGTTGTTTCTCTCATGACGCTCGGAGCTGGCGCTCACCCGGATCACGCCAGCAAAGAGGTGACGGCGAACGCCGGGCAGCCCACCGGGCGCCGACCGATGGAGCCCGTCGATCTGCCGGCGCCCGATGTCTCGATCACCCTGGACGGCGAGCACCGCGTCATCACCACCAACAGCGTGCCGGGTCACGCCATCGGGGAGTTTCCCAACTCGGGCAACCCCAACGCGGTCCGGAGCATCGACCGTGAGATCCGGATCCCGCGGCACCCCCGGCGTGCGGCGCGACGTTCGCGGGCAGCCCCCGAGTTCGGCGTGGCGCTGAGCGGGATCATCTTCGACGCCGGCACCGGCGAATTCTGGACGCCGACCGGGCAGCGCGGCTTCTCGGCGTGGAACTACGACGCGGGCAGCGCAAACAACCAGGGCCGCTTTGGCGTTGACTTCAACCACGGGCACGTCCAGCCGACCGGGAAGTACCACTACCACGGTGTGCCGACCGCGCTCCTCGAATCGCTCACGGACGCACAGAGCGACGGCGCCGACCGCATGATCCATCTCGGCTGGGCCTTCGACGGTTTCCCGATCTACGCGCCCTTTGGGCACGAGGACCCGGGCGACGCGGCCTCACCCATCGTCGAGCTCAAGTCGTCCTACCGGCTCAAGCAGGGCACCCGTCCGGAGCCGCCCGAGGGCCCCGGAGGCGACTACGACGGCACCTTCGCTGAAGACTACGAGTACGTCGAAGGCCTCGGCCATCTCGACGAGTCCAACGGGCGGACGGGCGTAACGCCGCAGTTCCCCGGCGGCACGTACTACTACGTCATCACGGACGCGTTCCCCTTCGTTCCGCGGACATGGGTGGGCACGCCCGACCCGAGCGTCACGCGTCGTCGGCCAGGCGCCGGACCGCCCGAGGGCCGCCAGCGGAGCCCCCGTGAGGACGCCTTCCCGCCGCGCCCATCCCGCCAGGTCCCCGCGGGCTTGAACGAAGCTGGCACGCCCCCGGTTCGCCCTGCGTACTTCATCGAAGACGCGCTGGCCGCGCCGATCATCGCGGAGGAGCGGACGCTTCTGGACGGATCATCGGCGCTGTGCTACGTCATCCGCACCTATTCAGAGCCGCACGAGCACGACATGGGCCCCTGGTCCCCCGCGCACATCGAGGACAGCGCCGACATGGGCGGTATCTGGTTCCACGAGGGCGAGGTGCACGATGTCGACGGGCCCTTCGTGCGTGATATCGCCGAGCTCTACGACGACCCGCGATGGAAGCTGTACCGCGAGGACGGCTCGATCAGGGTGACGGACGCCAAGGAGGCGTTCGAGGCCGCGGCCCGCCCGAATGTCGATCCGGAGTACCAGAACCACGTGGTCGAAGGGCGGCCAGAATGGGTTGACCGCGCCGTCACCGTCTTCGTCATCCCGGTGCAGCCGGTCTATCAGGACGAGCCGACCACGATCGGGCCTCCGCAGGGGGGCCCCGACCGTGCCGCGGACGCCGACGGCCGCCCACTACGCCCGGCTGAGCCGGGCGAGGGCGGACCGCAAGGCGGGCCCGGTCTCAACGCGCTGGGCATCGCGTTCAACGGCGTCGAGTTCGCCCCGCCGGCGCCGATCGACGCCATCCTCGCGGCCCACACGATCGCGCCGCTCGACGACGCGGGCGGGCACCTGAACCCGCACGATGGGTACCACTACCACGCCGTGACCGGCCACACCAAAGAGATCGCGCAGCCCGACGGGCACGCCGCGATGATCGGCTACGCCATGGACGGCTTCGCCATCTACGCGCACGCCGACGCTGATGGATCCGTCTCGCACGACCTCGACGAGTGCGGAGGTCACTGGGACACGATCCGCGGGTACCACTACCACGCCGGCGCGCCGGGCGAGAATCAGATCATCAAGGCGTTCCGTGGCATCCCGGGGACCATGACGGTCACCGAGTGACGCAACCGATCTGACACGACGTCAGCAAAGGACCCGCGTGCCCATGCGTGCCCAACCAAGGAAGGAAACAAACATGACGCCCGCAAGCACAATCGGAGGGACATCACAACCGTGGACGCTCCAGCAGACCAACGGCACCGGGCGCCCCAGCGGCGGACGGCCGCCGGGGATGAACGAGGCCATCGAGTCCGCGTCCGAGGAGGCCGGGCTGGACTCATCGGCAATCTCCGAACTGTTGGCGAAACTCAAGGAGACCGCCGACGCAGCACTGGAACGGGGCGATGATCCCAAGACCATGCGTCACGCGCTCGACAGCGTGCTCGCAGAAGCCGGCATCGATGCCGCATCCCTCCACGAACAGCTCGCCGCGAAGGCTGACGCTCCACGCAGCCAGCATGGCCCACCGCCCGGATCGCATGAGGATGCCGCGAACAGCTCGGTTGATTCGACCCTGCTCCTGGAGATGCTCAGGAGCTTGCCCAACGGGACGCTGATCGACTCGCAGGGTTGATCGCCATCCACGCCAGCACATAACGGCATGTTCAGCAAGACCCCGACGCACGCGTCGGGGTCTGTCAATTAAGGATCGCGTCATCCATCACTCGGTTTCCATGGCGCCCCGACTGATCGTCGCTCACATGACGGTTGCCGCACAACCAGAATCACCGGGCACGCGCGCGCCGTCATACCCACAAGCGCGTCGAGTGCCGCAGACGGTGTGGGTCCATTTCGCCACACCCGCCGCTGCGAAGACGCGTTCGATCGCCCGCCGGCATCGCGCAAGGGTGAAGGCGTCGCCGGCTGAACGACTCGGCCGCGCACCCGGTTGGGCCCACCGCTGGTTCCGCATGACGCAGGCTGACACGACCCTCTCGGCGACGAACCGGCGGTACGCTTGCTAGGTCTCCGCCCGTCCGTGGACGCCGAGGTAGTGGCGGCGCCCGTTGATCTCGACGAACGCCTGGCCGGAGGCCTTGTGGTGGCGGAGCCTTGGGGTGCGCCGCTTGGGCGCGCGTGGTGACTGCGGCATGGCCGCCATCTCCTTCCCCGGGTAGGACGACCCGGATCAGTGAGTGGGCTCGTGCCGCGCCGCTGCTTCCGCGGGTACGCCAAGTAAGGCGTTCGGCTGGACGTAGGAAAATGGGCCTAGAAGGACTCGAACCTTCGACCTCACCCTTATCAGGGGTGCGCTCTAACCAACTGAGCTACAGGCCCGCACGCGGGATGGCCCCGCGGGTGGGGAGTATACGCCCTGATCGCCCGCTGTCTCCCGCAGTCCTCACGAAGCGATCGCCCGGGTGCGAGCCCAGATTGGGACCGCTCCCGGGCGATGCTTGAGGTGAGAGGGATCACATCGAGACCGGGCGTGGCCGCCCGGTGTCGAGGGTGCCCGACCCGATCAGCGGCGACGGCGAACGGCGGCGATCCCGCCGAGGGCCAGCAGACCGGCGGTCGCGGGTGCCGGGACGGCCGCGAACGTGACATCGTCAACGCTCATCTGACCAGCCGCACCATCGAACGCCCCCGTGACCAGGCGGATCTGCACGAGCACCGAGTCCGCCCCGGTCGGGGCGATCAGGCCCGTCATGCCGAACTGGGCGTAGGCGGCTCCGTAGCCGATGTTCTGCAGCCCGGTGGCGCTGCCCTGCGGGCCCCCACCGTTGCTGCCGTCGGCGTCGAACCAGAGAACTTCGTAGAACCCCACCGAACCCGGGCCCGGGGTCCCCGCGGCCCAGAACGAGAAGTCGTACGCCTGGCCCGCGACGACCGAGCCAACCGAGGTGACCTGCTGAATCTCGGCGACGGGACCGTAGTCCGGAGCCCCGGTGACCTCGAAGTTCATCGCCCACTGCCCGGTGTGGACGTTGGCGGTGGTCCGATCGACGATGGAATTCGCACCCTGGGTGCCGCCGAAGATCTCGAGTTGGTTCCAGTTATCCGCGTCCGGACCGGTCCCGGCTTCGAACCCGCCGTTGACGACGACGGCGTACGCCGAGCCCGCGAACGCCGCGACTGCAATCACGCTGATAGTACGTTGCATGGGATTCTCCCTCTCAGAAATGGGATCGCGACTCCGGAACGTTTCCGGCTGATCTCCCTCTCAGTTCAGCGATCCTATGGGTTCACAAGGGGATACTGTAACTGTTACGCGATTCTGGTCAAGCACAAACGACCACCACCGCCCGGAACAGGGACCGGTGGCAGGCGATGCCGTTCATATTCCGAACCTGACGCCGATCACCCTGGCGCGTCGCTCAGCGGAATCGTGAGCAGGAACTCCGCACCGTGCCCACGCCGGCGGACGAGGCTGAGTTCCCCGCCCGCCTCGCGGGCCAACCCCCGGCTCAGTGCGAGACCGAGCCCGAGCCCGGAGCGATCCGCCCGAGCGCCGGCACCGCCGCGACGGAATTCCCCGAAGATTTGGGCCCGCTCGGACGGCGCGACCCCGGGCCCGTAGTCGGCGACGAGGAACTCGATGTCGCCGCCGCGCACGCCCACGTCCAGGTGGATGCGCGTCTCGGCGTGCTCGGTGTCCTCCTCCGGGGCGGCGTATCGACAGGCGTTGTCCACCAGGTTTGAAAGGATCCGCTCGACGGACTGCGGATCGACGTGCACCACGCGATCGCCCGCGTCGTCCAGGTCGGCCGAGACGATGAGGTCCATCCCGCCTTGCTCGGCCCGCCTCGAGAGCATCGGGCGAACGCGCACGAGCAACTCGTCCGGGCTGACAGGACCGACGCGCTGGGGCTGCCCGGTCGCGCGCCGGCTCAGACGCGCGTACTCGAGCACGTTCTCGACGATGCCCGACAGCCTCCCGGACTCGCGCTTGAGGGTGTCCAGGTATTCCGCGCGGGCCGTCTCGTCCGAGACCATGCCATCTGCAAGCATGCCCGCGTACAGCCGGAACGTCGTGAGCGGCGTGCGGAGCTCGTGCGTCACGGCGCTGACGAACCGCCCGCGCCGCTCGGACAGCGAGATCGACGTCTGCAGCACGACACCGATCGCGACCGCCGCCGCCAGAACGGCGATCCAGGTGAGTACGAGCGACCAGCGAGCCGGCGTCATCACGGGCGCGGTGGGCGTGGGCCAGTCGCCCGGCTCGAACCGCGCGGGCACGATCGCGAGCCGGCGGGCGGCGTCCTCGTAATCCTCCGGCGCTTCGTCGGGCAGGATCGGCTCGAGCTGGGCACCGGGGAACAAATCCCGCTGGGCATCGATCAGCTGGCGCTCAAGCTCCGGCCAATCGATCCACACGCCCTGGCGGTACGCGACGCCGTGCACGAGGACCTGTCGAACAAAAACAAGCTCGCGCCCGCTGCCGATCCACGCGGGCTCGAACGGCGCGACCCGGACCGGACCCGAGTCCAGGCGTGATTCGTTGAACGCGAGCGAGGAGATATCCGCCGCGATCGATTCTGTCATCTGGTCCGCGAGCGCCTCGACCGGCGCCCCGGCCGTGACACCGTCGAGCCCGGCCCCTTCCTCCTCGGCGCGCTCGGCGAGCATCGGGGCATCGTCCGAGTCGGCCCGCGCCTGCTCTCGGCCGTACGAGTAACCCGACTTGGACGCACCGAGTTGCGAATTGAACGCCCGCTCGGCCGCCATGTTCCGCGCGTCGAGCTCTTGCACAGACTGCCGCAGTTCGGACGACGGCCCGGACATCCGGACGCTCGTCCTGCTCGGACGCCGCGACGACGCCAACCGCCCGGTCGCGTCGAGGTCACCGATGACCCGGGTGAGTTCCGCCAGCGCCGCTTTGGATGCGTCCACGCGCTCATAGTCAATCGCGGGCACGCCAGCGGCCCCGACGACATCGTCCGAGGGGGCCTCGGGCGATGTGACGATGCCGTCCGGGTCGATCAGGAAGTGCAGACGCACCAAATCGCCCGAGACGTCGCCCGGCTGACGTGGCTCCGTCAACAGCGGCGACGGGACCAGCGGCGTCCCGTCGGGAGCGGGCTGCCACGCGTCGTCGTGCGTGCGGCCCGCGGGGATGAACGGTCGGTATTGGAGGTAGGGCCTCGCCGATTCCCGCGCGATCAGCGGGGCGACGAGCGAGTCCATCCGCCACAGCGCCAAGCGTTCCGCATCGCGTCGGTCGTTCTCCGCCCGGGCGCGCACCTCCGCGCGCTCCAGCCGGATCACCTGCCACGACACCCATCCGAGCCCGTGCACAAGCAGCGCGACGCAGACGGCGTACACGAACCACGTGATGCGCCGGCGCGGGTTCACGCCTCGCCCGCGCTCGCCAGCGCATACCCCTTGCCGCGCACCGTCCGGATGACGCTGGGCGTGGTCGGGTCGTCGCCCAGATGCTCGCGAAGGCGGGCGATGGTCATGTCCACCGTCCGCGTGTGCGTGCCGCGCGGGTCGAACCCCCAGACTTTCTGGAGGAGCTCTTCGCGCGAGACCGCCCTGCCCCGGTTGGCCGCCAGGAACTGCATGACCTCGGTCTCGCGCGCCGTGAGCGCCCGGACGGTCCCATCCGTCAGGCGCGCTTCGCGGCGCTCGAAGTCGATCGTCCGCCCCGCGATCTCGAGCGTGGGCATCGCGCTCGGTCGCTCGGCGCTGCGGCGGAGGACCGCCTCGACCCGCGCGATCAGCTCCTCCACGCCGAAGGGCTTGACGACGTAATCGTCCGCCCCCAGCCGCAGGCCCGCGACGCGGTCCGCCTCCTCACCGCGGGCGGTAAGGAAGATCACGGGCATGCTCGGCCGCGCCTTGCGCAGCTCGGCGAGCACCTCCAGGCCGTCGCGTTTGGGCATCATGATGTCGAGCAGCACGATGTCGGCGTCCACCGAGAGACACAACGTGAGACCAGCGTCGCCGTCCGCGGCTTCGTGCACGGTGTACCCGGTGTACTTCAGCGCATCGACGACGCCGCGCCGGATGGCGTCGTCGTCCTCGACCAGTACGATGGTTCCCAGTGCCACGCGGACGGCTCCTCTTACCAGGTGTAGTGCACCGTGTACGACACGACCCGCTCCTCGTCGGGCTCGAGCGTCACGGGGAAGTGCACCGTCCGGGCATCGATCTTCTCGAAATCGTCCGAGTGGGCCTGGAAGCTCCAGTTCGCCCAGCGGTACATGTGCTCGGCGACGATCACCTCCACCGGCGCGTCTTTGCGGTTGCGGAGGGTCACCTCGATCGTCTCGGTCATCCAGTTCTTGCCGATTCGGAAATCGGTCTGCACGCGCTCGCCGACCACGTCGAACGCGTTGCCGAGCTTGATCATGATCTCTTCTTCGCGCGGCGTGTGGTCGATGACGTCCTCGCCGATGAACTCCAGCGATCCGTCCGCCTCGTCCAGCTTGCTCACGCGGATGCGCCCCGAGGGCATGGGCACGCCCAGCCCGTGCTCCTCGGTGTTGTCGAACCGGACGAAGACCTCGACCTTGCTGTTCGAGTTCACGCCGAAGTTTCGGTCCGTGATCGCGCTGGAGTAGTGCCACCAGGGGACCTGGGCCGTGCCGTCGTAGACCATCACCTTGTCGGCGGGGATGCCGTTCGCGGGCGCGAAGAGTTCGAGCTGCTTGGTGGACCGGTCCGGGATCGTCGTCGGGCGGCCGAGCGTGTAGAGGTGGTACTCGAAGAACGACTTCTCCTCGAAGCCCTTCATCGAATCCTCGGCGATCGCGGCGCGGGCGTACATCATCTCGTTGCGTCCACCGCCCCGACCCGGCTGGGCCCGGTGCACATCACCCGCGACGAGCTTGAGCTTCGCGTCCTCGTACGTCCCGCCGGACTGGTTGAGGATGCTCACCCACGCGCCGACATCGACCGTGCCCGAGTTCGCGTCGGCGCCCTCGTTCCAGACGATGTTGTAATCCGCCCACCAGGTGATGCCGGTGGCCTGATAGCTGATGCGCGTCGCGTGCGTACCGCCGGTGTTGGCCGCGAGCTTCCAGACGAGCGTCGGCTCAAGCACCAGCCCCTCGGCGAGCTCGGGGAACTGCACGCCGTGGTACCCCTGCTGGAAGTTGATCGGGCCCTCCGGGTCCTGCAGCAGCATGCCGCCGCCGGCGATCGAGAGCAGCTTCATGCTGCGCCCGCCGAAGATGATCTCCTGCCCGATGTAGCGCTCGAGCATCTTGTCCATGCTCAGCAAATCGAACCGGTAGTCCTGCTCGAGCACCTTGGTGCCGTCCGGGTCCGTGAGCGATTCGAACCGCACGGTCGTCGGGTCGAGCAGTGCCGCGACGTCCGTGAACTCGTAGGTGCCCAGCGGGCCCGTGATGTCCAGGTCGCGTTCCTGCTTGATGACGGCGTACCCGGGGATCTGTTGGTACGAGTACGGGTTGTACCCCTGCCCCGCCGTCGGGCGGTAGAGCTCGGGCGGGACGGCGCCGGGTGTGGCGGTCGAGTAAATGGTCAACGCGGTGCCGTCCGCCGCGAGGGCTGGAGCGGTCAGCAATCCGGCGAGGGTGGTCAGCGCGATCAGGCGGGTGCGGTTCATCGAGTGAACTCCTTTCGAATCGCCGGCGGCGGCTGCGGGCCGCCCCGGCGTGAGGGTACCGGATCGAACTCATCGACCCGGAAGAGGGGGTGCCATCAGGACGGGTTGCGGACCAGCACCAGCTGCCCGCGGTTCATCAGCAGGATCTCACCGCGGTTCGCAATCAGACCCTGACGGTTCTGGGCCGCTAAATCCGTCACCAGATCGAAGTAGGCATCCGACCCGAACTCAACCGTGACCTCGGGCTCCTCCGTCTCTCGGCTGAGCGCCCGGGCATCGACCCACCGGCTCGGGCCGCGCTGGAAGAGCGTCTGGTCGGCGACGCGCTGGACGGTGCTGATCTCGCGTTCGGCGAGCGCATTCCCCCCGCCGAACGGGCTCGCCGCCGAGCCGTTCCCATCCGTGTCGGCGTACTGGTAGCGGTTCTGCTGAACGTGCGTGGACGACCGCCGCGGCGCGTTGTTGCGGTCCTGCGCGACCGCGGCCGCGCCCTCGCGCGTCTCGACGGCCTGGTCCGCGAGCTCGATCTGGAGACGCATCATCGATTCCTCGGTGCCAATCCGGGACTCCCACGCCTCGACGGGCGCGCCGGCCGCGATCTGCCGCTCGTCCGCCGCGAGGAACGAGGTGTACTCCGTCAGGATGCCGTGCTCGGTGCTCAGGCGGACGATCTCATCGACCAGCTCCTGCTCGGGCTGCTTCCCCTCGGCGCCGGCCTGGCGGATGGATGCGATGAGATCACCGATGCGCCGCTGCGCCCACAGACGCGGCACGAAGCTGTTGGCGACCGTCGCCTCGGCAGGATCGAAGGTCACCTGCATCAGCCGCCCCTCGGCGCCGGGCTCGGTCGAGACGAACCCGCTCAGCTCGAACTGGATCGGCTTGTTCGTCGCGTACCGCCCGAGCACGATCGTCTGCTCGCCACGGTACAGGTCCGCCAGCCGGCGCGGCTGCAGATCGCGGACGACCGCGCGCCGCTCGACCGGCATCGCGCCCTCCAGGACCGCGGTCGCCACCGGGTTCACGAGCACGGGCCCGTCCAGCCGGTCGAATACCTCGGAGACCTTCACCTCGATCGAGTCATTGGGGAGAACGAAGGTCGGCACGGCCCGTGTGGCCTCGGAGAGCCCGCTCAGCAGCGGCGCGTTGACATCGAACCCGACGCCGAACGTGAAGACGCGGCGATCGTGGGTGTTCGCCGCCCTCGCCGCCTCGCGGATGCCGACCTCGCTCGTCACGCCGTCGGTTGCACGGCCGTCGGTGAGGAACAACACGAGCGGGAGCGACCCGTCCGCCGTCGGCTGGCGGAGCGAAGCGACGAGCGCGTCGTGCAGATTCGTCGATCCGTTGGTCTCGAGCGCGTTGATGTAGTCACGAGCCCGCTCCATCGTCTCCGGCGTCTTCGGCTGCGGACGCTCGGCGAACCGCTCGACGGTGCCCGCATAGTCCACGATGTTGAACCGCTCGCCCGCGTCGAGACCCTGCAGCACCTGCAGCGCGGCTTCCTTGGCCTGCGCCATCTTCTCGCCACGCATCGAGCCGGAACGGTCGATCACGAGGGTGACCTCGCGCTTGGGGGTCTCGGCCTTCGCCCACGCGTCCGGCGCACCGGCGACGAGCATGAAGTACCCGCCCTGCCCGTCCGCGATGCGCGCGTCCGGGTAGGCGAGCACCGTCATCCCGCCCGCGCCCGCGTTGTGCAGCACACTCAAACGGACGCTGCCCGGATCGTCCGGCGCGAGCACGCGCACGCGTGCAGTGTTGCCCTCGCGCGTCGTCTCGATCGGGTGGCTCGGCGACACGATCGGGCCAAGGCCCGTCTTGCTCTCGATATCGATCGTGACGGACCACTCGACGCCCGTCGCCGCCAGCGCCTCGGTCCGCGGCAGGACGTAGTCCACCCGCCCGCGGTGCGCGCTGAGCACCTGCTCGTACGCCACGCGGAACGTCTGCGTCTTGCCCGGCTCGACCGGGAACACGCTGGACCGGATGAGCCCCATCCCTGCGAACTCGAGCAGCCCGGGGTCCACGATTTTGCGCACAATCTCGTCGTACACCCGGCGCGCCTCGGCGGCCGGGAGGAGCACCGCTGACGAGTCGTCGCCGAGCGAGTCGAGCTTGAAGCTCTTGATCGCGCTGCCATCGGGCACGGGCAGCAGCAGCCGCGTCTCGGCGATCTGCGCGCCCGGGTTGGTCACCGTGATCGCAAGCTCGGTGATCGCGACGCGGTCCTTGATCGTGACGTGCGCCTCCGCCGCGCTCATGCGCACGGGAGCCTGGTGCGTCGGCTGGATCACCGGGCGGGCCGGCACCAGGAACTGGATCGGCGCCTCACGGGCGACCGATTCCTGCGCCGCGGCGGGCGACGCCCCCGCGATCGAAACGGCGAGCCCTGCGAGCAACGCGGCGGGCAGACGGCGTGTGCGTCTCGTCATCATGCTGTGCTCCTTCGTGCGTGGTGTCTCAGCTCTCGGATTCGTCGGACGTGTCGTTGGCGTTGTCGGGCTCCGTCGCGTCATCGGAGATGCTCAGCCCCTTCGTCGCGGCTTGTTCGCGCAGCGCCTCGATCACGCGCGCGTCGAACCCGCTCGACGGCCGCTCGGCCATCTTCTCACGCTGGAACCGAGCCCGCTGTTCGGACAACTCGGCGATCCGCGACTGGATCGCCGCCCGCCTGGCCCGCAGCCCCTCGATGTGGGCGTCGCGCTCCTCGGGGGTCATCGCCTGCATGGCTTCGGGCAACTCGGCTTCGGGCAGCGTGTCCAGGGTGACGGTCCCGGCGTCGAGGTCACGGATCAGGTCCTGTTCGCCGTAGGCATTGCGGGCGCCGGCCTTGGAGACGTTGTACGTCGCCCGGTCCGCCGCGGGCGCCGCGGACATCGCGGTGCCCAGTTCGATCGACGACTCCTGGCGCACGGCCTGGGCACGCTGGCTCTCCAGAACGCCGTAGGCCAGCGCCGTCGCCCCGAGCTCAGCGCCCAACGACGCGAGTTCATCGTCGAACGGCGTTTCGATCACCGCCACCCCGCCCGACTGCGAGATCCGCTCGTACCGCCCCTCCGCGTGCGCCGCGATCTCGCGCCAGATCTCCTCCGTGTCGCTCGCCGACCCGCACTGGATCGCGTTGACGATCAACCCGCGCTCCAACGCGAGCGCGCAGCTGTCGAGGTACGGCACATCATCCTGATAGTCCATGTGCGGCGGCGCGTCACCCACCAGATACACGAGCCGCAGCGACGTCCCGTCGGCGGACCAGTCGAACCCGGTGACCGCCGTGTGCAGCGCTTCATTCACGGACTCGGGCGTGTCGCCCCCGCCCGCCGCCTCGAACCCCATCAGGCTCGTATACATCGCGTCGAGGTCTTCGGTCAGCTCGAACGACTGCACGACGTACGCGTCCGTCCGGTCGCGGTACCCGACGAGCCCCATCTTGACGATCGGCGTGGGCTCGGCCCGCGCGATCTCTGTCGCGATCGACCAGATCGTCTGCTTTGCGCCCTCGATCAGCCCGGACATGCTGCCGGTGGTGTCCAGCACGAAGACGACTTCAACGACCGGTCGTTCTTTGGCGACGTCCGCGACCTGCACGTCGGGCTGTGCGATATCGGGCGGCGGGCACAAGACGGCGCTCGCCGTCCCGGCGGCGGTGAAGAGGGTGAGCATCAGGGCGGCGGTTCGGTTCGGCATGGGGGCTCCCTTCGGGGTGTGACAACCCCCATGAATACGGTCATGTTCGGCCGCGCACCGTCACCGCAATGTCACGCGTCTCGGCGCGCAACAGCCGCGTCACGTGTGCGTCACCCGAATGTCACGAAGCCCCCCCGAGCCCCACGCGCTCCCCCCGTGCCGGGTGCTGGTGGCGCCGCGGAACCGGTTCGGGTCTCGCCGGCCGCGGTTCCGAAAACACGCTCAGTGGTGGTCGATCGCGTCCGTCAGCAGCCGCCCGGGCAACGCCAGGCAGACCATCCCGCCCGTCGCCAGGAGCCCGGCGATCACCCAGAACGCGATCTCGAGCGAGAACCGCGTGTGCATCTGCTCAGCGATCGTGGGCCCGATGAACGCGAACGCCCACGCGCCGCCGAGCATCATGCCCGACGCCAGGCTCGTACGGTGCGGAAGGAGCCGCTGCGCGACCGCCATCGATACCGGGATCACGCTCCCGAACCCGACGCCGGAGAGCACGCTCAGCCCGAGCGCCATCCAGACCGCGCCGGCCCCCTCGGCGAAGGGCATGAGCGACATCACGGCCGCCCCGATGAGCGGGAACCCGACGAACGCCCACTTCTCGAACCGGCGCGCGAGCGTGAACCCGAGCACGAGCCCCATGCCCCCCATGCCAAGCTGCATGGACGCCTGCAGGAAGCCGTTCAATTGCGACGCCTCGGCACCCAGTGTCTCGGTGAGCTGCGCCACACCCGCGCGCCCGCGGGTGTGGGCCTCGGCCCACTCGTTGAAGAGGTAGACCAGCGCGAGGTTCGTGCTGAAACGGATGATGTTCGCGAAATACAGGATCCCCACGGCCCCCCACCGCCGGCGCTGCTCCGCGGGGCCCAGGCTCGTGTGGTGATCGCGGGCCGCGTGGTGCCGGTGCGGCGTCTTGTGGCTCGCCCACGCGAGGATGATGCACGCGATGACGCCCGGGATCGCGAGCCACGCGAGCGCCATGAGCCCGGCGCCGTAGTCGGGCGCGCCACGCCCCGAGCGGGCCATCGCCTCGACGTAGCGCGGCGCGGTGATGTTCCCCGCCATCCCGCCGAGCATGCCGAAGAGAAAGAAGACCGCCATGCCGAGCGATCGTCGGGAGCCCGCGAGCCGCCCCACCACCGCCGCCGCGGGCGGGTGGAAGGCCCCGATGCCGATCGCCGTCAGCCCCTGCAGCAACGCCAGGTGCCAGAACTCGCGCGCAAGCCCGAAGCACGCGACGCAGATGACCGCGAGCAGCAACCCCCCCGTGCCCAGCGAGCGCGTGTCGAACCGGTCGCTCACCCACGCGACGATTGGCTGGATGACGCCCGAGCAGATGGTGCCGATGCTGATGATCGTCGCCTTCTGCCCCGTCGTAAGCCCAAGCGTCGTGGCGAACAGCGGCAGCAGCGCGATGAGCACGAACGAGAAGTAGTCGCACACCGAGTGGATGCCGACGACCGTCCCGAGGCGCGCCCGGGCGCGGTCCAAACCCGAGCACATCTCGGCGACAGACTCGGGTTGATCCGCGGGCAGTGTGGTCACAGCCAAGCGTATTCCGAGGGCCCGCCCGGTCGGATTCGGGAATCAGTACCCCGCCGGCCGACCGCCCTTGCGCGGGTCGGAGGCGGCTTCCCACCCGGCTTCGGCCCGCGTGATCATCTGCACCACGCCCACCGCGTCGGTCTCGCCCATCGGGTGCCCGATCCCCTGCAGCTGGGAGCGGGCGTCCGCGTCGGGCAGCACGCCTGGCTCAAGCTTCAGAACGTCGGGCATCCACTGGTGGTGCCAGCGCGGCTGCGATACCGCCTCGCCCGCGCCCATCCCCGCCATCGCGAACAGCACCGCCTCGGTCGTCCCCGAGATGATCCGGGGCCCGCCCGACGCGCCCGCGACGATCGCGACCCCGGCGTCGTCGAGCACGATCGTCGGGCTCATGCTCGAGATCGGGCGCTTGCCCGGCGCCGGCGCGTTCTTCCGAGACTGGCGCAGCCCGAAGGCGTTGGTCGAGCTCGTCGTGAAGTCGTCCATCTGGTCGTTCAGGCAGAACCCGAACCCGGGCACCGTGACGAGCGATCCGAACGCGAGGTTGATCGTCTCGGTGCACGCGACCGCCCCGCCGAACGGATCGACGACGGAGACATGGCTCGTCCCGCCGTCTTCCGTCGGAAGGATCGGGTGCGAGCGGCGGCCGATGCCGTACGCCGATGGCCCGAGGATGGTGTCCTCGACAAGCGTTGGGATCAGCGCCTTCATCTCGGCATCGTCGAGGAGCCGCGCCACGGGCACACGCTCAAAGTCGGGGTCCGCCATGAACCGGGCCCGGTCCGCGAACGCGTGCTTGAGCGCCTCCGTCACGAGGTGCACCTCGGTGAGCGTGTCCATGGGGTCGTCCAGGCGCAGCCCACGCCCGTCGAGCAGCTTCATCACCTGCAGCATCGCGACGCCCCCCGACGACGGCGGGGGCATGACCAGGAGCGTCTTGCCCTGCACCTCGAGTGTCATGGGCTCGACCTCCGAGGGCTTGTACCCACGGACGTCCGCCGCGCTGAGGACGCCGCCCTCCGCGACGATCGCACGCTCGATCGCCATCCCGATCGGCCCGCTCGTGAACGCCTCGCCACCCGACTGCGCGATCAGCGAGAGCGCGAGCGACTGCTCGGGGTTCACGATCCGGTCGCCCACGGCGACCTCGCCCTGGCGCAGGAACCTGTTCCACACAAACGTGAACCGTGATTGCCATTCCTCGTTCTCGCGGAACTGCTCGACGAGCCCGCGGGTCGTATCCACGTAGTGCTCATCGACGACGAACCCCTCGGCGGCCGCCTTGATCGCGGGCGCCATCACCGTCTCCCGATCGAGCGTGCCGTAGTGTTCCAGCGCGTGCAGCAGACCGGCGACGGAGCCGGGCGTCGCGACGGCGTGCCCGCCGCGCGTGCTCGCACCCTGCGGCTTGTCGCGGTAGTAGCGCGGCGTGATCCCCGCGGGCGCCGTCTCGCGGTAGTTGATCGCGGTGGTCACCTCGCCGTGCGTAGGGTCGTCGGGAAGGTGGATGACCATGAACCCCCCACCACCGATGCCGCACGAGTAGGGGCGGACGACCGAGAGGGTGAACATCGACGCGACCGCGGCGTCCACGGCGTTGCCGCCGCGGGCCAGCATCTCCGCGCCCGCCGCGCTCGCGAGTTCGTGGTCCGCCGCGACGGCGCCGTGCTCGAACGTGCCCGCAAACCCCTCGGCGACCGTGATCGCCCGAGCGGGGTCGGCTTCGCCCGCAAGCCCGGCGGCCGGGTCATGCGTGACGGACATCGTGGGCATGCCCGGCATGACGGCCGGGGTGTCGCCCGGTTCCGCCGCCCGCGGCTCGGCTTCTGCGGCCTGCGCCCCCTGCTGCTGCGGCGTCTCGCACCCCGCCGCCCACGCGGCACCCACCACCAGGATCAACCCGATCACGTTCCGTGTCTTGCTCATACCCGAAGCGTACCGCGATCACCCCGCGCGGTCGCGATCGGCGAGCACATCGAGCGTCCTGCGCGCGGCGACCCAGTCCTCCGGGCGCTCCTCGGGCAGCGCCCCGCGCTCGCCCCCGCGCCCCACGCCTCGCACGATCGACGCGATCGACCCGAGCACCGCCGCCGCCCCACGCCAGATGCGGCGCGGCCGCGACCATCCGGGCACCGGCGACGACCGGACGAGCCGGTACCCGAGCAGGTGGAACAGCTGGCGCCGGTACACCGCCGCGATCTCCGGCGCGATGACCAACTCGCCCGGGTGACCCGCGCGCTCGCGCACGCCCGGCAGCACCCTGGGCAACGCCCGGTGCACCCACGCCCGCTTCCGCAGCCACGCCGAGACACGCAACCACGCCCGCCCCACCTCGACCGCGATGAAGTACCCGTCGTCCCCCACCCGGCGCACCGGCTGGCGGTTTGGCATGAACAGCCGGCCCGACATCAGGGCGATCACGGGCTCGCCGCCCTCGCGCGCAACCACGGTCTTCCCACGTTTGACCCGGTCGAACGCGCCGCGTCCGGGCTCGATCGCAAAGTCATCCGTCCGGATCGCGTACCGGTGGCGGATGTCATAGACCCGGCGCGCCCGATCGCCCGCCGCCCGAGCCAGCACCTCGCGCGGGTCGGTCCGAAGGTCGGGCCCTTCGCCGATCGGCAGGCTGCCCGCGCCGTGCAGCGCCGTCCAGATGACCGCCTCGAGCACCTCGACGGACGTCGGGTCGTCGTGCTGCCCGCCTTCGATGATCATCGAGACCGCGCCGAGTTCCGTTGTCGCGTGGTCCGCGACGAGCCCGGCCAGGTGCTCCTCGAACGCCAGGAACACGGGCAGCGGGAAGTGCCGCGCCACCGCCCGGGAGGGCAGCGAGTCGGACATCGCCACGAACGGCGGGCTCGGCGACGACACCGTGTGCAAATCAATCACGACCATGGGCCCGCGCGCCCGATCGCGCGCATCGCGTAGCGCCGCGTCCAGCGCCCGCGCTTCGTGCAGGTCCGCCAGGTCGGCGTCCGACTCAAGCAGTTCGGGTGTCATGAGCCGGTTGAGGTCGGCGTCGAGATACCGCGTCCGCCGGTCGGGGTCGTTGAGCGCGCCCAGGTTGCCCGCGATTCCGACGAGCCGCCCACGGAACGCCTCTGGTCGATGCGCGAGGAGGCGTGCGAGGACCGTGCGAAACGCGATGATGCCCGCGGGCTCGTTGCCGTGCACGCCCCCGATGATGACGAGGGTGGGCCCGTCGTGCCCGGGGTCGTACGCGCCGAGCACGCGGTCCTCGACCACGCCGAGCCGGTGCTCGTCCGCCACGGCCTCATCCACCGCTCGGCTCCTCGTCGGTGCGCGCGAGCTGCTCTTCGAGTAGCCGCCCGGCGAGGCGCATGAAATCGTGCTCCGTCACGAGCCCGACCAGCTTGCCGTCCGCCGTCGTCACGGGCAGGCAGGAGATCTCGTGCTCACGCATGATGGCGATCGCTTCGAGCGTGGGCGTGTCGGCACGCACCGTCCGCGGGTCGCGGCGCATCACCTCGCCCACGGCGATCGACTCGTCCCGCCCGCGCTTCGGGTCCGCGACAAGGCGGAGAAGATCGCGATAGCTCAGGATCCCGATGAGCTTGTGGTCGTCGTCCTCGACCGGGACGTGCCGCACGCGCTCCCACTGCATGATGGACGCCGCCAGGTCGATGAGCTCGTCCTCGTGCACCGTGAACAGGTCCGTCGTCATGAACTGCCCGACGCGCAGCGAGCTCTCTTTCCAACTCCCCGACTCGGTGATCTCCGCGAGGTCCCACTCGCAGACTGGCGTGCCGTCGCGCGAGCGGGCGGACATCGCGGCGGTCAGCGCCGCGAGGCGCACGGCGCGTGTCCCCTGCCCCTGCATCTTCGCCACCGAGTCGAGCATCCACCGCGCGCCCGTCCGCTGGCTCTCCACGCGTCTGCGGACGATGCCCAGGTACCGGTCGATGTCGCCCGTGTCGATGCCGGCCGATTCGAGCCCGGCCCGGGCGGCGTCCAGGAACTCGCCCAGCACGAGCTCGCGGGCGGGCACGTCCACGCCGTCCACCCAGTGCACGGTGCTCGCGAGCCCCTGGCGCGCGGCACCGATGAAGTTCGCCTTCGCGTGCGCAAAGTCCAGGCGCTCGGTGAGGTCCGGGTACCGGCGCGGCATCTCGTGCATAAGCCCGAACCACAACGCCGCATTCGCGATCTCGTCGGCGATCGTCGGGCCCGAGGGCAGCACGCGGTTCTCGATCCGCAGGTGCGGCTTGCCGTTCGTGATCCCGTAGCACGGGCGGTTCCACCGGTAGACCGTCCCGTTGTGCGTCTGCAGCGCGCGGAGCTTTGGGATCCGCCCCGCGTCCAATTCCGCGCGCGCGTCCTGCGACTCCTCGGGCCCGAAGAGCACGCGGAACCGCGCCACGTCCGCCTTGAAGATCTCCAGAACGCTGTCCTTCACCCACGTCTCGCCGAACCGGACGCGGCTGAGCGTGTCGCGTTCCGCCGGCCCCCCCTCGCGCCGGGTGTCCACGATCTGTTCGAAGATCGCGATGCGCGTCTCGCACCAGAGGCGCTTGCCGAAGAGGACGGGCGAGTTGCAGCACGCCGCGAGCATGGGGCCCGTGACCGCCTGGGCGATGTTGTACTCGAGCGCGAACTTCTCGGGCTCGGTCTGCCAGTGGAGCTGGAAGCTGGTGTTGAGCGCCTCGACGAGGACCGAGTCGTGCGGGAACGTCAGCTCGTCCACGCCCTTGATGCGCACCTCGTAGCGACCGGCGCGCAGCTCGGTAATCACGTCGTTGAGCAGCCGGTAGCGCGGCTTGGGCGTCAGATTCTCCAGCCCGAGATCGGACTGCCCCAGCGTCGGCAGGATGCCGGTCAGCACGACCCGCGCGCCCATGTCCGCCGCGGCGCGCTCGGCGGCGGCCCCCAGCTCGCACAGCTCGGCCGCGACCGCGCTCAGGCACCCGCCCCCGAAGTCGTGCGGCGTGCAGTTGAACTCGGCGTTGAAGCGCCCGATCTCCGTTGTCGCGCGCTCGTCGTTCATCGTCGCCAGCACCTCGGGCCCGATCGGCGCGGGGTGCCAATGGCGGTCGACGAAGACCAACTCCTGCTCGGCACCGATGCGGCGGACGCCGGACTCGAACAAACCCCGATCGAGCATCTCTTCGAGGACCGCCAGGTCGTCGAGAACTGAGCGCATCAACGCCCGGCGTTGCTCGGGTGAGGGGGCGGAATGGACGTCGGTTGTCCCCATCAAGGCGGTCCTGCACCCGATTGTGCGGGCACAGGGGCTTCGCCGCAACCCCGGTGTTGGCATCGGGATGGCGTGATGGGACGCCCAGCGAGGCCGGAACCGACCCCCGCGAAACGGCGAATGGTGTGCAATCAGCGACGTTTCCCGAAGGTTCTGGGCTTTCGGGGCTCTGGCTGTATGCTCGTGGTGTGACCCGCCGGCCGCTTTCCTTTTCTTTTTGCCGGCACCCTCAACATTCTCGGCCCTCCGGATACGGACGAGGCCATTCCGACCCGGAGATTGATGATGCGTGACGTTCGAGTGTTCGCCGCCGCGGCCTGCGCGGCTCTGGTGTCTCTCCCCGCTGTGGCGGACAAGACAGACCGCATCGACGTGCTCGCCGAGCGCGACGGGGTGGTGCGGTACGACGGCCACCGCGTCGTGCGGGTGACGCCCGGCAGTGCCCGCGAACTAGCCGCGGTCAGCGTGATCGCCGAGACGATCTGGACACACCGGGTGGGCGTGGGCCCGCTGGACGTGCAGGTGACGCCCGAAGGCGAGAAGGCCCTGCGCGAGATCGGGCTCGACCCGGTCGTCGTGATCCCTGACGTTCAGGCGCTCGTGGACGCCGAGTGGGCGCAGATCCAGAACCACGAGCGGGCGCGCCGGGCGGGCGTGTTCCCGGCGGTCCGCACGGGGACGTACGACGAGTCGTTCTACCAGTCCTACCAGCAGCTCGCCGACATCCACGCGCGCATGAATACGCTCGCGACCGCGCGCCCGGACATCGTGAGCGTCTCAGACATTGGCGACTCGCTCGAATCACGCGATATCCTCGCGCTGCGCATCACGGGGCCCGATCAGCCGGGCAACCTCGCGGACGACCGCCCGGTCGTGCTGTGGCAGGGCGGGCAGCACGCGCGCGAGTGGGTGAGCCCGGCGACGGTGATGTACATCGCCGACCAGCTCATCGAGCTCTACGACACGGACTCGCGCGTGCGCGACCTCGTGGACACCGTCGATTTCCGCATCATCCCGGTATGCAACCCGGACGGGTACTCCTACACCTGGACAAACCAGCGTCTGTGGCGCAAGAACCGGCGCAGCGGGTACGGCGTGGACCTGAACCGCAACTGGTCGTACGAGTGGGGCGGCGACGGGTCGTCCGGCTCAACCTCGTCCGAGACCTACCGCGGGGCCTCGCCGTTCTCCGAGCCCGAAACAGCAGCGCTGCGTGACTTTGCGACGGGGCTGGGTGACCGGCTCGCCGCATCGATCGACTACCACTCGTTCTCGCAGCTCATCCTCTGGCCCTTCGGCTACGAGGACGGTGCCGTGACGCCCGAGCCGGACCGTACCTTTTACGACACGCTCTCGACCGACATGAGCAACGCGATGCTGCAGGAGGAGGGTGCGTTCTACGACCCGATCCAGTCCTGGGAGCTCTACCCCGCCGCGGGCGTCGCGGACGACTGGTACTACGGCGACCGCGGCGCGTGGTCGCTCACGATCGAGCTGCGTGACACCGGGTTCAACGGGTTCGAGCTCCCCGCCGTCGAGATCCTGCCCACGGGGCGCGAGAACTTCGAGGCGGCGCTGCTGTTCGCCGAGCGTACGACGACGCCGATGTCGTACGTCGCGACGAACCCGGTGCCGACGAGCATCCCGGCGGACGCCGACAGCATCGTCCGCGTTGAGATCGTGGACGGTGTCGAGACGCTCGACCCCGCGACCGCGACGATCTACACGCGGGCCGCGGGCGGGTCGTTCGTGGGCACGCCCATGACGCTCGCAGAGGGCGTGATGTTCGAGGGCGTGCTGCCCGCGACGCCGTGCGGCGACACGCTGGAGTTCTACTTCAGCGCCACATCGACCCTCGGCAACAGCGTGACATACCCACGCGCCGGCGCGGCCCTGCCGTTCTCGGCGCTCTCGACCGTGGTGCAGCTCGAACTCAACGACACGATGGAGACCGACCTCGGGTGGACGATCGGCGACGCGGGCGACACCGCGACGACGGGCGTCTGGGAGCGGGCCAATCCGCAAGCGACCGCCGCCCAACCCGAGGACGACCACACGAACACCGGCACCCTCTGCTTCATCACGCAGGCCGCCGCGGGCACGTCCATCGGGTCGTTCGACATCGATGGCGGCAACACCACCCTCACGAGCCCCGTTCTCGATGGCACCGCCTACGAGGGCGAGGCATACCTGACCGCGTGGGTCTGGTATTCCAACGACCAGGGAGGCGCGCCAAACGAAGACTCCATGGCGATCCAGATCTCCGACAACAACGGCGGCTCCTGGACCACCCTCGAGACCTACGACGAGAACAACCGCGCCTGGACCTACCGCGAGTACCGCGTCGCGGACTTCGTGTCGCTCACCAACCAGCTCCGCGTTCGCTTCGTCGCGGGCGACCTGGGCAGCGGCTCCATCGTCGAGGCGGGCGTGGACGACGTCACCCTCGAATTCCGAGGCTGCCCGACTCCCACCAACTTCGCGGACTGCGACGGCAACGGGTCGCTGAACGTGGACGACGTCGATTGTTTCGTCGCCGGGTTCCTGGGCGGCGACCTCGAATCGGCCGACTGCGACGGGAATGGAGCCCTCAACGTGGACGACGTGGACTGCTTCGTCGCCGCGTTCCTGGGCGGGTGAGCCCGGAACCCCTCTGAAGCCCCCAGCCCGCCGACCATCGGCGGGCTTTTTTCTGCGCCACGGGCGTTGACCCCGCCTGGCCGTAAATCAACGATTGAGACTCAGTCTCAACAAGACCAAATCGATCCGACCCTGGGGGCCCCATGACCGACACCGCCACCACCCGCACCCTGACCCAGCGGTGCAAGGACGACAACTGGGACCTCCATCAGATCGCCGAGCGCAACGACGGGCTGGCGCTGGTCCTCAAGGGCAAGCTTGAGCTCGATGCGTACGTCCGGATCATCGAGCAGGCCTGGGTGTGGGCAAACGCGATGGACGATGCGATCGACGCGGCGATCATCGCCCGCCCGGAGATCGGCCGGGTCGTGCTGCCCGAGCAGCGGTTCGCGCCCTACGCCGCGGAGGACCTGGCGTTCTTCGGGCGCGATCCGGCGGAGATCGAGGTCCGGCCCGGCACCGCCCGGTTCGTCGAGCACGTCGAGGCGATGTCGGGCGACCCGCTGTACATCCTCGGGCTGCACTACGTCCGGGTCGGGGCGTGCAACGGCAACCGGTTCGTCGCGATCAAGGCCCGCCAGCACTACGGGCTGACCGACGGCGGGCTCCGCTACCTCGACCCGTTCGGCGAGAATCAACGCCACGGGTGGATCGCGTTTAAGGAAGCCCTCGACGGGCTCGGGCTCGACGACGCCGAGCAGGACCGGGTGTTCGCCGGCGTGCGCGCGATGTACGAGTACGTCATCTCGATGGACAACGACGAACACCACGTGCCCGCGGCGGAGCTGCTCGCGCAGCACGGAGACTCGCTCGAAAAGGACGAGTTCACCAAGTCGCACCCGGTGGTCTCGCGTCACACAGCGCCCGCGGCGGGCGACGTGCCCCTCGACCTGACCGAGGCGAACTGACGCTCGCCAGAAGACCCGCTCGTTCGGACTCCGGGGGCCCCGTATGAGGGAGTGGGATTCGGCGCGGGTGAGTGTGCCCGATCCCTCACGCCCGGGGCCGCTTCCCCGACGGCCCTCATTCACGAGGATGCGCGTTCGCGTTCTTCGTCGGCCTTCGTGTACTCGTCCAGACCCTTCGCTTCGCGCTGCTGGCGGGCGATCACGGTTGCTTCATCCTCAAGCTCGCCCTCGGCGTGCCCGACGATCGCGGCAACCATGCAGTCGCCGGTGATGTTGCACGTCGTGCGGCACATGTCGAGGATGCGATCGACGCCCAGGATCACTGCGATCCCCGTCGTCATCGCTTCTGCGGGCATGCGCACCGCCTGCAGGACGATGATGAGCATGACGATGCCGACGCCCGGGACCGCCGCGGTGCCGATGCTCGCGAGGGTGGCGGTGAGCACGATCGTGAGCTGATCCCCGATCGTGAGCGGCACGCCAAACGCCTGGGCGATGAAGACCGCCGCGACGCCCTGATACAGGGCGGTCCCGTCCATGTTGATGGTCGCGCCGATCGGCGCGACGAAGGACGTGATCTGCTCCTTGACGCCCAAGCGGTTTTCGAGGCAGTCCATCGTGACGGGCAGCGTCGCGCCCGAGCTCGACGAGCTGAACGCGAGCAGCTGCGCTGGCGCGATCGCGCCGAAGAATCGTCTGAACCCCACGGGCGTGAAGACCCGCAAGGCTGTGGGGTACACCGCGAAGATCATGATCGAGAGCCCGAGCACGACGGTCGCGGCGTACTTCGCGAGCGCGCCGAGCACCGCGATGCCGAGGTCCGCCACCACCACCACGATGAGCGCGAAGACGGCGTACGGCGCGATGATCAGCACCATGTGCACGATCTTGATGATCACGTCCGTCATCGAATCGAAGAACTCGATGACGGGCCGCGCCTTGTCCTTGGGCATGAGCGTGAGGGCGATCCCCACAAGCAACGCCGCGACGACCACCTGGAGCGTGTTGCCCGCCGCCATCGCGGCGAACGGGTTGGACGGGAAGACATCGAGCAGGACGTCCCAGGTGCTCTTGGACTGCTGCTCACGGGCGGCGGCGATCTTGCCGGTCGCGTCACCCGCGCTCATGCCCGCGAGCTCGTTGCGCACGTCGTCCGGGAACCCGTTCCCGGGGCCGATCACGTTCGCCAGCAGCAACCCGACGGTGATCGCGATCGCCGTCGTGACGAGGTAGATCGCGATGGTGCGCCCGCCGATCCGCCCGAGCTTGGCGGTGTCGTTCAGGCTCGACACGCCGGCAACGAGGCTGAACAGCACGATGGGCACGGCGATGAACTTGAGCCCTCGCATAAAAAGGTCGCCGACGAACTCGGTGCCCCTTCGGACGAATCTGGCCGCGTCGGCAGCGAACCCCGCCCGGGCGTTGGGGTACTGCTGCTCGATGACGAGGAGCGACATGTCGTTGACGTCCGCACCCTCGGGCAGTTCGGGCGGCTCGATGCCGGCCAGGAATCGGGCGGGGTCGTCCACGCCGAGCGCGTCCCAGGTCGCGTCCGTCCAGGCGGCATTCACGATGAGCCCGACGACCACGCCCGCAACGAGCCCGATGAGGATCTTCCAGTGCAGGGCGAGCTTGGGTCGGGCCACGGCGGGTCTCCTCGGGGGTATCCGCGTCGGGAGGGGGAGAAGCCCGCAATCTACCCGAGCCGGCGCGTGCGCGTGGGGGCATCGGGCCGATAGCATCGTCGATGCCACCCGGACGCACGCTCAAGTCATCCCGCCGCCGATTCCTCCAGTATCTGGACCGCCGCAAGAGCGCCGACCACCGCGAGCGGATCCACGACCACCTGGACGCGGCCCATGAGAAGAAGCGGGCGAAGAAGGCGACGCGCCCGTTCCGCACGCTCGTCGGGTCGCTGTGGAAAATCCTCGCGGGGCACCGGCTGACGATCGCGATCAGCCTCGTCACGCTGTCGTGCTCGGTCGCGTTCCAGCTCCTGGGCACGGCGCCGATGAAGATCGCGCCCGATTACATCCTGACGGACAACCCCGGGCCGACCGGCTACCCCGAGTGGGTCAAGACGATCCTCGGTGGGTGGGACGACAACCGCGTGGCGCAGCTGTGGCTGCTCGGCGCGTTCATGCTCTTCACCGCGGTGACGGCCAGCGCGTTCGCGATCTGGGGACGCTGGCAGTGCACGCGGATCACGAAGCGCGTGCAGGTCTCGCTGCGCCGGCGTGTGTTCGACCACGCGAGCCGGCTGCCCTTGTCGCGCATCCAGGCGATCAAGGCGGGCGGCGTCGCGAGCATCCTCCGCGAAGACGCGGGCGGCGTGGGCGATCTGGTCTTCAGCCTCGTCTACAACCCATGGCGCGCCGTCACCCAGCTCGTGGGCACGTTCGCGATCCTCATGTTCATCAACTGGCGTCTGCTCGCGGGCGCGCTGCTGCTGCTCCCCCTGATCTGGTTTACGCACCGGACGTGGATCTCGCGCATCCGCCCGATGTTCCGCGACATCCGCCAGACGCGCCAGTCGATCGACGCCCAGAGCGCCGAGGCCTTTGGCGGCATGCGCGTCGTCCGGGCGTTCAACCGACGCCAGGCCGAGGCCGCCCGGTTCACGCGCGAGGGCCACTTCATGGCGCGCCAGGAACTGCTCACCTGGTGGTGGAGCCGCCTGCTCGAGATCGCCTGGCAGATCATGATCCCGCTCGCGTCCGTCGCGGTGATGATCTATTGCGGCACGCTCATCCTGCGGGACGTCTTCACGCTCGGCGACCTCTTCCTGTTCATCACGCTGCTGGCGTACCTGCTCCAGCCGTTGCAGGCGCTGATCTCGAGCGCGACAAACGTGCAGACGAACCTTGCGGCTCTGGACCGCATCCAGGACCTGCTCGACGAGGACAAGGAGTTCGCCGACCAGACCGAACGCCGCCAGCTGGCACGCCAGAATGTTCGAGGCGCGATCACGCTCGACAACGTCACGTTCGCCTACCCCAAGCGGTCCGACAAGCCCCACAAGCCGGGCGACAAGGTCGAGCTGGGCGAGCCGGTGCTGCGCGGCATCTCGCTGGACGTCGCGCCGGGCGAGACCGTCGCGTTCGTCGGCAAGTCCGGCGCCGGCAAGACGACGATGAGCAACCTCATCGCCCGCTTTCACGACCCGACGGGGGGCCGGATCCTCCTCGACGGGACCGATCTGCGTGAGATCGACGTCGAGAGCTACCGCAATCTGTTGGGCATCGTCGAGCAGGAGGTCTTCCTCTTCGACGGGTCCGTCGCGGAGAACATCGGGTACGCGAAGCGGCACGCGACGATGGACGACATCATCGCCGCGGCGCGGGCGGCGAACGCGGACGAGTTCATCGCCGATCTGGAGAACGGGTACGAGACCATGATCGGCGAGCGCGGCGTCCGCCTCTCGGGCGGACAGAAGCAACGCCTCGCCATCGCCCGCGCGCTCCTCGCGGACCCCAAGATCCTCATCCTCGACGAGGCGACCAGCAACCTCGACACGGAGTCCGAACGCCTCATCCAGCGCTCGCTCGGCGAGCTCATGGAGGGACGCACGAGCTTCGTGATCGCCCACCGCCTGAGCACGATCCGCCACGCCGACCGGATCGTCGTCATCGAGGGCGGCGAGATCGTCGAGCAGGGCACGCACGACGAGCTCATCGCCAAGGGCGGCCGCTACGCGACGGTGCTGGAGATGCAGCTCGAAGGCGACGACATCGCCCGGGCCGAGCGCGCGGCGTCATAAACCGAGCCGCGGGCGTGAGCACGCGGAGATTGCCTACCGAGCCCGAATCGAGCCGTGCGTGAATATGCCCGCGTGCCCACGCCCGCGGCTCCGAAGGACCGTCCTCGCGGCACCGGCCTCCCCGGCAACCCGGTACGCTTCTCCGCCGGGCTCGCGCCGAGCCCGTGAGGAGCGCAAAGATGTCCACGCCCGCCGAGATCATCGAGACCGTCACCCGGTTCCAGCACGCGTTCGAGCCCAACGACGTGGACACGCTCATGTCGTGCATGACCGAAGACACGGTCTTCGAGCACATCGCGCCCGAGGGCGTGAGCTTCGGGCGCTACGAGGGGCACGACGCCGTCCGCGCCGTTTGGGAGTCGATGCCCGAGCACTTCCCCGAGTGTAAGTTCGTGATCGACGACATCTTCGCGACCGAGGACCGGTGCACGTGCCGGTACACGCTGACGTTCAAGGGCCCCGAGGGCCCCGTCACCCGGCGCGGCGTGGACGTCTTCCGCATGCGCGACGGCAAGATCGCGGAGAAGATGGCGTATCTGACGCTTTAGACTCTCGGATACGGAACTGGGACACGTGGCATACCGGTGCTGAAATTGCAACTCGAAGGCGATGACATCGCGAGGACCGAACGCACGTCGACGCAACACCGGCCACTAGGACCCAGGCTGAGATTCAATTAGGCTGTCCGGCTATCGACCTAGCATGGGTTGTGCCGCTCTTATACAAGATTCTGCGTCGGGAGCATGCGGTCCGCATGGTCTGTCATGGGCAACTCCGCATCGGGACCGTATCGGAATATCGAACTCAATATGAAAAAGACACTGCCCGAGGAGATTCGGACGAAGGAGCCGCTTCCAGAACACTTGCGGAACCCGAGTTCAATGTCAATACAAGCCCCGCGATCAGAAGATTTATGGGCCAGTTGTACGACGAGCAGTCTCTCGACAAGATGGGTGGCGTTCAGTTCATCAACGGCAACATCACGATCAAGAAGCCCACGCTTGACTTCTATGTGTATTGCCTAACGACATCTCTTTCGGAGCGGGCGGTAAGCGAATTCGGCGGCACCGTGGTTGAGATCACGGACTCGGACCGTTTCCTTGATGTATTGATGTGGGAGTTTGGAAGAAGTGTGCTCGCAAGAGACGTGAAATTGGCACATGGCAACGTCCGCTACATTGGCAACAACTATTCCTATCACGAAGACCCATCGCCGCTTGACATAGTCTTTCGCAAGAGCGAGTCATTTGCGTGGCAGTGCGAGTTCCGGGTCGTTCTCGAAAGCGGCCAGCGCCCTCGAGACCCAATCATAATGCGTGTTCCAAAATGCCAGTCGCTCTGTCGCTTGCTCAGCGACTCTGAGGTCTCCGATGTGATCGCGAGCAACTCAATTCCTTCACTGGCAGACTAGAGCCGATCCGCCGCCAGGCTCGCCAGCTCGCTCCGCTCGCTCTTCGCCAGCGTCACGTGCCCGACGACGCCCAGGCCGCGCATCTTCTCGACGGCGTAGCTCAGCCCGTTGGACGACCCGTCCAGGTACGGGTTGTCGATCTGCCCGATGTCGCCCGTCAGGACCAGCTTCGTCCCCTCGCCCACGCGCGACGCGATCGTCTTCACCTCGTGCGGCGTCAGGTTCTGCGCCTCGTCCACGATCATGAACTGGTGCGGGATCGAACGCCCGCGGATGTAGGTCAGGGGTTCGAGCACGAGTCGGCCGTCCATGATGAGCTTGTCGATGCGCTGCTCGCTCGTGCGCGAGTCGGGTGATTGGTTGGGCGAGCCGCGGGTGGAGAGGAGGTAGGTGAGGTTGTCGAAGATGGGCTGCATCCAGGCGCCGAGCTTCTCGTCCTTGTCGCCCGGCAAATAACCAATATCGCGGCCCATGGGCATGATCGGGCGCGCGACGAGGAGCTTCTCGTAGCGTTCCTCGGCGAAGACCTTGGTCATGCCCGCCGCGATCGCGAGGAGCGTCTTGCCCGTGCCCGCGGCGCCGAGGAGCGTGACCATCTTCACCTCGTCGTCGAGCAACAGATCGAGCGCCATGGTCTGCTGGACGTTCCGCGCGAGGATGCCGAACGTGGGCTTCTTCTGCGGCGCGACGGGGATCAGATGATCGGTATCCGCGAGGCGACGACCTAAACCTGAGTGTGCCTCGTCCTGGACGTCTTTCAGAATCACGTACTGGTTTGGGCTCAGCTCGCGCGTCAGCGTGGTGCCGTCGTCCATCTCGACGGCGAGCTGGCCCTTGAGACGCTTGAGCTCGAGCATCCGGTCGCGGTAGAGGTCGTCGATGTCCTTGCGCGCGGCGTCGAGCTCGAGGTACCCCGAGTACAGGCGGTCGGCATCGACCTTCTGGTTCTCGAAGTCCTCGGTTCGGATGCCCAGGGCGTCCGCCTTGATGCGCGCCGCGAGGTCCTTTGAGACGAAGACGACGGGCTCGCCGCGCTGGCTCAGCGCCCACGCGACGGCGATGATCCGGTTGTCCGGCGAGTCGTGGGCGATCGACTTCGGGCGTTCGTGCTCCTCGACATCGATCCGGACGGTGCCCGTCGCCGCCCCGGCACCCGAGCCCGGGCGCGGGCCGACCTGCGAGAGGTTCACGCCGTCGATCAGCCGCCCGGCGCGGCGGATCGCGTCCAGGTGGCGCACGGTCTCGCGCGCGTTCCGGCCGACGTCGTCCTCCCGGCGCTTCATCGTGTCGAGCTCTTCGATCACGGGGAACGGGATGACGATGTGGTTGTCCTCGAAGACGAACAGCGCGTCGGGGTTGTGCAGCAGCACGTTCGTGTCGAGCACGAAGTGCTTCACGCCCGACCTGGACCCGGACGCGGGGGATGCGCCGGGGCGGGCGTCGCCCTGCGAGCGGCCCGCCCGAGGTTCGTGCGCAGTTCGACCGGGCGACGACTCACGGACGGCTTTGCTCATAAGACCGGGCGCCTCCTGCTGCTGAGCCCTGGCGGGCCTTCCCGCAGCTTACCGCCGGGCGGGTTTGGCGTGGCGGGTCAGTTCCAGACGGCGTCCACGCAGAGCATGACCGCCATCACGCCCGCGACGGCACCTTTGATGACGATGGACGCCGCCCGCCCGATCGCCGCGCCCTGCCCGGACTTGTACGACTCGGCCCATGTCCGCTGGGCGACGCCCCGCTCGGCGAGCGCCGCGCCGAGCCCGGCGCCCGCGACGGCGCCGATGATCGTCCCGATGATGGGCAGGAACGCCAGGAAGACCGTCCCCGCGAGCGCACCGGCGAGCGCCCCGAGGACACTCCCGAACGCGCCCGAGCGCGACCCGCCCGCCCTGCGAGAGCCCGCGGCGGACGCGAAAAACTCGACGATCTCCCCCAGAAGCGCCAGCCCGACGCACACGCCCAGCACCCACCACTCGATGAGCTGGGGCTGCCACGCCTTGCACACGAGGGCGACGAGGATCATCGCCCACGTGCCGGGCAGCGTGATGAGGGTGAGCCCCACGCCGAGGATCGCCGCGATGATCACGATCGCGGCGGCGCTGTAGAACTGAACGTCGGCCCACATCCCGGGTCAGCCCTCCGATGCGACCGGGGCGGGGTCGGGCTCCGCGCCCGCGTCCGCCTCGGCGATGGAGTCTTGTTGGCCGGGGAAGGCCTTCTCTTCCATCGCGAGCACCCAAGGCTCGACGTCGGCGTGCTGGTAGGTGTCGATGCGGATCAGCCGCCCGCCCAGCGTCTTATGACCGGACTTGATGCCCAGGGCAACGATGAACTTGTCCCAGCGGGACTTGTCGATCTCGTCGAGATCGTCGGGCGTGACGGCGTGCCCGCCGGGCAGCGTCAGTGTCATCGTCGATGCGTCCCAGGTGTACTTCCGCGAGGCGACGCGGAAGACGTGGAGGAGCAACCACGCCCCGCCGCCGAACCCGACAATCGTGAAGATCCACTGCACCGGGATGTCGTAGAACGACAGCTCCTTTGGTGCCTTGGAGGTGGACCACGTCGTCTCGAGCTCGGTGAGCTCCGCGCCAGGGCTCTCGATCGCCGTCTGCTCGGCGTCGAGCTCGCCGATCCGGTCGAGCCCGCTGAGCCACTGGTAGCGCGTGAGTTCGATGCCCGCCGAGAGCGCTCCGCGCGAATCGCCGCCCGCTTCGGACAGGTACCGCTGGCGGACCTCCGGGTCGGACAGCCGGGTGAGCTCAGCGGACGGATCTTCAACAGTCACGGCGTCCTGCGCGAACGACCCGAACACGCCGCGGTCGTTGGCCTGCTTCGCCGCGCGGAGGTACTGCCACTTCGCCCACGACGCGTACTGCCGCCCGCGGTTGGGGTAGACGATCGTCGCGTCCACGTACCCCCAGACGCCCAGCCCGAGCAGCAGGACGATGAACACACTCATCTTGAGGAGCCAGCGCCGCCCGAGCGTCGCCTTCACCGGTGCCGTAGATCCGTCGCTCATCCGTGGTGTTCCTCTGCTGCGTCCATCGGTCTCACGCTTCATCGACCCGCGAGAGGGCCCCGGTCCACCACTGGGCGGCGCGATTTGCCCCTCCTGGGCGGGTCCGCATCGCGTCGTACCCGCCCCGATCGACGGGGCGCGTGGGGATGGTCGGGTAGTCCCGCCGGGTGAGCATCGCCTTGGTCAGCCAGAGCGAGTGCTCGCGCTTGAACCGCTCGGCCGCGTCGGCAAGTCGTTTCCGGCGCCAGGGGAACCACAACACCATCGTCAGCGATTGTAGCGGTCGCGGGCCCGCCCTCCCCCCCGCTAGCATCCTCCGCGATGACCCCAGCCCGCCAGAATCAGCCGGCCGGACCCCGCGTGGTCATCGTGGGCGGGGGGTTCGCTGGGCTCGCCTGCTGCCGCGCCCTCCGCGGCACCGACACCCGCGTGACCATGGTGGATCGGCAGAATCACCACCTCTTCCAGCCCCTGCTCTACCAGGTCGCGACCGCCGCCATGTCGCCCGCCAACGTCGCCGCTCCCATCCGCAAGATCGTCGGACGCTGGAAGAACGTCTCCGTGGCGCTGGGGGAAGCGACCGCCGTGGACCCGAACGCCCGGACGCTGCGCGTGGACGACCGCGACTTCCCCTACGACTTCCTCGTCCTCGCCTGCGGGATGACCCACGCCTACTTCGGGCACGATTCGTGGGCCGAGCACGCCCCCGGACTCAAAACCGTGGACGACGCCCTGGAGATCCGGCGACGGATCCTGCTCGCCTTCGAGACCGCCGAGCTGAACGACGATGAGGAAGCCCGAAAGGCCGAACTGACGTTTGTCGTCGTGGGCGGCGGGCCGACGGGCGTGGAGATGGCCGGCGCCATCAAGGAGATCGCGGCCGAGTCCATCCCCAGGGACTTCAAACGCGTGGACACGCGCTCGGCGCGCGTCGTGCTCCTCGAGGGCGGGGACCGCCTCCTCGCCGCCTACCCCCCGAACCTGTCCGAGCGGGCCCGAGAGGACCTCGTGTCGCTCGGCGTCGAGGTCCGCTTGGAGACCATCGCAACCGATATCGACGCCGATGGCGTCACCTTGGAGCACGCCGGGACGAGCGAGCGCATCAACTCCCGGTGCGTCATCTGGGCCGCCGGGCTCAAGGCCGAGCCGATCGGCGTGTCGCTCGGCGTCGAGACCGACCCGAGCGGGCGCGTCCGGGTGAACCACGACCTCTCGATTCCGGGGCATCCGAACGTGTTCGTCGTCGGTGATCAGATGGGGTACGACGACCCCGAAACGGGCGATCCGGTCCCGGGCGTCGCGCAGGGCGCCATTCAGTCCGGGCGGTTCGTCGGCGAGCTCATCGCACGGCAAGTGCGTGACTCGGAGACGCGGCGCCGGACGTTCCACTACCGCGACAAGGGCATGATGGCAACGATCGGGCGCGCCCGCGCGGTCGCCCGCATCGGGAAGATGACGTTCGCGGGCTTCCCCGCCTGGGCGATGTGGTCGCTCGTGCACATCGCGTTCCTGATCGGGTTCCGGAACCGACTGCTCGCCATGATCGAGTGGGCGGGGCTGTACGTGTTCTGGTCCCGAGGGGCCCGCCTGATCACGGGCCCGCGCCGCCGCCGCCCGTAGCATCAGGGGTCACGCCGCACCCGAGGACACCCGCCATGACCACCGCCACCATGCCGTTCGACGCCCGCACGACCGACCTGCTCGCCCAGCTCGAGTCGTCGGGGCAGCTCAAGCACCTGCAGATGATCGGCTCTCCGATGGACGCCGAGATCCGCCTCCGCCAGCCGGACGGGTCGTTCAAGGACGCCCTCTGCTTCTGCTCGAACAACTACCTCGGGCTCGCCAACCACCCCGAGGTCGTCGAGGCGGGCATCCAGGGGCTCCGTGATTTCGGCGCGGGCACCGCGTCGGTCCGCTTCATCTGCGGCACCTTCACCTGCCACGAGACGCTCGAACAAACCATCGCGGACTACATGGGCACCGAGGCGAGCTACACATTCGTCTCGTGCTGGACCGCCTCCGAGGCGCTCTTCCCCACCTGCTGCGAAGCGGGCGACATCATCGTCTCCGATGCCCTCAACCACGCGTGCATCATCGACTCCATGCGCCTCACGCCCGTGATCAAGAAGGGCGTGCACAAAGCCGTTTACCACCACTCCGACATGGACGACCTGCGCACCAAGCTGCAGGCCGCCAAGGAGAACCCGGAGGTGACCGGGCAGATCTGGGTCGTGACGGACGGCGTCTTCTCGATGGAGGGTGACATCGCCGACCTCCCCGCCATGCGCACGCTCTGCGACGAGTTCGGCGCGATGCTCGTCGTCGATGACTCGCACGGGCACGGCGTCATGGGCCTGACCGGGCGCGGCACCCACGAGCACTACGACTTGCTCGGGCAGATCGACGTCTTCACCGGGACCCTCGGCAAGGGCCTGGGCGGCGGCGCGGGCGGGTTCATCGCCTCCTCCCGCAAGCTCATCGACCTCATCACCCAACGCGGACGCCCGACGTTGTTCAGTAACGCCCTGCCCGCGACGGTGGCGTGCAGCGCGAACAAGGCGATCGAGATCGTCCGCCGCGAGCCCGAGCGGGTCGCCAAGCTCCGCTCGAACGTCGCGAGCGCCCGATCGAAGATCAAGGACGCCGGGTTCGACGTGCTCGAGTCCCCCACCGCCATCTGCCCGATCATCATCGGCGACACCGCCGAGGCGATCCGGATGTCCAACCGCCTGCTCGAGCTGGGCGTCTTCGTGATCGGCTTCGGGTTCCCCGTCGTCCCCGAGGGCACGGCGCGTTTGCGGATTCAGATGTCCGCGGCACACACGGATGAGCATATTGAGACGCTGGTGGAGGCGCTCAAGAAGCTGTGAACCCGAAGTGCGCCAAGTGCGGGTACGACCTCTCCGGGCTCCGCTCGCTCGAGCGGTGCCCGGAGTGCGGCGTCGAGAACCCGAGCCAAACGACCCCGCATTCCGACGCAATCATTCTCGCCGCCCTGGGCATCACGAGCGCCATGCTGCTTTGGAATCTGATTCGCCGCCTCGCCAACGCGTACCCGCAAGACAGCCTCTGGCAGTACCAGAAAGAACAACTGGTCATCATCGCGGCCGCAACCGGTACTTCGCTCGTCCTTCTCGTTCTCGCTCGCTCGTGGCGATACAAAATCGGCCTTCTCTACTGGTGGCTCCGAGGCATCCTGGGCGTGATCATCGTGCTGGCTGCACTCACCGTGATCGCATCACAGGCGTACACCATCAGTTTCTGACTCTTCCTTCCTCTCCCCTCAGGGGAGAGGGAGCAAGATCGCCCCGTTCGCATCAAGGTGCTTAGTCCTTCAGCACGAACGTCACCTTCAAGTTCACGCGCCACGCCTTGATCTTGCCGCCCTTCACGTCCACCTTCATCTCCTGAACCCACGCGCTCGTGATGTTGTCGAGCGTCTCGCTCGCGCGCTCGATGCCCTTCTCCACGGCGTGCTCGAAGCTCTTGTCGCTGCTCGCGGTGATTTCCGTTACCCGTGCCACGCTCGATGCCATCGTTTGTTCCTCCTGCACATACTGCTCAATTGGAACGCCCGCGGCGAGCCAACACAGCAATATACCAGCGAGGTCACGATGTGATCCATTCCCGTGAGAGCACACCGTGCCGGATCACGGCGCATGGCGCTCCAGCCAACCCAGCACCGCATCCCAGTAGGCGTCGGGCCATCCCCGCCCATCTTCACGCACCAGCCGATGCCCGACGCCATCGATCACGATCGCGGTTCGCTCGCCGGGTGCTTCATCCGCGAACGCGCGCAGCAGCGCGGCGCTGCGCTGGGCGGGCACGAGCCGGTCGTACTCGCCGTAGACCCCAAGGATCGGGCCCTCGAACGCGCGCAGCGTCGGTCTCGGGTCGTGGTCCATGAGCGTGCGGTACCACCGCCAGTTCCACGAAGACTCGTCCTGCACGCCGATCCGTGCATCGCGAAACCACGCTTCGCTGGTCGCGTCCTCGATCTCGGACCGCGCCGCGTCCCACCCGGTGTCCGTCCGATACACCTCCGCCACCGTGCGCTCGAGTTTGAGACCCGCAGCGACTTGGGCGTCACCCCAGCCGGCGTCGCGCAGGCGCATCTCGACGATCGCCTCGCCCTGCTCCGCCGGCGAGAAGGGCGGGCACGACAGCAGCATGACCCAACGCACCCACGGCGCCCGCTCGGCCATGAGCAGCCCGATCCAGCCGCCCTGGCTCAGGCCCATCACGCCGACGCGCTGGGCATCAACCCGAGGGTCGGCGCGCACCAACTCGCACCCCGCCAGCGCGTCCTCGGCGAGCGGCTCGAGCCCGACCTCGCGCCAATCGCCCGTCGAGTCGCCGCACCCGCGCTTGTCGAAGGTAAACACCGCATAGCCGCGCGCCGCGAGGGCCGCCGAATGCCCCACCACCGCACGGTGCGAGCGCTCCAGGCACCCCGATCCGGACACAAACACCACGCACGGGAACGGGCCGACGCCCTCGGGCACGAACAGCGAACCCTCGAAGGACACCCCCTCACGCTCCCAGCGGATGGTGTCCTCGTCCGCGCGCGCAAGACTCGAACAAAGCAACGCGCCCAGCACCGCGATCAGCCGGATTGCACACACGAGCCTCATCGTCCGCCCTCCTTCAGCTTTGCCTGCAACGTGGCGTCGGCGTGGTCACAGAACCGCTTCGCGACCGCCTCGATCGAGCCGAGGTCTTCGGTCATGTCCGCCAGCACGCTCGGGCTGGACGCAAGATCCCACGCCGCGGCGTTGACCATCCGCACCCCGAACCGAAACGCCGGCTCGTCAACGCCCAGCGTGATCGCGAGCAACCGCTCGAACGCGGGCGTCTCGTGGGCTTGGTGCTGATCGAGCACCCACCGGGCCGCATCGGACGGGTCGTTGCGGAGTTGCGCGATGATCGAGAGCCGCCGGCGGTCCGTAGCGGACGCACCCGGCCCGCCGCGCCGAAGCACAGGCCAGTACATCGCCTCCACAACGCCCGACACGGTCGTCGGCTCGTCCGCGAGCAGTTCTGCCCGTTCGCGGGAGATGGGCCCGATGGCGTCGAGAAAGACCGCGGCGACCAGGGCCTCGCGCGAGCCGAAGTGGTAATGGACCGCGTTCAGATTCGCGTTCGCCTCGCCGACGATCGCCCGGATCGAGGTCGCCCCGACCCCATCGCGGGCAAAGAGCTTCGAAGCCGCCCGCTCGATCCGTTGTGCCGTGCCCGTTGCCATGATACAGACAGTTTATACGTTCGTATCAACTCAGCAAGTCGAAATCGACAATTCTCGCCCCCACCCACCCTTGCCTCCGAACAGCTACCCTCGCGAACGTATGAGAGACGCCCAAATCATCGGCCTCATCGGCTTCGGCGCCTTCGGCAGACTGGCCTCAACGAGCATGGCGCCCCACGCGCGCGTCATGGTGCACGATCCGAACTCGGCGCCGGCGGACATCGCCGCCACCGGCGCCGAGCCGGCCGACCTCGCGGCCGCCGCCGACGCCGACGCCGTCGTCCTCGCCGTGCCGGTCCAGTCGCTGCCGGAGGTGCTCGACGCGATCGCCCCGCTCGTGCGCCCGGGCGCGATCGTCGCGGACGTCGCGTCGGTCAAGATCCGCCCCGTCGAATGGATGCTCGAGCGCCTGCCCAAGCACGCCCACGTTGTGGGCACGCACCCGCTGTTCGGGCCGCAGACCGCCAAGGAGCACGGCACGATCGCGGGTGAGCCCATCGCCCTCTGCCGCGCGCGCATCGACGACGATGCGTTCGAACGGGTCCGCACGTTCGTGGCAGGAACGCTCGGGCTCACCGCGATCGAGCTGACCCCCGACGAGCACGACCGACAGATGGCGCTCGTGCAGGTGATCACGCACCTCGTCGGGCACGCCGCGAACGCGATGGATCTGCCCGAGCTGACTACCGCGACGGTCGCCTACCAGCGGCTGCTGCAGATGAAGCGGAACACACGCGGCGACTCGGAGGAACTCTTCGAGGCGATCCAGCGCCTGAACCCGCACGCCGCGGGCGCGCGGGACGCGTTCTTGCAGCACATGACCGACGTCGCGCGTCGAGCTCAAGGATGACGGCGTCGTCCGACGGGTCCGACCCGACGAGCCGCGACCGGGAGGGAGCGGTCTACTGCTCGTCACGAGAATCTCCGCTCCCTCCCGGTCGCGGCTCGTTCACGGTCCTCAGACACTATCGGCGCGGGTTGCGGGCGCTCGGGCTTGGCTGGCGCTGAACGGGTGCACGCTTGGGTGCCGGTTGCTCGGGCTCGGTCGCGGGGCCCTCGCGCTGCTCGCCACCGATGCGCCCGAAGATCAGCTTGCCGGCGCTCGTCTGCATGCTGCTCGTGACGGTGAGTTCGACGTCTTCACCCACGTACGGGCGGCCGTCCTCGGCGACCCCCGCGATCCTCGGCTTCTGGAAACGCGTCTTCATGGGCGCCGACAACGTCATCAACAACCACACCCGCCCGCTGCTCATGACTGAGCGCGGCGACCAGGTCGACACCGCGGCATAGATTCTTTTGTCATTCTGACGAAGGAGGAATCCCCTCGTCGCAGCGAGCGCCACGCCAGGACCTCACAACCAAACAACAACCAACCAGCAATGGGCGCCTCACCGGCGCCCATGCTGCATCTCTAGGATTTGGTGCGCTGCACGATCACCCGGCAATGAATTGCTGGGCTACCAAAGTAACGTCCCGCTGGGACTTCCCAACGGTCACGCCATCACCCTGTCGAAAACGCCACAATCCCATCGACCATTCACACATCC
>JAUHXM010000113.1 GCA_030426605.1 Phycisphaerae bacterium | reverse complement strand
CCACGCCCGGCATGACATACACCGTCCAGTTCGATCTGCTCACCATCGACAGCTGGGACGGCGACCACTCCACCTGGGGCCCCGACGGCATCCACGTGTATGTGGACGGCGTCGAGGAGTTCTGGGAGACCTTCGTTCACGATCACCCGTTCGAGCAGTCGTACCCCTCGCCCGCGAACTCGTCGGGCAACTGGGGTTGGGCGTCCTGGCCCGACGGGATCTACGAGAACGTGTCGTTCTCGTTCGTCGCGACGGGCACCGAGACCGAGATCGAATGGATCGGCGAGATCTCGGAGGACATCTCCAACGAGTCGTGGGGACTGCTCGCGGTCGATGTGTTCGAGGACCCCCCGCTGTTCGTGGACGTGACGTCCACTGCCTCGTTCGGCGTGGACACCAACGCCGGCCTGCACGACGGCTCCGGGTGGCACTGGGCGGACTTCGACGGCGACGGCGATCTGGACGCGTTCGTCTCGGGCGCCTCGGCGTACCTGCTGCGGCAGAATCTCGCGACGGGCGTGTTCACGCCGTACGCGATCGGTAACGTGGCGCGCGGGACGGCGATGTTCGACCCGGACGGCGACGGCGACCCGGACCTGTTCAACGCCGACGCGAGCACGTTCGCGCTGCTCGAGAACCTCGGCGGGATCCTGGTGGACCGCGGCGAGTGCGGCGTGGACGGGCCGTCCAACGCCGAGGGCGCGCTGGCGATCGATATCGATGCCGACGGCACGTGCGAGATCGTGGTGCTCTCGCAGGGCGGGAACTTCATCGCGACGAACATGGGCGCCGGGTACTCGGGGCACTCGCCCGTCGGGTTCGAGGACGCGGAGGACGCCGCCGACGGGCTCAACGACTCGGGCGACTACGGCAACGGTGATTTCGCCTCCACCGCCGACCTGAACAACGACGGGTACCTCGACATCTTCTACAACTACGGCTCGGGCAAGCTATTCGTCTCCAACGCCGACGGGACGTATACCGAGGGCACGCTCGGCATCTCGGCGTACGTGGACAACTCGTACAAGTTCGGGCCCGCCTGGGGCGACTACGACAACGACGGCGACATGGACCTGTTCGTCCCCGACGCACGCGACGGTGAGCCCGGCACGCTGTGGCGCAACGCGAGCGCCGGCACCGCGTTCACCGACGCCACCGTCGCGGCGGGCCTGACCGCTTCGTATGTCATGCGGGGGAGCGCCTGGGGCGACTACGACAACGACGGGGACCTCGATCTGTACGTCGCGACCGGGTCGGGCACGCCGAATCTGCTCTACACCAACAACGGCTCCGGCTCGTTCTCCGTCGATGACCAGGGCGCCGGACTCACCGATGATTATCAGGATGTGGTCTTCGTCGATTATGACTCCGACGGCGACCTCGACATCGCCCTTTCACGTCTCGACGGGGATGGTCGCACGGTGCTGATGCAGAACCAGACCGACAACGACCAGTACCTCAAGGTCCGGCTCGTCGGGGGCGCGGGGATCAACAACCTCGCGATCGGCGCGCGGATCGAACTCCTCGACTCGGCGGGCACGACGCTGCTCGCGATCCGAGAGATCGGCACCGCCCGCGGGTATGGCGGCACCGAGCCCCTCTGGGCCCACTTCGGCGGCGTGGACCCCACCACCGAGTACACCCTCCGCATCGTCTGGCCCGGCGGCGAGACCCGGAGCGTGAGCGTCACGCCCAACACCGCCTCGACCACCATCGGCGCCACCACGATCAGCCAGATGATCACGATCGAGGGCGCGATCTCGTCCGGCGCGACGTACGTCCGCTGGCGCGAGGTCGATCCGACGGAATAAACGAACCGTCGCGCGACTCGGTTGTTATATTCCGGCGATGAAAGATCGACCGATGATCGCCGTCGCCCTGCCCGCCCTCACGATCTTGCTCGCGTCGTGCGCGCTGAGCGACCGTGAACCCGAGACGGGGCGTCTCGCGGCCGGGACCCCGAGCGACGCGCCATCGATCGCCGCGGGCCCGACCCCGACGGACGCGCCGGGCGTGCACAACCTGATCGAGGTCTCGCCGGGCGTCTATTCGGGCTCGATGCCCGAGGGGGACGACGGGTTCGAGACGCTTCGGGCGCTGGGCGTGAAGACTGTGATCTCGGTGGACGCCGCCCGCCCGGACGTGGAGCGGGCCCGCGCGCGGGGCATGCGGTACGCGCACGTGCCGGTCGAGTATGCGGGGATCGACCGCGACGCGCGGTGGGATCTTGCGAAAGCCGTCCGCGACCTGCCGCGCCCGATCTACGTGCACTGCCACCACGGCAAGCACCGCGGCCCCGCCGCCGCCGCGGTCGGGCTCGAGCTCACCGGCGAGATCACGACCGAGGACGCCCTCTCGTTTCTCGAGACCGCCGGCACGTCGCCGAACTACCCGGGGCTCTGGCAGTGCGCGCGCGAGGCGGGGGTCGTGCCGGTCTCCAAGCTCGACGCGTGGGACGCCGAGCTGCCCGAGATCGCCGAGGTGGGCGGGTTCGTCGCGGGCATGGCGCTGCTCGACCGGGCGTACGACCGGATGAAGCTCGTGCGCGACGCGGGTTGGCGAGCGCCCGCCAACCACCCGGACCTTGTCCCCGCGGCGCTCGCGGGGCAGATCGCCGATGTCTTCCGCCAGCTCAGCGTGCCGACGGATGAGCCGGAGTACACGGCGTCCGAGCCCGGGTTCACGGCGGCGCAGATGGTCGCCGGCCTGCGCGACGCGGCGGAGCACGCCGGCGCCCTCGAACGGGCGCTCAACTCGGGCGATACGGCGGGCGCCGAGCGGTCTTGGGCGCTCGTCGCCGCGAGTTGCAAGGACTGCCACGAATTCACGCGGAATCAGTGAGACGCGGATCGCTCGGGACCGAGCCCGGGCCGCCCGGCTCGAGCCCCCTGCCGACACCGCGGCCCGGTTTCGCGCCCCAAGCCGGGCGGGCCCTCAGACGCCGTCGTCTGGGAGCGCCGGCGCGCGCCGGATGCGGATGTTGGAGAACTCCACGCGCGTGCCGGTGTTGAACCGCCCGAACCCGATCCCGGAGACGCCCGTGTCGTTCCAGGGCATGCTCCTCCAACCCGCCGGGGGGGGGCCCGACACCTCCCCGTTGAGCAGCACACGCAGCTCGCCGGAGTCGTAGCGGACACGCATGTGATACCCCCGTGCATCCTCGGGCGTGGGGACGGGAGTCCGCGCCCCCCACTTCGTGCCGCTCGCGACGTCCAGGTAGCCCGCGCCCGCGTTCCCGAAGTACGGCAGGCCGAACACGTGCAGGTACGAGGTGGATTTGTTGGGGTTGACGCCAACGACAACACCCGCCCCGAGGCTCCCGCCGCGGCGCTCGGGGTCGCGCTCGAAGCGGGTGACGAGCTCGATCTCGATGGGCTCGGGCAACGCGAGGTCGAACACGGCGTGCCCCTCGTTGCGCGTCGCGACGGCGCGGACGGTGCGTTCATCGACGTATTCCCAAGACGCGCCGATCACCGGGAGCAAGCCCGACAGGTGCTCGTCGAAGGTGATATCGACCCACGCGCCCGTGTCGAGGGCCCGCTGCCGCTCGAGGCGCGTGGCGCGCGAGGCGCAGGCCCGGGCGAGCAGCACGTCGCCCGCGGCGTGCGCCTCGGAACGCGCGGCGTCCCAATGCTCGGCGGCGCGGTCGAACGCGCCTCCCTGCTCGGCGAGATGCGCCTCGTGGGCTTGCCCGCTCGCGGGGTCGGCGGGCAGGGCCCACGCCACAACGTCCATCCCGCCCAGCCCCGCGTCGCGGAGGCGGGCACGTTCAAGGGAACCGTCCAGCGCGCGGCAGTGCCTGGCGGCGGTGTCGTACCAGCCCGCGTAGAACGCGAGGACCGCGACGTCGGTGTGCAGCCTCAGCCCGCGACGGGACTGCAGGGGGTCCGCCAGCGAGCGCTCCAACGCGTCGATGAGCGCGCGGTCCTCGAAGTCCCGCCCGCCAAAGTCGCGGTTCAGGTCGTAGACGATCGAGGACGCGTGCCCGGGGATGCGGGTCCCGACGTAGTCCGGGCTCGACCACTCGATCGCGAGCTCGCGGAGCTCGGCGTACGAGCCGTTCCACCGGGGGCGCATCGCCCAGCTCAGGTTCGAGAACGCGGGCCCGTAGTCGCGCTGCGCGGTGGTGGCCCGCTCAAACCAGACACGCTCGGGTGTGGGGTCGCCCCCGCCCATCGAGACCTTGATCATGGTCGCGGCGGCTTCGGGCGCCTCGGGGTCGATGCGGTACGCCTCGAGCAGGTGCTCGCGGGCGCGGGCGAGGCCCGCGGCGAAGTTCTTGAACTGCCGCTCGGAGGTCTGGCTCGCGAACTTGCCTCCCCGGGCGTCCCACGCGAGCTCCACCTCGTGCACGCCGCGCAACGCGTGGTCGAGCCACGGGTCGCGGTCGAACCGCTCGTCGATCGCCGCGAAGTCCTCCGTGCGCCAGTCGTCGGGCAGCCGGCTCGCGTCGATCAGCGCCTCGAACCGACGGAAGAAGAAGCGGCGCTCGACCCGCGTCAACCCCGGCTGACAGACGGCGTCGATGAACGTGGCGCGGTAGACGCCTCGGGCATGCTCCTGCTCGTCCTTGTGCCTGAAATTCCCGAGGTAGATCGAGAACTCGTTGGCGAACTCACAGACGAAGACGCGCGGCACCGACGTGCCCGCCAGGGCCGGCACGGTCGCGATCGCCGCCTCCCATAGGTACGGCGGTCTGTCTTCGGCGATCGAGATCGCGTAGAGCGCCATCGCGCGCACGACCGGGGACGGATGCTCGATCAGCTCGTGCTTGCGCGCGTACCGCGCCACCCCCGTGTAGTCGTCGTCGATGCTCTCGGCCGTGTATTGCCCGACAAACCGATCGATGAGCCCGACCGCGTGCCCCTCATCGCCGCCGTCGTGCCCGTCGGCGTCGTAGGCCTCCATGAAACGGGCCCGCATCAGCCGGTACATCTGCTCACGCAAGACGGGCGCCGTGACGCGCAGCGCGTCGGTCCGGCCCGCGGCGGGATCGTCTGAATCACGGACTGGTTCCTGGGCAGGCGACGCGGCGGCCGCCGCCAACAGCACGACGACAATGCCGATCCAGCGCACGCTACCCTCCCTGGCCCACGTCCAGCAGCACCTTGATGCCCTCGCCCGAGATCATGGTCTCGAACGCCTTCTCGTACTGATCCAGCGGGAACTCGTGCGTGACGATGTCGTCGAGCTCGAGCTTGCCCGACGTCAGCAGCGCTTCGGTCTGGTACCACGTCTGCCACATTCGGCGGCCGTTGATGCCAAGCACCGTGCACCCCTTGAAAATGATGTTCGCGTTGAAGTCGAAGTCCACGGTCCGCGCCGGCAAGCCCAGCAGCGCCGCCCGCCCGCCGTTGCGGAGGGCTCGGAACCCCTGGTCCATCGCCATGGGGGCGCCGGACATCTCAAGGAGGACGTCCACCCCCTGCCCCGGCGTCTCGCGGCGGATCTGCTTGATCCAGTGGTCCCCCTCCGACGCGTTGAACGCCTCGCACGCGCCGAGCTTGCGCGCCAAGCTGAGGCGCTTGGGGTCGATGTCCGTGCAGTAGATCCGCGCGGCGCCCGCGGCTTTCGCGACCGTCACCGCCATCAGCCCGATGATTCCCACGCCCGAGATCAGCACGGTTTTGGCGCTCACGCCGGCTTCCATCACCGTGTGGACGGCATTGCCCAGCGGGTCGAACGTCGCCGCAAACTTGTCGGGCACGTCCGGGTGGACTGGCCAGACGTTGTCCTCGGGCACGACGATGTGGTCGGCGAAGCACCCGTCGCGGTCGATGCCGAAGATCTGGGTGTCGCTCGCGATGTGCGCCTGCCCGGTGCGTGCGAGGTAGTCCGTCCCCGAGCACAGGTGCCCCTCAGCAGAAACCCGCTGCCCGCGCTCGATCTTGGTCACCGCCTCGCCCACGGCGTCCACGACGCCCACGAACTCGTGCCCCGTGATGATCCCCACGGGGATGCGCCCCGCGGCCCATTCGTCCCATTGCCAGATGTGCCGGTCCGTGCCGCAGATGCCCGCCTTGGTCACCCGGATGCGCACGTCGCGCGGGCCGGGGGCCGGGATTGGGCGGTCCGTGACGTACTGCAGCCCCTCGCCCGCGTGGTGCTTGACGAGGGCCCGCATGGTCGCGGCGGACGAGACGCCCGCGCTCGCGGGGCTGGGGCTGGCGGTGGTCAAGAGGGCTCCCTTCCCGACGCCCCAGAACCGGCGCGGGCCCTGCAAGAACCGCCTCCCTCGGGCGTTCTCGGGCCAACCCGTCACGGGGGTGTCACGGATCATCCTATGAAGCGCCTTCGGGGTGGCGGAAACAGAACCCGGGGGCGAAAGGCGCGGTACTGTTCAGGCGTGTCCAGGGTCGCTCAGGTCAACCCGTTCCTGTTTGTCGCTGCCAAACCCACCGGGGGCAGGGCGATGGGCGTGCGCCAGGCGCGGTCCGAGCGGGCCCTCGCCGAGGCCCTCCGCCGCGAACGGCTGGTCCTTCTCAGAACGTGGAAGCTCCCCGCCTGGTTAGGGGGGGAGAAAGAGCCCGGGCTGATCGACCACGCGGACCTGAACGACCAGCTCGCCCAGCTGCTCAGCCGGGGCGTGCCGCTGGTGGAGGCGCTCGAGGTCGCGGCGTCCGTCGTGTCCGACAACTTCAAGGGGCGGTGCGAGCGTCTGCGCGAGCTGGTCGCGGCGGGCGCGTCGTTCTCGGAGGCCTGCCGGAAGGTCGGCGGGTTCGACACCGTGACGATCGCGGTCTACCGGGCCGCCGAGCAGACGGGCGACCTGGCGGGCTCGTGCGAACGGCTGGCGCAGGGGATCCGTCGTCAGCTCGCCGTGCGCGGCAAAGCCGCCACGCTCATGATCTACCCAGCGATCGTGCTGAGCATCTCCCTCATCGTCGGCGTGGGCATGATCACGTTCATCGTGCCCATGATCGCGGGGGCGCTGGAGAAATCTGGCAAAGACCTCCCCTGGTTCACCAACCTGATGCAGGACACGGGCCTGTTCATCCGGGCGCACTGGTTCTGGTTCGCCGTGGCGCTCGCGATCGGGGCGGTGCTGCTGATCCTGGGGCGTGCCTCGGTCGGAGCGGCGTTCACGAGGATGTCACGCAAGACCCCCCTGCTCAAGGACGTCGTGTTTGCGCAGGAGAGTGCCCGGTTCTTCAGCGTGATGGCGGCGATGACGCGCTCGGGCATCCCGCTCGCCGACGCGCTGGGCGTGGGCGTCACGGCGATCGGGCACCCCAAGCTCCGGCGTGATCTGGACCGCCTGCGCTCGCGCCTCATCGACGGCGGCGTGCTCCGCACCCTCATCGACCAGGTCGAGTCGATGCCCCTCGCGACGCGGCGGCTTCTGATCGCGGCGGACCGCGCGGGCGACCTCGAGCACGCGTTCGACGGACTCGCGGAGGATTACCAGGTCGAGGTGGACAGGCGGACGTCGCGGCTGCTCGCGATGCTCGAGCCGCTGCTGATCGTGGTGTTGTTCGTGATCATCGGGAGCCTGATCCTGTCGATCATGCTGCCGCTGATGAACGTGGCGGGCCAGGGCCTCTAGAAGCACGGCCCGCGGGGCCGATTGTCACGGGAATGTCAGGGCGCCGCGTCGCCCGCAACAGTCGGGCGTCGGGCCCGTTAGAACCGAGAAAGCCGCGCCGATGCGGCCGACCAGGAGACGAAACCATGCGCCGCACGACGCATCTGCTGAGAGCCTCACGCCCCGCCTTCTCGCTGCTCGAGATCACGCTGGTGCTCGTCATCATCGGACTCCTGATGGGCGTCGCGGCGGTGAACCTGCTGGGGCAGGGCGAGAAGGCCTCGATCCGCACGACCACGATCACGATGAACACGTACAAGACGAACATCCAGTCGTACATGCTGGAGAACGCGTCCACGCCGCCCGACACGCTGATGACGCTGATCACGGGCAAGTACGTGCAGGCGCAGGCGAACGGGCGCCCGCCGCAGGACGCGTGGGACCAGGACATTTTCTACAGCCCCCAGCCCGACCCCAAGCACCCCGAGCAGCCGTTCACGCTGATCTCGAAGGGCCCGGACAAGCAGCCCGGCACCGAGGACGACATCAACCTCTGGGAGATCGAGTGAGCCGATGACACGCCGCACGCGAGCAACCCGCCCCGCTCTCAGAAGGAACGCCCGCACGGGCATGACCTTCCTCGAGGTCGTGCTCGCGGTGGTGCTGCTCGGGATGCTCGCGTCCACGATCGCGATGATGTCCGGCGCGATGGAGCGCGGGCAGACGCGGCAGAAGCACCTGCTCGCGGCGCACGAGCTCGCGAACGCGATCATCCTTCAGTACGTGGACGACCCCGAGTCCGTCCCGTCGGACTTCGAGCCCGTCGCGTACAACGACTCGGAGTACCGCTTCGAGTTCAAGGAGACGCGGGCGCGGGTGACGCTCGACCCCGCGGCGCTGGGCAACGAGCGCGCGAGCCGGAACGAACGCAACGTGGACCGCGTGAAGCAGATCTCGGTGACCGTCTGGCCCAGCGAGGACTTCGGCGGGTCCGTCCGGTTCGACGCCGCTCTGCCCCACGCGAAGCTCACGCGCCTGGTGGACCCCCTCTCGTTCTCGAACCCGGACTCGTGGAACACCCGCATCGACACGGAGGAGGGCATGCAGGGCCTGATGCTGCAGCTCATGGAGCTCGACTCGGGCGGGCTGCAGGGACTCGACGACGAGACCGAGCAGGGGGCCCAGCCATGACCGCACGCGACGCCCGCGGGTTCACG
>JAUHXM010000112.1 GCA_030426605.1 Phycisphaerae bacterium | reverse complement strand
CTCGTCGCCATCGAGCCCGACGTCTACCTCGACCGCGGCGCCGTGCGGTTCCGCGTCAGCGAGGCCTACGCCCAACGCATCGCGGCAGCGGGGGGGGAGCCCCTCATCCTCGCACCCGGCGCGACCGACATCGCACGACTCACATCCATGGTCCACGCCTTCGTCTTCACCGGCGGCGACGACCCACGCACCGAACCCTTCGGCGAGCCCACCGACCCGCGCGTCACCCCCATCCACACCCTCCGCCAGCAGTTCGCGGTGGGCGCCCTCGAACACCTGCGAGACCACGCCCCGAGCACCCCCGTCCTCGGCGTCTGCCTCGGCATGCAACTCATGGCCCTCGTCGCCGGCGGCACCATCGCCCAGCACATGCCCGAGTCCCACCCCGACACCCACGCCAACCACTGGGACCACGACCACGAGATCGTCCCCGAGCCGGGCGTTGATCTGGCGTCGGGTATCTCGCACTCGCGCCACCGCCAGTGCATCACCGACCCCGGCACCCTCCGCGTCCTCGCCCGCGCGCCGGACGGCGTCATCGAAGCCATCGACGACCCAACCCGCCCGCATTACGTCGGTGTCCAGTGGCACCCCGAACGCTCCGACCACCCCGCGCTCGGTCAGACACTTTTCGACCGGCTCGTACAAGCCGCCCGCGATCAGATGCGCAGGTCGTCGGAGTCCTGCACGCCCAGCGTGCGGTAGATCTCCCGCGTCGCCGTCGAGCGGTTCAGCGTGTAGAAGTGGATCCCCGCGACGCCGCGGTCGAGCAGGTCACGGCACTGCTCGGTCGCCCAGTGCACGCCCACGCGCGTCACCGCCTCGTCCGACCCGTCCGTCCGCCGCACCATCCGCAGCAGCGGCGCGGGGTACCGCGCACCCAACGCAAGCTCCGCCATCCGGCGCATCCCCTTCACACTCGTCACCGGCATCACGCCCGCGATGATCGGCACCCGGATCCCCGCCAGCTCGCAACGCTCGCGGAAGTCGTACAAGTCCCGGTTGTCGAAGAACAGCTGCGTGACGATGTAGTCCGCGCCCGCGTCCACCTTGGCCTTGAGGTAATCCATCTCGAGCAGCCGGTTCGGCGTCGCGGGGTGCCCCTCGGGAAATCCCGCGACCCCGATCCCGAACCCACGCGGGTCCGGGTGCGCGCGCTCGTCGTTGAACTTCCGCACATACGCAACCAGCGACGCCGCCTGCTTGAATCGGTCCCGTGCGGGGTCGTACCCATCCATGCCCTGCGGCGGGTCCCCCCGCAGCGCGAGGATGTTCCCGATGCTCGCCGCCGCGTACCGCTCGAGCACCTCACGGATCTCGCGCTCGTCGTGGCACACGCACGTCAGGTGCGGCGTCGGGTCGAGCTTCGTCTCCCGCTTCAGCCGCAACACCAGCTCGTTCGTCACCTCGCGCGTCGAGCCCCCCGCCCCGTACGTCACCGACACGAACGTCGGATTCAACGGCTCGAGATCGGCGATGTTGTCGAACAGCCCCGCCGCGCCCTTGTCCGTCTTGGGCGGGAAGAACTCGAACGAGAACGTTGTCCCGTCACGCTTGATGTGGTCGGCGATGTGCATCGAGAACGGTCTCAGGGGCTCTCTTCGACTATAGGAACGCCCATCAATAGCGAACATGACACGAACCCTCCCCGCGCGGAGCCGGGCAGAATTGCTTTGGGGCGTTTAAAAAGCGTGATAGCATGCGAACGAGAGAAGCCGCGCCGGAGGCTGCGGCGAGAGAAAAGAGACCACGAGAAGGAGAAAAACATGCCCGTTCGTAGCGCGCTCACGCTCGCGGCGGTCGCCGGCTTCGCCACCTCGGCGGCCGCTCAGACTGTCACCGGCAACCTCGTCATCCTGGAAGGCGACGCCGTCGATGGCTCCACCGTCGCATCAATCAATGCCCCCTTCACCACCCAGTCCGGACAGGTCGGCCTCGTCCTCGGTCTGGATGACGGCACCCGCTCCATCTGGCTCGGTGCTGGCTCTATTTTCAACTCCGGCTCCACCGGCACCGACCCCGCCCTCTCCGGCGGCGAGGGCACCATGGGCGTCTCGGACGCCGGTGAGTTCGTCTACTCGCCCTCAATCGACGGCGGCGACGGGCTCTGGTCCCACATCGGCGGCATCGCCTTCGACAACCAACCGGCTCCCGACTTCGATCCCGGGTTCAACAACACATTCCACTCACGTCCCCGCATGACCAACGCCGGCACCATGTACTGGGCGTCCGGCACCAACGACGGCGCGGGCGGCACCTCCACACAGAACCGCATCATCTACCAGCGTCTCGCCGACGGAACGACCACCGGCATCCTCCGCGCGGGTGATGTATATGGTGGACGCACGGTCGCCAGCGCGGGTGGGATCGACTTCGACTTCGCCATCTCCGACGATGACTCCCAACGCCTCTTCGTGTTCAACGACGCGGCTCAGTCCACATCCGCCGATGGCACCCTCGCCGTCAACGATACCTTCATCGCCCAGGAGGGCGGCGCCACCGGCGGCGGCGACAACTGGGACAACTTCGACGCCACCGACATCAACTCCGCCGGCAACTACGTCTTCTCCGGCGATACCGACGGCGACGCGGCGACCGACGAGTTCATCGCCTACAACGGCAACATCCAACTCCGCCAGGGCGACTCGGTTGACGGTCTCACACTCGCGGCCTCCGTCGATGCGCTCTCGATCAACGAGAACAACGAAGCCATCTTCATCTGGGATACCGCCGAGGAGACCGAGACGCTGTTCTACGCCTCAGACGCGTCCACCATGGGCTCCGCCATGAAGCTCCTCTCCGTCGGCGACGGATTCGACTCCACCGGCGACGGCGTCGCCGACTGGATCGTGGATGACTTCAACGCCTCCGTCGCCATCGGCCCCGGCCTCGATTTCGCCGAGGACGGGTACGTCTTCGTCGAGGTTGACCTCGAATCCCTCGACGGCATCCAGAACCTCGAAGCCATCATCCGCGTCGCCGTCCCGGCGCCCGGCACGCTGGGCCTCCTCGCCCTCGGCGGCCTCGCCGCGGCCCGCCGCCGCCGCTAAACGCGACACGGCCTGACCCAACAACAAAGCCCCGGGACACGCGTCCCGGGGCTTTTCTCATGCACTCAGATGTCGGACCGACTCAGTAGCGGTAGTGCTCCGCCTTGTAGGGCCCGTCCACGGGCACACCAAGGTAATCCGCCTGTTCCTGGCTCAGCTTCGTGAGCTTCACGCCCAGCTTCTCCAGGTGCAGCCGCGCCACCATCTCGTCCAGGTGCTTGGGCAGCACGTACACCTTGTTCTCGTACGTGTCGTTGTTCTCGTGCAGCTCGATCTGCGCGATCACCTGGTTGGTGAAGCTGGCGCTCATCACGAAGCTCGGGTGCCCCGTCGCGCACCCGAGGTTCAGCAGACGACCCTCGGCCAGCACCAGGATCGACGTGTCCTTGCTCTTGAACCGGAACTCGTCGAACTGCGGCTTGATGTTGATCCGCTCCACGTCCGGGTCGCGAGCCAGCTTCTCCATCTGGATCTCGTTGTCAAAGTGCCCGATGTTCCCGACGATCGCCTTGTCCTTCATCCGCTTCATGTGATCGAGCGTGATGATGTCCTTGTTGCCCGTCGTCGTCACGAACACGTCCGCCGTCTCGACGAAGTCCTCAAGGGTCTTGACCTCGTAGCCCTCCATCGCGGCCTGCAACGCGCAGATCGGGTCGATCTCCGTCACCACCACGCGGCAGCCCTGCCCCTTCAGACTCTGGCAGCACCCCTTGCCCACGTCGCCGTACCCGCACACAACCGCGACCTTGCCGCTCAGCATCACGTCCGACGCCCGGTTCAGCCCGTCGATCAGCGAGTGACGGCACCCGTACACGTTGTCGAACTTGCTCTTCGTGACGCTGTCGTTCACGTTGATCGCCGGGAACGGCAGAATCCCCTTCTCCGCGAACTGATACAGACGGTGCACGCCCGTCGTCGTCTCTTCCGAGACACCGCGGATCGCCGACGCGATCTTCGCCCACTGCCCGGGCGTCTCCTTCTCCTGCTCGCGCAGCTGGCTCAGGAACGCACCGATCTCCTCGGGGTCCTTGTCCGGGTTGAACGCCGGGATCGTCCCGGCCTTCTCGTACTCCAGCCCCTTGAGCACCATCATCGTCGCGTCGCCGCCGTCATCCAGAATCAGGTTCGGCCCCTCGCCGTTCCCCCAGTTCAGGATCTGACGCGTGCACCACCAATACTCCTCGAGCGTCTCGCCCTTCCACGCGAACACCGGCACGCCCTGCGGGTTGTCCGGCGTCCCGTTCGGGCCCACCGCGACCGCCGCCGCCGCCTCGTCCTGCGTGCTGAAGATGTTGCACGACGCCCAACGCACCTCGGCGCCCAGCTCCACGAGCGTCTCGATCAGCACCGCCGTCTGCACCGTCATGTGCAGCGACCCCGCGATCCGCGCCCCCTTCAACGGCTTCTTCGTCCCGTACCGCTCACGCAACGCCATCAGCCCGGGCATCTCGTGCTCGGCGAGCCGCAGCTGCTTCCGGCCCTCCTCGGCCTTGTGAATGTCACGCACCTTGAACTCAAGACCGGCCGCGCGCTCCGATGTCATCATCGTCGTCATTCCTGGTACTCCAGATGTCAGTGAAGCGTCGGCACCCGGGCTCGGGCCGCCCGCTGACTCGGCGCGGCGTCAACCGCCGCGTCCGGCACAGTATACATCGGCCGCGCACCAGTTTCCCGATTCAGATTCAACCAGATTCAGCCCAGCCTCGCCCCGACCGGGACCGCTCAGTCGATCGCCGTCGGCTCGAGCGCGAACGTGGGCCCCGGGATCTCGCCGAGATCACGCAGCCGCTCATTCGCCTGCTCGTCATCCGCGTCAAAGCTCAGCACCACCCGGAGACGCTCAACCTCGCTCTGCGAGTCCCCGACCGACCGGTAGAACTTCGCGAGCTCCCGGTGCGGTTCGGCGGACTCAAGCCCGCCCAGCACCACCGCCTGCTTGTAAGCAGCCTCGGCCTCGTCGATGAACCCCGCCTCGCGGGCGAAGTACCCAAGCGTCATGTAAACCCGCGAATCGCGGGTGCCTTCCGCGGCGGACTGCAGGAACTCAAGGGCGTCCTCGCCCGACGTCTGCATCGTCGCCGTCGCGAGCATCTCGATGTACTTCGGGTTGCCCGGGTCCAGGTCATACGCCACCTGCAGGTGCTCGCGTGCTTGCTCAGCCTCGCCCATCGCGAGCAGCGAAACGCCGAGCTGGTACTGCATCGGCGCTTCCTGCGGCCGACGATCGACGTACGACTGATACAGCGTGACCGCACGGGCGTAGTCGCCCGTCGCGAACGCCTCGTTGCCCTGCGCCCGCAGGTCGCCGAGCTCGTACGACTGGTTGATCAGATGGGCCGGCTTGCTATCGCACCCGACCAGCGCGCCCGCGAGGGTCGCCGCCGCCACAATCCCTACACCCATCCCGCGCACACCCGCGCTCCGTCGGCTCCACATCGACTGCACCCTTCCGTTGGTGACCGGGCCAAAACCCCGTGGTTCATCGGTCGGCCTTCGGGTCATCCTAACGCCTCCACGACCGCCGCGTGCGGCTTCCCCCCCGGTCCCGGGCGTAGGGTTGATCATGACCCGCACCGCCCTCCTCCGGCACGATCTGCCCGACGGGTCGCACCACTACGACTGGCTCGTCGAGCTCCCGATCTGGGGCGAGCACCGCCTCCTCTGCTGGCGGGTCGCGACGCCCGCACCGATCACGCAGGATGCCCCCACGTTCCGGGCCGACATCCTCCCACTCCACCGGGCGAGCTACCTCACGCACGAGGGCCCCATCCCAGGCAATCGCGGCACCGTCCGCCGCCTCGCCGAGGGCCCGTGCCGAGTGCTCATGCGGACCTCGGCGCGCGTCACAATCGCAGCAGCCTTCGCCGGTTCCTGGTCACGCTTCCAGGGCGATCGCCGCTCCGATGCCCCAACCTTCCACTTCGTGCGACACCCCTCCAACGCACCCGAGACCCCAACTCTGGCACCACGGGGCACTTCCGTGTAATCTGAGGCACCCGAGCCGGCACGGCTGGCACCGAGCGGCGTTCTGCTGTCGGCGGGCGGGGCGTGAGCCCCATGACATCAGGGGACCTCATGCGAACAGCATCGCCACGCTTCGACCCGCTCCCGCCCGGTTACTCCGGCCCCCCCAAGCCGCCGCCCGGCTCCGAGCCGGTCCAGCCCGACCGCGCCCCGCCCGGCGAACCCGAGGTCCTCGAAGACATCCCCTTCGACACAACGCCTCAACCGACGAGCAAGATCCAGCACCAGCAACCCGGCATCGCCTCCCAGGCCGCCGCCGAGGGCCCGACCGACTCGTCCTCCGCCGGCGAGTCCAAGATCCGCATGTTCGAGCAACGCCTCGGCACCAAGCACGAGGACAACTGGAACCGCACTCCAAACGTGACCGGCGGCGGCGCGATCCACGTCAAGAGCTTCCACTGCAAGCTCACCGGCGATTCGCTCAACTTCCTCGACCAGCAAATCAACGAGTGGCTCGACGCCCACCCGCAGTACGAGGTCAAGATGGTCACGACCTCCATCGGCACCTGGACCGGCAAGCTCAAAGAGCCCAACCTGATCGTGACCGTCTGGGTCTGAGCGCGCGGCCCGCGCCCTCGCTACCCTCTCCACGCCGATGTCCGCCGACCTGACGCTTCTGATCGTCTATCTCGTGCTTGCCGTCGGCGTGTCGTTCCTGTGCTCGCTCGTCGAGGCGGGCATCCTCACCCTCACCGAGTCCGACGCCCGGATCATGGCCAACGCCGGAAAGCCCGGCGCGGCCCTCCTCGCACGCATGAAAGCCGAGATCGACCGCCCCCTCGCGGCGATCCTCACCCTCAACACCATCTCCCACACCGTCGGAGCCGCCGGCGTGGGGGCTCAGTCCTACACCGTCTTCGGCGAACGCTGGGTCGCGCTCACCTCCGCCATCCTGACGCTCGTGATCCTCGTCGCGTCCGAGATCATCCCAAAGACACTCGGCGCCGTCTACGCCCGCCCGCTCGCAACGCCGATCGTCTACCTGATCCAACTCATGATCTGGGTCTCGCTGCCGGTGGTCGTGCCGCTGAACATCCTCAGCCGTTTGTTCAAGGGCTCCGGTCACGCCCACGCGATGACGCGTGAGCAGGTCGAGGTGATGGCCGAGATGGCGCGCACAGGGGGCGCGATCGACCACGCCGAGTCGTCGCTCATCACCAATATGCTCGCGTTGCGCAACAAGCGGGTCGAGGAGGTCATGACGCCGCGCACCGTCATGTTCATGCTCGACCACGACGAGACCGTCGGGGACGTGCTCGCCGAGCACGTCCCACTCCGGTTCAGCCGCATCCCCGTCATCGGCAAGGGCATCGACGACGTCCGGGGCATCGTCCTGAAGCACGACATCCACCAGGCGGCGCTCAACGGGCACAAGTCCCGCGCGATGGGGCGCATGCTGCGCAAGATCCACGCCGTCCCCGAGACGGCGCCCCTGCTCACCGTCATGGAGCAGTTCGCGCAGACCGGGCACCACATCTTCCTGGTGGTGGACGAGTACGGCGGCACCGCCGGGGTCGTCTCCCTCGAGGACGTCCTCGAGACCATCCTCGGCGCCGAGATCGTCGACGAGACCGACCCCGTCGCCGACATGCGCGACCTCGCGACCGGCGACCCCAGCTGAGCGACGCGAGATTTTCTCGGATCTTCCCGTGAGCGCCGCGGATACCCGCCGCTCTCCACATACCCGGTTCACACACGCCGGGCACTGGGAGGAACCACACATGCACACAAACACCAAGACCATGATCGTCGCGCTCGTGTCGAGCGCATCCACCGCCCTCGCCGGCCCCTACGTCCTCGTCGACAACACCACCGACAGCCTCTACAACGGCACGCTCGGCGTCAACGGCGGCGACAACCTCGTCACCCCGCTTGGCTCCGCGTTCTGGGGCGATCTCGCCAACTACAACGGCACCTCGGTCCTCGCGGCGGACGTCACGAACGCGCTGGTCTACCGGCTCAACGCGACGACCGGCGCCGTCGAGGCGACCTCCGCCGTCCTGGACCAGTCCGCGCTATCAATCGCGTACGACGCGTCGAGCGACACCTACTACGGCGTCGCCGACGGCGGCTCGTCCGACCTCTTCAGCTTCAACTTCAACACCGGCGTCACCACCGCCATCGGCGCCATCGGCACCACCTCCATCGTCAGCCTCGCGTGGGACCCCGTCCTCGGATCCCTCGTCGTCACCAACGACGGCGGCGAGCTCTTCACCGTCAACGAGACAAACGCCAACACCACCCTCGTCGGCTCGATGGGCGTCAACAACCCCTTCGGCATCGAGTACAACCCCACCGACGGCGGGCTCTACGTCCACAGCGCCGACCGCGACGCCATCTTCCGCGTGAACCGCGCGACCGCCGGGCTCACGCTCATGAACACCGTGGACGACGCGACCTTCGCCACCGGCCTCGCCTTCGTCCCCGCGCCGGGCGCCGCCGCGGTCCTCGGTCTTGGCGGCCTCGCCCTCGCCCGCCGCCGCCGCTGACATCCCTGCGGGTGGCCCCCCCGGCCCACCCGTTTCTGTGGCCCCCCGGGCCCGACCCGGCCGATGAACCCGCCACATGTGCGGCATCCTCGGAGCAGTCACAACCACCAGCGCCTCGCTCGATCTGAGCGAGGCGCTTTGGTGCGCCGCCCGAGACACCATGACCCACCGCGGACCCGACGACGCCGGGCTCTGGTGCTCCGATGACCGCCCCG
>JAUHXM010000009.1 GCA_030426605.1 Phycisphaerae bacterium | reverse complement strand
CAGTTCGCCGCGACACGCATCGAGACAGAGGCAACCGAAGACGACGCGGACGACGAGGACGAGGACGACACTGTTGACCCCGCCCCCGAAGACTTCGGCGGCTACCCCTTCGGGCCCTACGCCATCGACGAGATCCCCGAGGCCGGCACCGTCCTCTTCACGAACGCCACCGTCTGGACATCCGGACCCGACGGCATCATCGACAACGGCTTCGTCCTGATCTCCGACGGCGCGATCTCCGCCGTCGGCCCGATGGCCGACGCGCCCGCCGCCGACGATGACACCCGCGTCGTCGATGCGGACGGCGCCCACATCACCCCCGGCCTGCTCGACTGCCACTCGCACACCGGCCTCGGCCGCTTCGGCATCAACGAGGCCGGCCAGGCCGTCACAGCCGAAGTCCGCATCCACGACGCCCTCGACCCCGGCGACATCAGCTTCTACCGACAGCTCGCCGGCGGCATCACCACCGTCAACTCACTCCACGGATCCGCAAACCCCATCGGCGGCCAGAACGCCGTCCACAAAAACCGCTGGGGCGCGCGACACCCGGAGGACATGCTCCTCGAAGGCGCCCCCGGCGGCATCAAGTTCGCCCTCGGCGAGAACGTCAAGCAGTCCAACTGGGGCGACCGCTACACCACCCGCTACCCACAGACACGCATGGGCGTCGAGACCCTCATCCGCGACCGCTTCACCGAAGCCCGCGAATACGCCGCACACGCCGACCGCGTCGCCGCCGCCCGCGCCGAGCTCACCCAGCTCCAGGCCGAGATGCAGCGGATGCAGACCGCCATCCAGGGCACCTACACCCCAGAGCTCATCAACTGGTCACTCCAGCCAGAGCACACCCTCGACGCTCGATGGCAAGCACTCACCGACGCCGGGCAGACCGCGGGCATCGACCCCGACGAGCTGCTCGCCGACATGCGCGAAGCCCGCGCCCTCTTCGACCGCGCCAACCGCCTCCAACGCGCCCTCGTGCAACGACGCGACCTCGAACTCGAAACACTCGCCGAAATCCTCGCCGGCGAACGACTCATCCACTGCCACTCCTACCGGCAGGACGAGATCCTCATGCTCTGCCGCATCGCCGAAGACTTCGGCTTCAAAATCGGCACCTTCCAGCACGCCCTCGAGGTCTACAAAGTCGCCGAGACCGTCAAGCAACACGCCATCGGCGCCTCCAACTTCTCCGACTGGTGGGCCTACAAGGTCGAAGTCCAGGACGCCATCCCCTTCGCCGGCCCCCTCCAGCACGAGGTCGGCGTCCTCACAAGCTACAACTCCGACGACAACGAACTCGCACGCCGCATGAACCTCGAAGCCGCCAAGGCCGTCAAGTACTCCGGCGGACGCGTCTCGCCAGAAGAAGCACTCAAGTTCGTCACCATCAACCCCGCCATCCAACTCGGCGTCGGCGACATGATCGGCTCCCTCGAGCCCGGCAAGCACGCCGACGTCGTCGTCTGGTCCGGCGACCCACTCTCCACCTACTCCCGCGTCCTCCACACCTTCGTGGACGGCCGCGAACTCTTCTCCGACGAAATCGACGCCGCCCACCGCGACCGAATCGCCTCCGAACGCACACGACTCATCCAGAAAATCGTCGCCGCACCCGACCGCGGCGAGGACGATGCCAAGGACGAAGGCGACGACTCCGACGGGTCCGCCACCGACATGACCGACGGCGACGACCCCGAACGCCGCTCACTCATGGCACGCGTCCAGATGAGCCTCCACGACAAGCACGACGAACGCGGCGACTGCGGCTGCTGGTTCCTCGGCGCCGGCATCGACCTCGAGTAACCCACCCTCCCCCGTCCCGACGGGGGAGGTGCCCGCAACGCGGGCGGAGGGGGTCTTCACCGCCTCCGCACAACCAACGCACCACACGGGAACACACCATGACCCGCCTCACCTCCACCATCGCCGCCCTCTCGCTCGCCGCCGGCGCGCACGCCCAGGACCTCACCCACACCGCGCCCGCCCAGGACCACCCGGTCTACATCTCCGGCGCCACCGTCCACACCGCGACGGGCGACGTCATCGAAAACGGCCTCGTCGGCTTCAACGACGGACGCATCACCATGGTCGGCTCCGCCGACTTCCTCGCACGCGCCTCACTCACACAAGACACCGAAGTCATCGACGCCACCGGCATGCACGTCTACCCGGGCCTCATCGCACCCATGACACGCCTCGGCCTCACCGAGATCAACGCCGTCCGCGCCATGCGCGACTACGACGAGGTCGGCGACTTCTCACCCGAAGTCCGCGCCGCCGTCTCCGTCAACCCCGACTCCACACTCATCCCCGTCGCACGCTCCAACGGCATCCTCATCTTCGGCACCGCACCCTCCGGCGGACGCCTCCCCGGCCGCGCCTCCGTCATGCGCGCCGACGGCTGGACATGGGAAGACATGGCCATCGACGACGCCGCCGGCATCGTCATCAACTGGCCCTCCGTACGCCCCCGCCACCGACGATTCGACGCCGACGACGACGCCACCAAACGCATCAAGGAAGACCTCGCCCAGCTCGACGACTTCTTCGACGCCGCCCAGGCCTACGTCGCCAAAACCGACGCCGACGCAAACCACCCCACCGACCTCCGCTTCGAAGCGATGCGCGACCTCCTCGCGGGCAACCAACCCGTCTTCATCAACGCCAACGACGCCGACCAGATCGCCTCCGCCATCGCCTGGTCGCTCGAACGCGGCGTCCGCCCCGTCATCGTCGGCGGCCGCGACGCCACGCTCGTCTCGGATCTCCTCACACGACACGACATCCCCGTCGTCCTCCGCGGCACCCACGTCTTCCCCAAACGAGCCGACTCCGCCTACGACGAACCCTTCACCACCCCCGCCCAGCTCACCGAAGCCGGCGTCCGATGGTGCCTGGATTCGGCCGACCGCGACGGCAACGTCCGAAACCTCCCCTACGAAGCCGCCCGCGCCGCAGCCTTCGGCCTCGACCCCGACCTCGCCCTCCAGTCCATCACCAGCGCCGCCGCCGACATCCTCGGCATCGCCGACGACTACGGCTCACTCGAACGCGGCAAGTCCGCCACCCTCTTCGTCTCCGACGGCGACTGCCTCGAGATCACCTCAAACGTCACCATGGCCTTCATCGACGGCAAGCGCATCGACCTCTCCAACAAGCAGACCAAGCTCCGCGACAAGTACCGCGACAAATACCAACAGCTCGACCTGATCGAAGAAGACTAAACGCGCACCCATCCTCCCCCGTCGCCGACGGGGGAGGTGTCGGCGAAGCCGACGGAGGGGGCATCGCCTACGGCCGCAACTCCGCCTCGCCCCACAACCGCCGCATTGTCCCATCCGACCGCGGCGTCTCGAGCTGCGCCGTCAGACGCACGCTCCCCCCGGCGCCCACCCCATCCGCGTCCGGCATCATCCGCTCGACCCAACCCGGCACGTCCCCCAGCACGATCCGGTACGTCCGGCTCGACGGGTCGTAGTACCGCGCGTTGTCCTCGTCCGACCAGAGCGACACGTCCCACCGCACCTCGTCGCGCCCCTCGCCCGACGCGCTCCCCGCGGGTCGCAACAGCTGCACCGTCAGCTGCCCGACGCCCTTCACCGTGTCGCCCCACTCGTCCTTGAGCGCCAGGTGCAGCACGACCTGCGCGTCCCCGTCCGCGTCGCGGTCCAGCCGCGACAGCGGGAACACCCGCAGCGCCACGGGCTCGAACGGCCCCGGCGCCCGCCACCCGGCGCGCACCTCGCCCGCCGAACGCTCGCCCAGCCACGACCCCTGGTTCGCGCACCCGCCCGCCGCACACACGCACGCCGCCAGCCCGATCGCTCGAAGTCCGGTCATGCGCGCAGTCTACGCCGCCTCGCCCGACGCGCGCAGCCGCCCCAGCATCGCCATCAGCCCCCGCTGACACGCCTCCAGGCTCGCCAACGCCCGGGTGTTGTCCCCCAACGCCGCGATCAACACGTCCGTCTCCCGCCGCTCACGCATCAGCCGCTCATGCAGCTCCGTCACCTGCCGCTCCCGCCCCGACGCCGCCCGCCGCTCGACCAACCACATCCAGCACACCAGCCCCGCCACCCCGAACTGCGCCAGCGCCGCCAACTCCGCTTCCATCGCCATCTCCTCCCGCTTTCCGTTGGGGACAGGACCCGGGTGAGGGGTCCCCAGATTCCATCCTCCCCCGTCCCGACGGGGGAGGTGCCGAGCAAAGCGAGGCGGAGTGGGTCTTCCTCAAGCCTCACCCCTCAAGCCTCAAGCCTCAAGCCTCAAGCCTCACGCAAACGTCACCCGCCGGAACGTCGCGACATACCGCACGCTCCACACCCGCCCGCGATCAACCGGCCCGAGTTCCTCGTACGAGATCATCGTCATCCCGCTCCAGGTGCGCCCGTCGTTGTCGATCAGGTCCCCCTGCTTCTCGGGCAGCTCCGCCTCCGACGCGACCGCCTGGCGCAGCGTCCACAGCGCGCCCTCGCTCGCCGCGACGAGCCGACCCGTCACCGACATGATGGGCTCCTTCGCGCCGATCACCTCGCTGCCCGTCCCGTCGTCGAACGGCTGCTGGAACTGCACCCACCGCGGGATCACCAGCAGCTCCCGCGCCGGCGCCGTCACCCGGTGCGGGCCCGACCCGAAGATGTCATTGCCACGAAACGAGCTCATGCGTCATCCACCGACACGGGATCGACCGACCCGTCGCTCGACGTCGCGACCAGCACCACCCGCCGCACGCTCCCGCGCTTCAGCGACACCTCGTAGCCCACGCTCTCGACGACCGCCGTCATCGTGATCTCGCGCGACGGGTTGTCCGTGCTCGTCGGCGCCGTCGTGAACGACAGCTCGCCCGATTCGCCCGGCCTGGGCGTGTCCATGTCCTCACCCAAAAGCTCCTGCACGACCTCCACGCGCACCCGCTGCTCGCTCACGTCCGCCAGCACCACGTGCGGCCCCGCGTCGGACCACTCCGTCAGCATCCGGTGCGCACTCCGCCCGATCGCCACCGACGCCACGTTCCCCCACGTATTCGACCCGAACGTCACCCTCCTCGGATTCAGAAGCAGCATCTCCCCGCCTTCCCTCAAGCCTCAGGACTCACGCCTCAGGACGCTCTTTATCCCCTGACAAACTGAATCACGTTCAGCCGGCGCGTCGCGTCCGGCACCCCATCCCCGTCCAGATCCACCCGCGCCGCCGCGCGCTGGCGCTCCTCGCTGAACCGCACGCGGTACGCCTCGGCGCGCTCGCCCATCGCCGCGCCGACGGGCCCCGCCGCGCTCGCCGCGGCGTAGATCGCGTGCAGCGCCCCGAGCGCCTCGAGCCGCGTGAGCGCCTCCGGGTTCGTGATCGCCGATTCCGTCAGCGCGTCCCCCACGCCGCCGCCCGGCTCGATCCCCAGCATGCGCAGCACCCGCCGGTGCACGCCCTCCAGCGCCGCCCCGAACGTAAACACCTCGACCTTCACCCCCGCCGCACTCACCAGCGGCCGCGCCGGGTCGTCCGCATCCCCGCGCACGCGCGACACCGTCAACGCCGTCGCGCTCACCCGCTCGATCACCTCCGCCGGCGCCGAATCGATCAGCACCACCATGCCGACATCGACGCCGGCGCTCACGAAGTCGGGCCCGCCCGACGTCAGTGTCAGCGCCGTGCCCGAGACGTCCCCCACCCCGCTCATCACGCGCTGCGCCGTCCACGCCGCGTCCCGGAACACGCCGGGCTCGAGCACCACCAGATCCCGATCCGCCACGAACGCCATCGCATCCTCCTCCACAAGCCGCACCGATCGCCAAAACCCGGGCGCGAGTCTCCCGCGCGCCCGGGGCGCACCGCCGGGGCCCCCCCGAACCCCGGCGGGCATCGCTCACACCGCGAGGCCCGAGATCACGCCGTGCGCGTTCTCGTTCTTGAACTCCAGCGTGTACTCGCCGATGACCTGCCCGCGGACCGCGTCGCCCGACGGTGCGAGCGGCTTGAAGTGGAAGCTCCGGCCCTGCAGCGGCATCACCTGGATCCGGCTCGAATCCAGCAGCATCACCGTGTCCGTCGGGACCCACCGGCTCATCACGACGCGGCAGACGCCGAAGTCGCTCTCGTACACGCTGATGAGATCGCGGTACGTGTCGTCCTCGGGGAGGTACGCGCGTGTGCCGGTCGCGAACGCGTTGATGCGGCGTTTCTGGGCCCCGCCGACGAGGATGGTGTCGATGTTGCCCGACGACTGATCCCAGATCTGTTTGAGCGCCGCGTTGAGGACGGCCTCGTTGAGCTCGTCGTTCCCCGCGCCGTCGCCGTCGGGGATGTCGTCCACGCCCGGGACGAACCAGTTGGTGGTGATGAGCTTGAGCATCCCGTTCATCGAGCGCCGGACCGAGGAGGTCCCCTGCTGGTCCGTCGCGGGCGCGACGCCGTTGATGACGCAGTTCTCGAGATCGCGGAGCAGCTCGCGCATGCGTTCCTGCTTCTGGTAATCGACCTCGTCGTCGATCCCGTGCGCCCGCGCGGCCTGCATGGAGCCCGAGACCTGGACCGCCTCGGTGAGGATCTGGGTGTAGTTCTGCTTGCGCACGCGTGTCGTGAACCGCGCGTCGGGCGCGTCTTCGCCTTCGAGCGCGGCGTTGCCGATGACCATCAGCTGCATGTCGTCCGCGAGCGCCGCGGGGGTGGTCGCCCCGTAGCCGCGGACGACGCCCAGGATGTCCGTGTCGTGGTCCGCGCTGGTGACGAGCATCACCTCGCCCGACTGTGCCGGGCGCACCAGATCGCCCGGCTGGAAGACGGTCGCGTCGTCCACGATGAACCCGGTCGCGGTGGTCGGGCTCGGGCTGAACGAGCTCTGGTTGATCTGCCCCACGTTGAGGAGCAGCGCGTCCTCGACCCATTCGTGGACGGTCGAGAGCGCCGCCCGCTTCGCGTCGCCGATGTGATCGAGCAGCGGCGTCTCGTGCGGGCTCACGATCCCGATCACGTCCGAGACATCCTCCACCAACTCGGGGAGCCCCGCCCCGCCCGAGTACGTCGCCTTGCCAGTAAATGCCATCTTTCGGTCCTCCCCGTTTCCTTAGACACCGCGCCGCTCACGCAGGTACGTGAGCAGCGCCCCCCGATCACCGCTTGCGCGGGCTTCGTCCGCCAGTGTTCCGAGCTCTGCGCCGAGCGTGGGCCCGCGGTCCACGGATGCGCTCATCGAGCCCGCCGCGTGTGTTCTCCGCGCCGCCGGGCGGAACAGGAACGGCTTGTCACGCCGGAGTTCCTCGACGGCGAGGCGCACGTCTGGTTCATCCATCGCGCCGACGGCGATCTCTGTCAGCAGCGCGACCGTTTCTGTGTCGTGCGCGTCCGCCTCGCGCGCGGCGCGCTCGATCTCGTGCCGCCGCTCCGATGCACGCAGCGCCTCCCGCGCCGACGCCAGCAACCCTTCGAGCTGTGCCACCCGCGCCTCGAGTTCCGCGATCCGTGCATCCTCTTCGCGCTGCTCGCGGAGTTCCTCCGCGTTCACGTCCACCCGCTCGGGCGCGGGCTCCCGCGTCGGCGGGTCGATCTCGCCCTGGCCCGGTCCTCCTGGTCCCTGCATTGCTTGCCTCCTTTTCGTTCACACCACGCCCGGATCGCCGGCCCCGTAGCCCAGCTCTGCCAGCACGCGTTCATCGCCGACGCCCAGCGCGGACTTCGCCTCCGCGGCCGCGAGGTCCTCGGCCGGGACGCTCGGGAGCGCGTCTGGCCATGCGACGCGGAGCGCGCGTTGGCGCTCGCTGGTCAGGAGGACGCCCGCGGCGGCGAGCGCGTCGAGCACGAGGCCGGAGGCCTGGACCATGCCGCGTCCGTAGGTGACGCGTTTGCGCGCCGTCTTTGCGAGGAGGCTGAGCAGTGTGATCCGCAGGGCGTTCGCGCTGGTCAGGTTGCCGACCTTTGCGCGGACGACGCCGCCGGCCAAGGGGGGCACGGCGCTCGCTTTGTCCATGGCTTCGCGGATCTGCTCGATGTGCGATTCCTCGCTCGGGCTGGCGCCGTCGCCGCCGAATGACTCGATCGATGCGTCGGGGTTGTCGGTTGACCAGACGGTTCCGGGTGTGACGGGCACGCGGTCGAAGCCGTCGAGCCCCTTTGCGAGGTACATCCGGAAGCTCTGCATGGTCACGCGGCTTGCGCGGTCGCTCAGGCGGGTGTTCAGCTCGTCCTGGAGCGGGATGAGCGCTTCGACCTCGCTGAGCCCGGAGTACCGGAAGGGCTGGCTTCCGTTCTGCACGTGCACCACGGGGACCGCGTCGGGCAGCAGGGCGCTCTCGCGCTGCGCGACGACTTCGCCGTCTTCCATGCGGCGCCACGTGCCGGGCTCGAACACCTCCGTGACCGTGCCTCGTTTTCGTCGCATTCTCGTTGACGGGCGCGGGTTTGTTCGCTCGCGCCCGAACAGGCGTTTGGCGCGGGCCGCCCGGTCCGTGCGTTCGACTTCGTTGAGTTCGCGTTCGAAGTGGACCAGGTAGGCGTCGAGCTTGCGGTAGTCCCCTGCGCTGAGCAGGGGGATGCCCCGTGTGGCGTCGATGGGTTCGATGCGGATGGCGTGTGCCGCGGCGACCGCGGGGTCGTCGCCCGCCAGTTCTGCGAGCGCTTCCTCGTCCACGCGGACTGCCAGGTCTACGTGGCCGTAGATGTGTCCGAGCAGGGCGGCGTCCTGCAGGAGTGCCAGCCCGCCGCTGGCTTGCCAGACGGCGTCGAGGACGCGTTCGATCTCGGATGCGAGCCCGGCGTCGGTGGCTTCGGACGCGATGCGGACCGGGCGGCCGTAGAGGAAGTCGATCATCGTGAGCACGCGCCAGGCGATGTCGTTTTCGATCACGACTTCGCGGCGTGAGAGGGTGCGGTCGTCGAGTGAGAAGGTGTCCTCCCCGCGGCCGGTGACGCGTGCGGGCAGCCCGGCCTCCTGCGCGAGCTTCCATCCTCTCGACGGGCCTCCCTCAGCGCCGACCGGCTCGGCCGGGTTCCGGAAGTAGCGCCACAGCTGCTCGAGCCGCGGGAGCGCTGCCTTCTGGTGCTCCTCGATCGCGACGCGGATGAGCGCGTCGTCGAGTCCACGTTCCGTACCGAGCCGGTCGGGCATCGGGTCCCCTCCACCACACACCGCCGGGAATGCCCCCGGTCACAAGATCCGTCGAGCGGGTCACACGCCCGTCTCACACCCCTTGCCGCCGCGCTCGGTCCGGCGCGCACAACCACCGCGCTGCGCATCGAGCGATGCGCGCAACGTGTTGCGGCGACCCGCGTAGAAATTTGTCGAAAAACACAACCGCGGCCCCGGTTCCCCGACGCCGCGTGCGCTCAAGGCAGGATGTCCGTGTTTATGCGCTCAGGCTTCTGCGGCCTGGACGCGTTCGACCCTTGAGTTCTGGTCGAGGTTCAGGGTGATCAGCTCGCCGTCGTCCTTGCGGAGTTCGACGCGGTCGATCCACAGCTTCTTGTCCTTGCTGTGTGCGAACCAGGAGCCGGTCTTCTGCTGGCCTGCGCGGAGCACGGCGCCCTCGATGACGGTGCTGGTCGCGTCGCGTCCTGTCACCACGTGCTGCGTGACGCGGACGCGGGCACCGGGTTGGAAGTCCAGCTCGTGCATGGGGGCATGGTAGCTCGGGGCTGGGTGCGGCGCGGTCGGTTGGGCGTGGGTGATCCGTGTGTGCGGGCGGGGCTGGTGTGGGACCGCGCGGGCTGAAGCCCGCGGCTCGGAGTCCACGCTCGGCGGGGGCCTGCGGCTCAGGGCTCGTTGACGATGGCGGCGACCTCGTCGAGGAGGGCGGCGGCCTTGGCTTCGTTGGCGGCTTCGGCGATCAGCCGGAGGATGGGCTCGGTGTTGCTTGCCCGGACGTGGACCCAGCTGCCGGCGTGCGGGCCGGCGTCGAAATCGACGCGGACTCCGTCCTGGGTATCGACGCGCTGGTCGGCGTATCGGTCTGCGATGCGGTGCACGGCGGGGGCGGCGTCCGCCTTGGTTGCGAGGGCCTGCTTGCGTTTGACGATGGTGTAGCCGCCGGCGGGTGCGTAGGCGTTGATCTGTTCGACGAGTTGGGAGACGGTTTTGCCTTCGCGGGCCATGAGCCCGAGGGTGAGGGCCATGGCGCCGAGGGAGTCGCGGACGTAGGTGACTTCGGGCCAGATGACGCCGCCGTTGCCTTCGCCGCCGAGGACGCAGTTTTGGCCAGCGGCTTTGAGGGCTTTCATGCGTTCGACGACGTTCGCCTCGCCGACGGCGGTGCGTTCGACGCGTGCGCCGTATGCGGCGGCGACGTCCTCGATCATGCGGCTGGTGGAGAGGTTTGTGACGAGGACCGCGCCCTTCGCGTCGTCGCCCATCGCCCCGAGGATCGCCTCAGCGGCGATCGCCAGCGTGTACTCCTCCCCGATGTACACCCCGCGCTCATCCACAATCGCCAGCCGATCGCCGTCCGGGTCCTGCGCAAACCCCACGTCCGCCTTCAGCCCCGGCACCGCATCACACAACCCGCCCTCACCCGACAGATTCTCAGCGGTCGGCTCGGGGGTGTGGGGGAAGATCCCGGAATCGTCGCCGTGCAATTGCACGTGCCCGACTTCGAGATCTTCGAGCAGCAGCCTAGTTGCTTCGGACCCCGACGAGTTCACCGAATCAACGACGACCCGAGCTCGTGAGCGCCAATCGTCGCTCGGAGTGAGTAAACAACCGGCGGCTCCAGCAGCATTTCGGACTTTTCGCGCGTGCTGCGATCGTGCTGCTGGTGATTCGTCGTGCTGACGGGCTTTGCGGAAAGAGCCCTTGTCAACGCCATCGACGGGTGCATCGACCGGGTCCGAACGAGTGAAGTTGTTATTCGTGAATTGATCAACAATCTCGACTGCAAGACGCGCCGGAGGCGCTGATGCGCGAGTGCGTCCGCCGCCTTCGCCATGAACCGCGGAAATGCACTTCAATCCGTTCCATTCCTGCGGGTTGTGACTCGCGGTGACAATGACTCCTCCAGCACAAGTCGGGTCCGCATCTACGGCACATCCGACCGTCGGAGTCATCGCCCTCCCGAGCGGTCGGACGCCCCATCCCGAAGCCAACAATCCAGCAATCGCGGCTTGGTAGACCAATTCATGCCCCGCGCGACCATCGTGCGCGATCACAACATCGAAGCAATCTTCATACGGGTCATTCGCCGAGAGCCACGCTCCGATCGCTCGGGCATACCGCACCGCCACCTCGGGCGTCAGGCTCTCGCCCACGATGCCTCGGAGCCCGCTCACACCCAGAATCAGCGGCGCGTCACCCATCACGTCCCCTCTCGGCTCAGGCCCGTCCAGAGCGTACGCTGATCGCCATGCAATGGATCATCGACGCCTTCGTCTACGACATCACCACCTATTACGGGCTCGACTGGGCGGCGGGGCTCTTCATGATCCTGTCGCTCTGGCGGCTCAAGCACCACCACCGGGACGGGTTCGTGCACGCGGCTCTGGCGGCGCTGTGCTGGATCGGGTTCAATCTCATCGCGAAGTCGCCGCCGGGGTTTGTGCTCAACGCGGTGGTGGGTGCGATGGCGGTGCACTCGTGGGTGAATTTCAAGCCGCCTTCACAATCGCCCCTGGAAGCGGCGCCGCCCGACCCCACCTAACATCCCGGCCATGTTCGAGATTACCGTCACCGCCGATTTCTGCGCCGCCCACGCCCTGACTGTGGCGGGGATCAAGGAGCCCGTGCACGGGCACAACTGGCACGTGACCGTCACGCTGGTGGGGACCGAGCTGGACGACGACGGGCTGCTGTGCGACTTTCACACGGTGGAGTCGTCGGTGCATGCGATCACGGACGAGTTCAACAACACGAACCTGAACGACCACGCGGTGTTCCGGGAGAACAACCCGAGCGCGGAGCGGGTGGCGGAGTACATCGCGTCGGAGCTGCACCAGCGTGTGGCCCCGACGCTGGCGCCGCACGCGCGGGTGGCGGCGGTTTCGGTGACGGAGGCGCCGGGTTGCATCGCGACCTACCGCCCGAGCGGGCACTGACGCCGGCCGGGCTGCTCCCCGGCACACGTCGGCGTACCCTCCGCCCATGGCCCGGACGCCGGACATGATCGAGTCGGAGAAGTACTTCAACCGCGACTTGTCGTGGCTGGAGTTCAACCGTCGTGTGCTCGATCTGGCGCGCGACCCGGCGAACCCGCTGCTTGAGCGTGTGAAGTTCCTGGCGATCTTCGCGTCGAACATGGACGAGTTTTTCATGAAGCGTGTGGGGCTGCTTCGGCGGCGTCTGCTGCACAACCAGAGTTCGACGCGGCCCGGGACGATGCCGCCGGGCGACGTGCTCGACGCGGTGCGGAAGACCGTGGTCAAGATGCAGAAGGCCCAGGCGAAGTGCTGGTCCGAGGATCTGGTGCCGGCGCTGGCCAACGCGGGGATCCACATTCTCTCGTACACGGACCTGGCGGAGACGGACCGGGAGACGATCGACGCGTGGTACACGGCGAACGTCTTCCCTGTGCTGACGCCGCTGGCGGTGGACCCCGGGCACCGCTTCCCGTTTATCTCGAACCTCTCGGAGAACCTGGGTGTGCTGCTCGAGCCGGCGGAGCCGACGGACGGCACGCCGCGGAACGCCGATCCGCTGTTTGCGCGGGTGAAGTGCCCGGACGTGCTGCCGCAGATGGTGCGCCTTGACACGCTCGACAACGCCCCCGGCGCCCCGGCGGCGCCCAAGGGGTCGAAGTCGTCGGACATCCACCTCGTCCCGCTTGACGAGATCATCTACAACAACCTCGACGACCTGTTCCCGGGGTTGCGGATCAGGGACGTGCTGCCGTTCCGCATCACGCGGAGCGCCGCCGTCGAGGTGGACGACGACGAGGCGGACGACCTGCTCGAGCAGGTGGAGGAGGAGCTGCGGATGCGTCGGTTCGCCAGCGCGTTGCGCATCCAGGTGAACCCGGACCCCAACCGGCGGATCCTTCAGTTCGTGATGGACGAGCTGGGGCTGACCGATGCGGACGTGTACGAGCGATCGGGTCCGCTGGCGTACGCCGACTTGTTTGAGATCGCGGCCCTCGACCGGCCGGATCTGAAGGACAAGCCCTGGACGCCGGTCGTTCCTGCCCGTCTGCGGGGCGAGGAGACGTCGGTCTTCCAGCGGATCGCCGCGGGCGACATCCTGGTGCATCATCCGTACGACTCGTTCGAGCACTCGGTGGAGCGTTTCGTGGCGGAGGCGGCGGTGGACCCGGACGTGCTGGCGATCAAGCAGACGCTGTACCGGACGAGCGCGGACTCGCCGTTCGTTGATTCGCTCGTGCGTGCCGCGGGCGAGGGCAAGCAGGTCGCGTGCCTGGTTGAGCTGCGGGCCCGGTTCGACGAGGACCGGAACGTGACGTTTGCGCGCCAGCTTGAGTCGGCGGGTGTCCACGTCGCCTACGGCGTGGTCGGGCTGAAGACCCACTGCAAGATCTCGCTTGTCGTCCGGCGGGAACGGCACGACGGGCGCACGGTGATCCGGACGTATGCCCATATCGGGACGGGCAACTACCACCCCACCACGGCGCAGCTTTACACGGATGTCGGGCTCCTCACCGCCGACCCCGCGATTACGTCTGACGTGGTGATGCTCTTCAACGCGTTGACGGGGCACACCTCAACGACCGCGTACAAGCGTCTGCTGGTTGCGCCCAACACGATGCGGCGTGGGTTCGAGAAGCTCATCGACGCCGAGATCGTCAACGCCAAGAAGGGCAAGCCGGCGCGCATCGTCGCGAAGATGAATTCGCTTGAAGACCGGAAGATCACGGACCACCTCTACGCGGCCTCGCAGGCCGGCGTCCCCGTCACGCTGTACGTCCGCGGGTTCTGCTGCCTGCGCCCCGGGGTGCCCGGGCTGTCCGACAACATCCGCGTGCACTCGATCGTCGGGCGTTTTCTTGAGCACTCGCGTGTGTTCCATTTTGCCAACGGGACCGAGGACCCGCTCGAGGGCACGTGGCTGATCGGGTCCGCCGACTGGATGTATCGCAACCTCAACACCCGCGTGGAGGCCGCCGTGCCCGTGCAGGACCGGGACGCGCGGGCGCGTCTGCAGCGTCTGATCGACGTGATGACGGATGACACGCGGAACGCGTGGGACCTGACGCCCACCGGCGGCTACGACCGTCGGCCGGCGTCCGGGCGGCCGGCGCCGGGGACGTTCGTCACCCTGATGGCCGACGCGTTGGCCGCCCAGAGCCCGCGAGACTGATCGCGCGGAGGGATGGGAAAAGACGAGCACCCCCCGTCTCGCAACGGGGGGTGCTCGTCCATCTCTGCCGTCGGGCTAGCGCCCCGGCAACCTACTCCACCACCAACACCAGACCATGCACCACGCGATCGGCCAGCAAAATCGGAAAAAACCTTCCAGGCCCCCGTGCGGGGCCCGCGGCGGGGGCGCGGCAGCGGCCCTCAGGCCCGCTCATCGAGGCCTTTGGGGTGCTCCCGGCGCCACGCCCGCCACGCCGCGATGCTCGCGATCAGCACGATCACCCACCAGATCAGCCCGCCGATGGCGATCTCGACGATCCAGGCGACGGTGCCGAGCAGGGTCCGGACGCCGCCGCTCCACGCGTCCGCGATGCGAGCCTTGAACCACGCCCAGACGCCCTCGGCGGGCTCTTCGGCGGGGTCTGCCTCGGCCTCGCGGAGGACGACCGCGACCGTCGCGAGGCGCACCCGCTGGCCGAGCTGCTGCCGGCGGCCTTCGAGGCGCTCGATCTGCTCGCGGACGGATGCGAGTTCGCGTCGCACGCGGACGATGTCGTCCAGATCCGCGTCCGGTCGGTCGGCGAGCAGGCCGAGGAGTTCTTCTTCTACTGCTCGCTGCGTGCGGAGGCGGGCTTCGAGATCGACGACCGAGTCTGTGACGTCGTCGGCGTCGCTGCGTTCGTGGCGGACCACCCCCATGGTGCGCAGCTCGGTGAGGACCTCGCCGACGCGCTGCGCGTGGACGCGCAGCACCAGGTCTGCCTCCAGTACGCCGTCGCCGCGGTCGCGTGCGTTGGAGTCTTCGACGTATTCGCCGCGTTCCTCGGAGATGAGGGCCTGGGCGTGGACGAACGCCGCGCGTACGTCCTCGACTTCCAGGTCGATCGCCGCCTTGCGTACGACGTGCCGCACGATCGGTGCTTCTTCCGATCGATCGGGGACAGCTGAGTCAGCCGGCGTGACGCGCGGATCCGCATACCGATCCGTGTCGAATGGGTCACCCCCGATCGAGGTTGCCGAGACGCCGTCGGAGTCCAAGTCAGCGAACGCATAAGACGCATCGGGCGCATCGGCACTACGTTCACGCTCCGTGATGCCCCGCGCCGACCGCCGAGCCTTACCCAATGAAGGCAACATTGTGCCGACAAACAACACAATGACAGCCGCGACAGCCACCACATGCATCACACCAAAGTTCAGGGTTTTCCTCGGCTTCGCCGATTCGACCGCCCGCGTTCGCTCCAGCGCCCCGCGCCACGCGCCCGTCGGTTCGACCGGCGCCGTCAGCCCGCTCATGTCTGCCTCCAGTCGGTCTCGCTGGTCGTCCATCATGCGTCCTCCCCCAGCTCCCGGCGAAGCCGCTTGAGCGCGGACCGTGCCCGCGACTTGAACGTCCCCTCCGCGATCCCCAGGACCCCCGCCGCCTCTCGCTGGCTGAGCCCGGCGTGGTAACACAGGAGGACCGCTTCGCGCTCGCGTCCGGGCAGCGCCGCGACGGCGGCGCGCAGCGATCCGTTCAGCTCTGCAACCCCTGCCGCGTCCCGATGCTCGGGCTCGGGCGCCCGCGGCCCGCGCGCTCTGCGTTCCCGCCTTGCGATCTCCCGGCAGCGGTTGATGGTGACCCGGTAGACCCAGGTCTTGAACGAGGCTCGGCCTTCGAACCCGGGCGCGAACCTGATCACCCGCACCCACGCCTCCTGCACGGCTTCTTCCGCGAGCGTTGTGCGTCCGGCGAGGAGCCCGCGTGCGAGGCCGAGGAGCGTGCCCTCGTAGCGGCTCGCGAGCTGGCCGAGCGCGTCGTCGTCGCCGCGCACGAACCGCGCGAGCAGGTCTTCATCGCTGACTCTGATCGTGTCTGCCATCGCGTCTCGATCCATCCGACCGCCGATACGACCGGGTGGATCGCGCGTCTTCAGGATTTTCTCGATCCGCGGGCGTTAGAGCGACTTGCCGACGCTCGCCATCGACCGGACGGGGCGCTCGACCGATGCGCGGAAGCGCTTGAGGTCCTCGACGATCTGGCGTGCTTCGCGCGTCAGGGGGTCGGGGCGGTCCCACGAGACCATCCGCAACGACCCCACGCCCATGATGGGCTCGGGGGTCGAGACCTCCGCGATCGGCGTCGCGACGGGTGTTGCGGGCGCGGGCGACCACCCGAGCCAGACCCCGGCGCCGGCGATGGCGAGGGCCAACGCCGCGACCGCCGCCGGCGCCCGGCTCGGCCCTTTCGCGACGCGTTCACGCCCGGGCTGCGAGTCTCCCAGGGCCCGATCGATCCGTGTGCGCAGTTCTTCTGGCGACCCCACGGCCCCCGGGGTCTGCCCGCGCAACGCCTCAGAAATTCTGTCACGCCGCTCCATACGCGCTGCCTCCTTCTGTCGGAGCCGTGCGCGCGCCCGCGCAGGCTTCCGCGATCCGCTTGCGTGCCCGGTGCAGCCGCACGCGTACGGCCACGCCGCTCGCGCCCACGACCCGCGCGATCTGCGCGGGCGTTCGGTCTTCCACGTAGCACAGCCATATGAGCTCGAACGTTTCATCGTCGAGCACGCGCCGCGCGATGGCCCACATTTCGCCGAGCGCGACGGCCTCTTGGCCGGGGGGATCGCCTGCGTTGAGGCGTTCACGCTCGCGGCCCGCGTCGCGTTCGGCGCGGCGGCGCCGGCGCACGACCTCGATCACCTCACGGCGTGCGATGGTGAGGACCCAGGTCGCGAAGCAGCGGGTGGTGTCGAACCGCCGGATCGAGCGCCACGCGCGGCACATTGTCTCCTGCGTCACGTCCGCGGCGTCGGGGGCGCAGCGGAGTCTCACCAGTGCGAACCTGTAGATCCTGTCCTGGTACCGATCGACGAGCTCGCCGAATGCGTGCCGATCGCCTTCGGCGGCGCGCGCGGCGAGGCGTTCGTCCGTCTGGGGCGTGTGAGTCGGCGCGCGCGACACACCCGGCGCGATCGCCGGGCGTGCCGCGAGGTCGTGGTCTGTGACGGGGATCACGCTCAGTCGTCGTCCCCCCAGAAGTCGTCGTCGTCCGATTGGTCGTCCCAATCGTCCGAGTCGGTGGCGTCCCAGCCGTCGTCGTGGTCCCAGCCGTCGCCCGATGCCTCGGCGATCCAGCTGCGGACCTCCGCGGCGTCGTGCGACATGCTGAGGTACAGCGTCCCGCCCTCGGCCCGGACGCGGACGCCGCGTGCGAGTTCCATCGCGTGGGCGAGTTCTTCGTCCTCGCCCGCCATCATCGAGCCGAGGGCCATCAGCCCGTCGGCCATCCGTGCGATCTGCTGCGCCTGTTGCTCGTCGCTGGTGTCGAGCCTCGCCTCGGCGAACACTTTGCCTTCCGCCTCGCCCACGCGTGCCATGACGCGTTCCGCTTTTTCTGCGATGTGCGACATCTCTTCGAAGTCGCCGAGATCGGAGGGGTTCTCGACCGCCGCGAACGCGATGGTGCCGTGCTTCCAGCCGAGCGAATCGAGGTCGCTGTTCAGGCGGCCGCCGCCCGAGATGAACGAGGCGCCCTTGCCGGACCGGTTCGCGGTGCGCGTCACGATCCAGACGTGGTCGTCGCCCGAGCGAGCTTTGGACGCGAAGATGGGGTTGTCTTCGTCCACGGGGACGATGATCACGCGGTTGCCGTCCGCTTCGATCTTGGGCGCGTCGTACCCGTGCTCGCGCATTTTTGCGACGATCTCGTCGCCCCACGACGCGACCCGCTCGTCGCCGTAGATGAGTGCGACGAAGTCCTCGCTCTCCTCGTCGAGGTCGCGTCCGAAGATGGTGATCCCGCGGAGCCCGCCTTCGGGGTCGAGTGTGAAGCCGCTGAGGCCCTGGCGGATTTCGGCGTACCCGTCGCTTTCCTTGTGGATCGCGTCGAGCAGGAACCGGCCGATCTCCGAGTTGCCCGCCCGCTCCAGGTCAACGTGTGCGACCCATTTCGCCGATCCGGGCACGTGGTTCGCGTTGAGCGGTCCGGCGTGCGACACGCCGGCGAGCATGATCCCGCCGAGCGCCGCGGCGCCCATCATCCGATTCGTGTGGTTCATCGAGGATCTCCTTGGGTTTCGGGCGCCGCGCGATCCGCCCTTCGGAGACGGACTACGCCCACCCCGGGGCCGCCGTTACGCCGCCCCGCCCGGGTTCCCCAAAAATCTGGTCCGAGAACCCCCTCAGCCGCAGCCGGCGAGGAAGCAGGCCACGAAGCAATCGATGTCATCGAAGTTCAGGATCTCGTTTCCGTCGCAGTCCGCGACGCCGAGGTCGCTGGTGAGGAACCCATCGACCCAGAGCCCGAGGTCGTCGAGATTCAGCGTGCCGCTCCCGTCCACATCGCACGGGCACGGGGGGGGGACGAAGTCCATCTCGAAGGTCCCCGTCGCGAAGACCGGGCCGCCGGCGTTCTGGTAGATGTCGTAGCGGGTGCGGAACTCGGTGGAGTTCCACGTTCCCCGGATCTCGATAAGTTCGAAGAAGCCGTCCGACGCGTCGCTCAGGCACAGGCTGAAGTTTCCCGCGTCGTCCGCCTCGCCGATGACGCTGCCGTACACGGCGTTGCCGACGACTTCGTTGAGTGTCATCGTGCCGTCGCCGTTGAGCACGCCGGTGGCCACGACCGGGGGCGGGTCTCCGACGCCGAAGACGAACCCGCCGAGGTCGAGCGAGAACGACACGTCGTTCCCGGTGATCGCGATGTCCGCCTCGGCGGAGCCGGTGGAGGAGAACGTCTCGTTGAACCACGACCCCTCCCAGCGCTGCTGTTGATCCGCGCTGAGCGCCGCGGCCGCGGCCGTGCTCACCAATACCGCCGCTGTCCACGCGTTCGTCCGGTTCGCCATCGCCGACCTCCTCACGCCGCGGGCATCGCGGCACCCCATTGTGCCCGATCTGGGCCCCGGGCCCAACCCCCCAGTTTGGATCGGCGCGCCCCCCACCGGGGGCTAGAATCGGGCCGATCCGCAACCCTTTTCTCGGACCCCACACGCCGGAAACCACTGATGCCCAACCTCACGATCGACGTGGCCGCGACCCTGAACGACGATGCGTTGCTCTCGCACGAGTGCAAGACGGTCTCGAAATCGGCCCTGTACCTGCCCGGCGGCGACTTTGTCTCGCGCGTGATGAGCCAGTCTGACCGGAAGCCGGCGGTCCTGCGGAACATGAACCTGCTGCTGAACTCGGGCCGTTTGGCGGGCACCGGGTACACGAGCATCCTGCCGGTCGATCAGGGGATCGAGCACTCGGCCGGGGCGTCGTTCGCGCCGAACCCGGACTATTTCGACCCCAAGAACATCGTGGAGCTGGCGATCGACGGCGGCTGCAACGCGGTGTGTTCGACGTTCGGCGTGCTCGGGTCGGTGGCCCGGGAGTACGCGCACCGGATCCCGTTCCTGGTCAAGTTCAACCACAACGAGCTGATGACCTACCCGAACACGTTCAACCAGATTCCGTTCGGGAACATCCGGCAGTGCTTCGAGATGGGCGCCGTCGCCGTTGGCGCGACGATCTACTTCGGGTCCGAGGAGTCGGGCGAGCAGATCCAGTACGTCGCGGACATGTTCGCCGAGGCGCATGAGTACGGCATGGTGACGGTGTTGTGGTGCTACATCCGCAACAACGCGTTCAAGGTGAACGGGGTGGACTACCACTCGTCGGCCGACCTGACCGGGCAGGCCAACCACCTCGGGGCGACGATCCAGGCGGACATCGTCAAGCAGAAGCTGCCGACGAACAACGGCGGGTACAACGCGCTGAACTCGGGCGACTCGTCGTATGGCAAGTTCCGCAAGGAGGTCTACACCGAGCTGGCCGGTTCGAGCGAGACCGGCGAGGGCGGGCACCCGATTGACCTGTGCCGGTACCAGCTCGTGAACCAGTACATGGGGCGTGTGCCGCTGATCAACTCGGGCGGGGAGTCCAAGGGCGCTTCGGACCTGGCCGATGCCGTCCGCACGGCGGTGATCAACAAGCGTGCCGGCGGGATGGGGCTGATCTCGGGCCGGAAGGCGTTCCAGCGTTCTCGCAAGGAGGGCGCGGCGCTGCTGCACGCGATCCAGGACGTCTACCTCGACGACAACGTGACGATCGCGTAACCTGCCGCCTCCGCGACAGGAGCTGATCTCATGAGCACGGCCATCAAGGTTTTCATCGTCATCGCCGTCCTCCTCATCCTGGCGGTGGTCACGTGCGTCGGCGGGTGCTTCGGGTTCGCGATCTGGGCCGGCACGCGCCCGCCGCCCGAGGGTATCGCCGTGGACTTTCAGGTCCCCGACACCATCGCTGTGGGCGACGAGTTTGACATCGTGATCACCATCACGAACGAGTTGCCCGAAGAGCGGACGCTCATCGACATCGACTTCTTGTCTCCGCTCCTCGACGGCGTGACCATCGGCCGCGTCGAGCCCATGTACGACCAGTACAACGACATCCTGATGTCGTCCTACGAGTTCAACGACACCATCCCCGCGAACGGGCAGACCGTCGTCACCTTCAGCGCCACCGCCGACCGCGCGGGGTTTTATGCGGGCGAACTCAACGTGTACGTGGACGGGCAGTTCTCGTTCATCGCGGCTCAGCAGATCATTTCGATCGAGGGTGAGCGATCACCAGTCGAGGCCCCCGCGACCGAAACGACTGAGCCCGAGGGCCCGTAACCGAACATCACGGCTCGCGCACGCTCCCCCCGCGGGTGTCCCACGCCGCGAGCACCTCGCGCTCGCGCTCGGCCGGGAGCCCGCCGCGGACGCGCTGGGCCCACTGGTCGGCCGCCTCGTCGCCGTGCTCATCGCGGATCTCGGGCCCGCGTGTTCGGACGTAGTCCAGCACGCTGCGGGCCGTCTCGACCTCCGGGCGGATGGTCATGCCCGCCTTGAGGGCCCGCTCGACGCTCAGGCGCCCGCGCGAGGGGAACTGGTCGTTGGGCAGCCACACCGGCATCTGCTGCCAGGGCGCGACGCCCTGCTCGGCGAGGAACTCGGCGGGCAGGTACTCGACGTCGGGGGACGTGCCGGCCGCGTCGATCGCGGCGTCCACCATCGACTTCACGGTCCGTGTGTCGTGCGGGCTGTCAGCTGTGTAGGTCTCGAAGAGTCGCTGCTCGGCGCAGTGCACGATGAAATCGCCGAGATCGCGCACGTCGATGTACTGCACGTGGTCGGTGCCATCGCCCGGCGCGATCATGCGCCCGCCCTCTTTGGCGCGGATGGGCCAGTAGCTGTACCGCCCGGTGGTGTCGCGTTCGCCGCAGATCAGACCTGGGCGTACGACGGTGACCCTGCCCGGGAAGCGATCTTGGGCCGCTTTCTCGACGCGTGCCTTCATCGCGCCGTAGTGCACGCCCACCTCGCGGTGCGTCGTGATCCCCGCCGCGGTCGCGTCGTCCACCGTCGCCAGGGGTGCGTCCTCGTCCGCCCCCGGCTCACCCGGCGATGCGTACACGCTGATCGTGGAGACCACCAGGAACTGCCCCATCGCCGGCAGCAGCACGTCCATCGCGTCGGTCACGGTCTTGGGGACGTAGGTGAACGTGTCGAAGACGCAGTCCCAGGTCCGCCCGTCCGCGACCGCTTGCTCGAGCGCGCTCAGATCCGTGTACCGATCGCCTTCCAGGTGCTCGAGATCGGGGAACATCTCGGGCCCGGACCGCCCGCGGTTGAACAGCGTGATCTCGTGTCCGTTGTCCACCGCGCGCTGCACGATCTTGGGCCCCAGGAACCCGGTCCCGCCGAGGATCAGTAGCTTCATTTTTTTCTCCGATCGCCTCGTCGTGCGTGCCAACCCACCGAGCGCCTCGGCGCCCAGCGTCATGCCCGCCGCGGCACCCAGCGCCGCTGCACCCGTGGTTGTGAGGAACTCTCTTCTTGTCGTCATGTCACCGCTCCCTCCGGCGAGACGCCGGCTTTGGTTGTCGATTCACGCTCGAACTCGTCCTTCTGGGATGCCCGCCACGACTGCCCGCGGGCGAGGAATATTGACAGCACGACCCACAGCAGGCCCAGCGGCGCCGCCGCGAGCGCCATCCCGGCGAGCCCGAGCGCCAGCGCCCCGAGGCCCGCGTTCACGCCGACGCCCGCGACATCCCCGCCCCGGTAGAGGAAGACGTCCACGACGGGCTTTGCCTTGTACTTTTCCCGCTGGCTGACGACGGAGAACAGCGTTTCCCGGGCCGGGCGCGCGACGGCGTACCGCGTCGCCCGGTGCACCGCGTTGAAGGCCGCGAACACCGCGAACACCTGCCACGCCTCGACGCCCTCGCGCGAGCCGACCAGCGCGAGCGCGCCGAACCCGACGACCGTTACGACTGGCAGCACGCCGAGCGTCACCCCCACGCCGGCCCGTTTCATCAGATGCCCCGTGATGAACAGCTGCACGAACAGCGTCGCCGCCTGCGTCCACATGTCGAGTTGCCCGAACAGCGCGATGCGGCTCGCCAGCTCGTCCGCCGCGTTGCTCACGAGTTCGGCCTGCGTGAAGTAGATGAGCGTCGAGCTCACGGCCATCAGCACGATGTAGGCACCCACGCCGAGCAAGTACGGAGACCGCGCCACGGCGCGCACGCCCTCCATCCAGGACCCGCCCATCGCGTGTTTCCGGTGGCCCACCAGTTCCCCGTCACCGCGGGAGGACCGGCGATCGAGCGCGCGCATGACCCACACCGATCCCTCGAACAGGGCCGCGGCGACGAGCATCTGGACCGGCGCGCCGATCGCCTCGACGAGCTGCCACGCGAACATCGATCCGAGCAGCGCCCCGAGCGTTCCCCCCACCCCGACCGCGGCGTAGAGCCGCTTGCCCTGCTCGAGCCGCCACACGTCCGCCATGAACGCCCAGAACACGCTGGTCATGAACACGTTCACGACGCTCAGCCAGACGTAGAAGACGTACCCGGACCACAGGCGTGCGAAGTGCACGGAGAGCAGGCCCTCGAGGCTCGCTCTTTCGGCGAACAGGTCCAGCAAGCCCGCCGGCTCCGGCAGGACCAGACGGAGCAGTGCGAAACACACGACGCACGCGATCACTCCCCGGTACACCCACGCGATGCACCGCGCCCGGTCCACGCGGCTGATGACCCACGCGAACACCGACGCCGCACCGAACGAGACGACGCATGTGGCAACAAACAACCAGCGCAGGTCGGCCATCGAGCGCTCGACGCCCATCGCCTCGCGCACCGGGCGGAGCAGAAAATACCCAAAAAGCAGCAGAAAGAAGAACGCCCCGCTGAGCGTCAGCGCCGTCCACTCCCCGCGGCGCACCGTGACCAGCAGGCCGAGCCACCCGGAACGACCCCGCATGTCCCCGTCGTCCCCGGTCACGTGAGCATGTGTAACGCCCACGCCCCGGTCGGTTGCATGTTCGTTACGCCCGGCGCACGATCACGACAGAGCCGACTGCCAGCACCACGAACAGCCCGCCGAGCAGGCCCACGGCGATCAGGTCGGACGCGACCGAGCCGGCGCGCACCTGGCTCGCCGGCACGTACACGAACTGCGCCCCGATGGTCTCCCCGAGGCGCCAGCCGAACCCGCCCGTGTCGCCGTACGCGCTTTTCATGCTGTCGGGGGCCGCGTCGGGCTCGCCGTGGCACTGGAGGCACGACGAGTCGTTGACGATGATCGGGCGCGCGATGTAGAACCGCTCCGCCCCGCGCGTCTCGAGAAAGCCGCTCGATTCTTCGAGCCCCGTGTCCGACCGGAACGAGTCGATCACGCCGCCCTCGAATTCGTCGGCGAGGTCTCGCGGGTTCGTCGGGTTCAGCGCCGCTTTCTTGTACAGGAAGCTCCCGTACTCGGCGCCGGACGCGAAGCGCTCGAAGACCTGCCCCGCGGCGAATGCCGGCACGCTCTCGCGTGGGAACACGTCCGCGTCCACCAGATCGTCGGCGAGGTGCGGGCGCACGCGGTCGGTCGTGTAGCTCCGCACGGCGTTCATGGTGTCCATGATCATGTGGGCCCGATCAACCGTGCCGGCGCGCGCCGTCGCGTCCCGCTGGGCGCGGATCCGCATGAGCCCGTAGCCGAGCCCTCCGACCGTGACGAGCACGGCCGCCCCGAGCACCGCGAGCGTCGTGACGACCCCCCGGTTCCGCCTGGCGAGCTTCCGCAGGCGGTACGACGCCGTCGGCGGGCGTGCCTCCACGGGCTCGTGCGCCAGAAAGCGCTCGACGTCGTTGGCTAGCGCGTCCGCCGTGTCGTAGCGGCGCGTCCGGTCTTTCTCGATCGCCTTCATGACGATCCAGTCCAGCTCGCCCTTGAGGTGACTCCGCAGCTGCGCGATCGGCGCCCGGTGCCGCACCGACATGCCCGCCTGGTCCTTTGCGCCCATGGTGCTCAGGCGCGTGCTCGGGCGTGGAGGCTCTTCCTCGCGGATAATCCGCTGGATCTCCGCGAACCCCACGCTCCGCAGCCGCTCCTTTTCGAACGGCAGCGTGCCCGTCAGCAGCTCGTACAGCACCACGCCGAGCGAGTACACGTCCGCCCGCGTGTCAACATCGAGCACGCTCATCTCGGCCTGCTCGGGCGACATGTACTCGGGCGTGCCGATCAGCTGCCCGACCTGAGTGTACATCGTCTCGGCCGTGAGCTGCGCCGTGGTCGCCTTCGCCACGCCGAAGTCGATGACCTTCGGTGCCGCCTTCCCGTCCTGCACGGTCACCAGCACGTTGCTGGGCTTGATGTCGCGGTGGATCACGCCCTTCGAGTGCGCGTGCTGGACCGCGTTGCAGACCGTCACCATGAGCTTCAGCCGCTCGTCGGTGCTCAGGTTGTGCCGATCGGCGTAGGCGGTGATCGGTTCGCCGCGCACGAGTTCCATCACGAAGTAGGGCCTGCCCAGCTCCGTCGTTCCCGCGTCGAACACCCGCGCGACGTTCGGGTGGTCCATGAGCGCCAGCGCCTGGCGCTCCGCGTTGAACCGCGCGATCACCGCCGCCGAGTCCATCCCGGGCTTGATGATTTTCAGCGCGACCCGGCGGCGCACCGGCTCGTGCTGCTCGGCTTCGTAGACGACCCCGAACCCGCCCTCGCCGAGGATCCCGAGCAGTTTGTACGGGCCCACCCGCTCGGGCATGCCGGCCGGCGGCTCGATCGCCGACCGACCGTCGGACGTCTCCGCCATCGGGTCCATATCGGAATCGAGCGTCTCGTCGTGGTCCGCCATCTCCCGAGTCTAATCGCCGCCCACGCCCGGTACCCGCTCAGAATTGGGTCGATCGGGGCCGATCCCGTAGACTCACACGACCCCCCGGAGGCCGCCCATGCTGCTCCTCGCGACGATCTCGCTCCTTCTCGTTCCCCCCGCGCCGGACACCACGTTCGACCTCGACCCCGTCGTGCTCATCGACGAGCGCCGCGAGATCCCGGGCGACATGACCTACCAGCGCACCGTCGGCACCTTCACCTACACCTTCTCTTCACTCGACACCCTCATCACGTTCCAACGCAACCCCGACCGGTACGCCGCCCGCCTGGGCGGATCGTGCGCCCGTATGGGCGCCCTCTCGGGGACCGGCAGCCCGGAGCACTGGTACGTCCACAACGACGGGCTCTACTTCTGCGCTTCTGAATCGTGCCTCAGAACCTTCAAGCGTGATCCCGATCGCACGGTTGACCGCGACGACGACCCACCCGCCTCCACGCCCGAATCACTCGATGCGGGCCGCGAGCTCATGAACAAGACGCTCGTCTGGGCCGGCGGCCGCGAGCGTCTCGCCTCCAAGCCCGGCTACTCGCTGCATCTCGAACGCGACGTGCCGTCCGGCGACACCACGATCCACCACACCCGGATGATCTCTGTGCGCCCGCCCGACGAGCGCTCCGTCTATGACACCTGGGACGATGTGCGTTACGGCTACACCCACACCGCCAACAACGGCCAGTTCTACGAGCCCCGCGGCTACTCGCGATCCATGAGCGCCGACCAGATCGACGAAGCGAAGCGCGACACCGCGACCGAGCTCCCGGCCATCCTCGTCGCGTGCGCCATCGGCCAAGCCCACGCCGTGGACCTCGGCGACGACGAGCAACTCGCGGGCCGACGCCTCGCCGTCCACCTCAACGGCCGGACCAACGAGCTGGTCATTGACCCGGAGACCGGCGCCGTCATCGCCCAACGCTTCCGAGGCCGCGCGGGACCCGACGCCCTTCTGGGCGGCGTCGAACGCCGGTTCACCGCGTTCGTCACCGAGGACGGCATCCGATTCCCCGACGCCTGGGAGCAGCATTTCGACGGCCAGCGTGACGCCGAGCGCGACCGCGCCGCGGGCACCTACACCCATTCCGTCACGCCCACACACACAGGAGAACCGATGCGGATCGACCCGTAGTGTCCCGCATGCGAGCCGCCATTGCCCAGACCGCCCCCGTCTTCCTCGACCGCGTCGCGACGCTCTCCAAAGCCGCCGACGCCGTCCAGACCGCCGCCGACCAGGGCGCCAAGCTCGTCTGCTTCGGCGAGACCCTGATCCCCGCCTACCCGCTCTGGCTGGCGCGCACCGACGGCGCCCGCTTCGACGCCGCCGACCAGAAGGAACTCCACGCGCTCTACCTCCGCGAAGCGGTCTCCGTCGAGTCCAACGACCTCGCGCCGCTCGCCGACGCCGCAGCCCAGCACGACACCTGGATCGTCGTCGGCATCGCCGAACGACCCGTGGACCGCGCCTCGCACGCGCTCTTCGCCAGCTGCGTGACCATCAACCCCGACGGCGACATCGCGTCCGTCCACCGCAAGCTCGTCCCAACCTACGAAGAGCGCCTCGCCTGGGCCCAGGGCGACGCGCACGGGCTCACCGCGCACAACCTCGGGCCCTTCACGCTCGGCAGCCTCAACTGCTGGGAGAACTGGATGCCCCTCACCCGGGCCGCCCTCTACGCGCAGGGCGTCAACCTCCACGTCGCCATCTGGCCCGGCAACGTCAACAACACCCAGGACATCACCCGCTTCATCGCGCGTGAGTCACGCTCCTACGTCCTCAGCGCCTCCACCATCATCCGCGCGTCGGACATCCCCGCGTCCGTCCCCCACCGCGACCGCATCGTGACGAGCGAGGACGAGGTTCTGCACAACGGCGGCAGCGCCGCGGCCAATCCCGACGGCACCTGGCTCCTCGAACCGCAGGCCAATACCGAGGACGTCTTCGTGTTTGATCTCGACCCCGACTTCGTCCGCCGCGAACGCCAGAACTTCGACCCCGCCGGCCACTACGCCCGCCCCGAGCTCATCCGCCTGCAGATCGACCGACGCCGTATCACGAGCGCGGACTTCACGGACTGACCCGAACCCGCTCATGCCCGTCGCCCAGATTCCTCCCTCTCCCCTTGGGGGAGAGGGCCGGGGTGAGGGGTCTTCAGATTCCATCCTCCCCCGTCCCGACGGGGGAGGTGCCATGCGGAGCATGACGGAGGGGGTCTCGACACCCGCCCGCTCACGGTCCAGGCGCACCATCCCCCACCGGCGGCACATCGAACCACACTTCGCCCACCCAGCACCGATCCGCGTCAAAGAACTCGAGCGCGAGCTCCGGCTTCCCCTCCGCCTTCACCCGCAAGCGCCCCCCAGCGCGAACGGCGTCGAGCGTGTCGAGCAGATTCCCATCCCCGTCCGCATACGAAACCCAGTTGCCCCAGCTTCCTCCGGACTTCCCGGGGATCAATCCCTCTGCCCGCCACCGACCCTCCATCGCTCCGAGCGGTTGGTTCCCGTCGTAGTACGTGAACAACACGCCGAACACGACACCCTCGTGCAGAATCGACTCAGCCCCACGCGCATCGATGTCCCAGACTTCTTCATTGAACACGAGTCCCCCTGCGACCAACGCGTCGAGCTCCGCCGAACGCACCGGCGTGATCACCTGCTCGATCGAATCCACGACGCGCCACGCAAGTTCAAACTCGCCCGTCCGCAGCGGCTCTTCACCCTCCACACGCTCCCACGGCGCGCTCGCGTACTCCGACAACTCCAACTCCAGCCGCACCCGATCTCCGTCGATCGCCGGAAGCGCAAAGCTCCGACCGAAGTCCGCCGTGCCCTCGGTCCGGTCCGCACCGTGCGCCACCCACCGCACGTGCTCCATGGTCCGCAGGCTTGTCCACCCGGCGTACATCGAGATCGTCTCGATGTGCACCGGCACACCGCGCGGCCAAACCTCACGCGTCCGCACCTGCCAGGGCGGCCGCACCAACTCAATCTCATCCAAGAGCGCGATCAACGCCTCATCCGCCTCCGCCCCGCCCGCGTAGTGCCGATCCTCTCCCCGCCCAAAGCGGAACCGCTGCCCGCGAAACCACGCCCCATACGTCTCCGCCCATCGCTCGCTCCCCGCCGGCGCCAGCGCGTTCCCCCGCGCGATCCGCCGCAGCAGATGCCGCTGCTGCCGAGGGCTCAGCAGCACCCCCGTGTCCTCGCGAACACCACCGGGCCCGACCCTCGCAGTGAGCAACCGGTTGATGAGCTGATCCCCCGGGCTCGTCCGCGGCTGGATCGTTCCCCGCGGCGAAGGCTCCCACAGCGGCACCATCTCCACCAACACCCACGTCGGCAGCACCCCCATCGGCCCCCGCGCCCGAACGGCGGGCGTCAACACCAACGCCAACCCGGCCAGCACCACCAGCACGCCCGCCGCTGCGCGCCACCATCGCCGCCGCGTCCGCAGCATCTTCCTTCGCGACCCATGCCCGCGCCCGCACTCCGGGCACGTGACAACCCCATCACCGCCCGTGGGCGTCTCATCCAGCGCATACCAACACCGCCGGCACCGCAGCCGCCCGCGGGCCCGATCCCAGAACAACGCCCACAAGACAACCGCCGCCCCCACCGCCGCGACCGCCCATCCGCCGACCGTCCACCACATCGCCCCAGCGTACCTCACGCCCCCCTCCCGCCCCAACTACCCTCTCCCCATGCGCCCCGCCGTCTTCCTCGACCGCGACGACACCATCAACGTCAACGCCGACCTCCCCGACGCCGCATGGCGCGGCACCCCCGGCGACCTCCTCGACCCCCACCACACCCACCTCATCGACGGCGCCGAGTCCGCCATCCGCCGGCTCAAGGACGCCGGGTACGCCATCGTCATCATCACCAACCAGGGCGGCGTCGCCCGCGGGCACGGCGACGTCGCCGACATCGACGCCGTCAACGACCGGCTCCGCCAGCTCCTCCCCCACGACCCGCTCGACGCCGACGACGCGCCCCCGCCCATCGCGCGATCACTCATCGACGCGTGCTACGCCTGCCCGCACCACCCATCGGGCGTCGTGAACCACTTCGCCGACAACCACGCGTGGCGCAAGCCCAACCCGGGCATGGTCGCCGCCGCGATCGACGAGCTGAACCTCGACCCGAACCGCTCGTGGATGGTCGGGGACAAGCAGCGCGACCTCGACGCCGCCCTCGCCGCGGGCATCGCCCCCGAGCGAGCGCTGCTCATCGGCCCGGGCAAGGACCTCCCCGACCTCGCCGCGGCGACCGAGATCATCCTCGCGCCCCCCCCGATGCCGCGTGTGCTCGCCGCGTCGCGCGTGGTGCTGCATGCCGATCTGAGCGGCGACCCGCGCCCGCTCGCCGACGAGCGCGTCCGCGAGACCGTCATCGCCAGCGCCCGGGCGATCGCCGAGCGCACGGGCATCGAGCTCCTCGACACGAGCGCGACGGACACCGCGCTGACCGCGACGCTCGCCGCGTCGCGCGTCGCGGCGATGGGATTCGCCGCCGAGCTGCGCCGCGTGACGAACGCCTGGCACACCAAACGCCACAGCCGCGCCCTCTGGCTCGATCGGTCCGAGTAAGCGACTCCTGGCATCCATACGAGCCACGACCGGGAGGGAGCGGAGACGCTCGCTCCGATGGAAGACCGCTCCCTCCCGGTCGCGGCTCGTACCCTGTTTCACAGATGCCGCTCGACCCCGTTCAACCCACCCGCATCCTCATCGTCCTGCCCTCGTGGGTGGGCGACGCCGTCATGGCAACGCCCGCCCTGCGCCACATCCGCGCGCGCCTGCCCGGCGCCTTCATCGGCGCGTTGGCCCGACCCGGGCTCGACACGCTCCTCGCCGGATCCGACTTCATCGATGAGTTCCACACCCAGCGGCCGTCGGGCGTCATGACCCCCAAGCACGCCGCCGCCAAGGTCCGCGGCCGCAAATACGACGCCGCCCTGCTGCTCACGAACTCCTTCTCCACCGCGCTCACGACGCGCCTCGCCTTCATCCCCCGCCGCACCGGGTACGACCGAGACGGCCGCGGCTTCCTCCTCACCCACCGCATCACCCCCCCGCGGAACCCCGACGGCTCCTGGCGGCTCACCCCCGCCGTGGATTACTACTTCCACGCCGCCCAGCACTTCCTCGTCGAGCCGCCAACCCCCTTCAGCACCGAGCCGCTGACCGACCCCGCCCGCGCCCCGCTCATCCTGCCCGAGAACGCCAAGCTCGAGCTCGCCTGCACCGACGCCGATCACGCCCGCGCGGACGCCACCCTCTCCAGCGCCGGGGTCGATCCGGACCAACCCTTCGCACTCCTCAACCCGGGCGGGAACAACCCCGCCAAACGCTGGCCCGCCGACCGATTCGCCGCCCTCGCCGACCATCTCTCGAAGACCCGCAAGCTCCGCGCGCTGATCAACGGCTCTCCCGCCGAGGCGGACCTCTGCCGATCCATCGCAGAACAAGCAACGACCAACGCCGTCGCCCTCCCGGACCACGATCACTCGCTGCAAGGCGTGAAGTCCCTGTGCGCCCGCGCCACGATCATGATCACGAACGACACGGGCCCGCGTCACATCGCCGCCGCCCTGGGCACCCCCGTCGTCTCGCTCTTCGGCCCCACCGACGCCCGCTGGACCACCATCCCGTTCGACCGGGAAGCCATCGTGCTCGCGGACCCGACCCTGCCGCCCGATCAGTCCGCGAACGACCACCCGGATCGGTGCGCCGTGAACAACATCACGCTCGCCCGCGTCATCGACGCCGCCGAGTCGTTGCTGAATTCCTGGTTTTGATCCGTGTCAGGCGACGCTCGCGTCACCCGGCCGCGCCGGCGACGCGTCATCCGCGGCGCCGTTCTCACGCCCCGTCGCGACCATCCACCGCGTCCCCGGGTACCGGCGCTCGAGCACGTCGAGCACCTCGGTGGGCAGCCGGTCGCTCACCGCCGGCTCGCCGTTCAGACGCTCGATCGCGCCCACCTGCGAGCCCGTATCGACCCACCCCGCCGCGAGCGAGAGCTCGTCCGGGCAGTCCGCCCGCACGTGCCCGAGTTCGTCGATGGTCCAGGTGTCCCGCATCGGGTCGTGCTCCGTGCCGGGGACCCACTCCCGCAGCCCCCCTCACATCGACGACCGGCACCCCTTCCCAAAGCCACACACACCCGACACACGCCACACGCCCCCCGCCCGCCCGGCAGCACCCGCGCGGACCACGCAGCCGCCACACCCGATCCGGATGACACACCCCGTCCAGCCCGCACACCCGGACCCCACGCCCGTCTTGACCGGCCCGTCGGGTCCACTACCATTGCCCTCGCTGCCGACACCCAGGCAGCACCCCATCGCGGGGCGGTAGCTCAGTTGGTAGAGCGCTTGCATGGCATGCAAGAGGTCGTGAGTTCGACTCTCATCCGCTCCACTCAGATCAGCCCCCGGGTCACCACACCCGGGGGCTTTCTTGTGCGCACACCCACCAACGCGACCATAATCGGACGCCCCGTGATCGGACCCGCCTCTGGCTATGGGACCGCCCGTGATCGGACGCGCGCCGCCCTCAGGACTCCGGCCTCAGGACTCAGGCCTCTCAAGGCACCTTCCGGCACATCGCCGATCGCCCCTCCAGCGAGCGTCCGGCGTTGAGCACCCGCTCGCGGACCCACCACGAGGGCACCTCCTCGATGGGCACCGCGCAGAACCCGCCCCGCTCAAACCACGCCGGGATCTTCGTGAGCAGGTAGAGCTCCTTGATCCCTTCCGCGTCCGCCGCCTTCACCACGCCCGCCAGCACCGCCTTGCCCGCGCCCATCCCCTTGGCGCGTTCGGCCACCGCGACGGACCGCACCTCGCCCACGTGCCGCCCGCACTCCTCGACGCACGCGCACGCGATGATCGCACCCGACGACTCCACGACCACGAACCGGTCGATCATCGCGAGCACCTCGCCCGGGCTGCGGCGGAGCGTGAACCCCTGGTCGGACCACGAGCTCACGAGCGCCGCGATCGCCGGGGCGTCCGCCACGCGCGCGTGCCGCACGATCATCGGGGGCTGTTCAATCGTCGTGAGCACCGGGCTCGCGGTCATCGTCGTCATGACGTCTGCTCCAACTCGGCATCCAGCTCGGCGCGAGCCGCCGCCGCTGCCTTCATCACCCGATCGGGCGAGCTCCCGCCCAGCGCGACTCGGCGCGCCAGGCTCGCCTGCACACCCAACCGACCGAGCACCCCCGCGTCCAGTTCCGGCGCGTGCTCACTGAGGTCCTCGGGAGTGAGCTCATCGAGTTTTACGCCCTTCTCGATCGCGACCCGCACGAGCGCCCCGACGCGCTCGTGGGCCGTGCGGAATGGCACGCCCGCCGCGACCATCTCATCGGCGAGATCCGTTGCGTTGGTGTACCCGCCCTCGGCCGCCGCCTTCGCCGCCGCCTCGTTCACGCGGACGCCCGAGACGACAACCCCCGCCGCGCGCACACTAAGCGACGCGACGTCCATCGCCTCGAACAGCGCCGCCTTGTCTTCCTGCAGGTCCTTGTTGTACGCGAGGGGCAGCCCCTTCACCGTCGCCGCGAACCCCGCCTGCAGGCCGATCAGGCGCGCCGCCTTGGCGCGCAAGAGTTCGAGTGCATCCGGGTTCTGCTTCTGCGGCATCAAGCTCGACCCGCTCGTCATGCTCTCGCCCAACGCCACGAACGCCGCCTCACCCGACGCGTAAAAAATCAAATCCTCCGCCAGCCGCGACAGGTGCACGCCCACCAGCGTGAGCGCGTTGATGGATTCCAGCACAAAGTCCCGATCACTGACCGAGTCCAGCGAGTTCGCCGTCGGGCGTGCAAACCCCAGGTCCTGAGCGAGTGCCGCACGATCGACGTCCCACCCCGTGCCCGCGAGCGCCCCCGAGCCCAGCGGGCATTCGTCCGTGCGCGCCAGCGCATCGCGCAGCCGCCCCGCATCGCGCGCCAGCATCCGCTCGTACGCCAGCGCCCAGTGCCCGAACGTCACCGCCTGCGCGCGCTGCAGGTGCGTGTAGCCGCACAAGGGCGTCCCCGCCTCGCGCGCCCCGAGCTCGACCAACGCCGCCCGAAGCACGTGCAGCTCGCCCAAACGCTCCTCGAGCGCTTCCTTCGTCCACAGGCGCAGGTCCGTCGCGACCTGGTCGTTCCGGCTGCGCCCCGTGTGCAGCTTCCGACCCAGATCGCCCACGCGCTCCGTCAGCCGCTGCTCGACCCACGAGTGCACGTCTTCTGCGCCCGAATCCACGGGCGGTGCCATGCCCTCGACCTCGTCGCTCAGCGCCCCCAGCGCGGCGGTGAGCTCCTTCACCTCACCCACCGACAGCACGCCCGCCTTCCCGATCGCGCGCGCCCACGCGACCGAACCCGCGATGTCCTGGCGCACGAGACGCCAGTCCACACCGATCGAGTCATTGATCGCGCGGAACAGCGCGTCGGGCCCCTCCGAGAATCGACCGCCCCACATGGCGGTGGGTTTGTCTTCAGGTTGTGGCCGCCGATCGGTCATGGTTCACTCGTCACGGAGGGAGCCCTGAGTCCTGAGTCCTGAGTCTTGAGTCTTGAGTGCTGAGTGCTGAGTGCTGAGTGCTGAGTGCTGAGTGCTGAGTGATCGTCGCTCAATGCTGACTGCTCTTCACTCAAGCCTCAAGTCTCAGGCCTCAAGCCTCCCTACACCGCGTTCCCTTCCTTCATGAATGGCTTCTCGACCCCGTCGTCCGCCGGCACGTGCACCGGGCCCGTGCGCGGCCCGACCACGGGGGGGACGCCCGGCGCGTCCTCCCACGCCTTCTTCTTCTCGATCAACGCCAACCCGTTCAGCGCCGCGACGCGCTCGGGCAAACTCATCAACCGGATGAACCCCTCGGCGTGCTGCTGGTTGTACACCTCGTCGGCGCCGAACGTCGCGAAGTCCTCCGAGTACAGACTCAGCGGACTCTTGCGCTTGGTCGCGACCGCCGTCCCCTTGTACAGCCGCACCACGACCTCGCCCGTCAGCCGGTCCGCGATCCGCTCGGCCGCCGCGCTCAACGCGTCGCGCACCATCGCGAACCAACGCCCGTCGTAGACCACCCGCGCGAACCGCACGCCCAGCTCCTCGCGGTACGCCCGCGTCTCCCGATCGAGCACCAGCTCCTCGAGCGACTTGAGCGCCTCGACGATGATCGTCCCGCCGGGCGTCTCGTACAGCCCGCGGCTCTTCATCCCCACGCACCGGTTCTCCACGATGTCCACGCGCCCCACGCCGTTGGCGCCGCCCACCGCGTTGAGCTTCTCGAGCAGCGTCACCCCGTCGATCTTCTCGCCGTCCAGGTGCGTCACGCGACCGCGCTCGAAGGTCAGGTGCACGTCCGTCGGCGCGTCCGGCGCCTCCGTCGGGCTGACGGTGAGCATCCACGCGTCCTCGGGCGGCTCGTTCCACGGGTCCTCGATTAGCCCACCCTCGTGGCTGATGTGCCACAGGTTCCGGTCGCGCGAGTAGATCTTCTCCTTCGTGCTCGTCACCGGCACGCCCTTGGACTCGCAGTACGCGATCAGCTGCTCGCGGCTGCGCAGGTCCCACGTTCGCCACGGCGCGATCACCTCCAGGTCCGGCGCCAGCGCGCTGAACGCGCTCTCGAACCGCACCTGGTCGTTCCCTTTGCCCGTGCACCCGTGCGCCAGCGCTTCCGCCCCGACCTTGCGCGCGATCTCGACCTGCGCCTTGGCGATGACCGGGCGCGCCATCGACGTCCCCAGCAGGTACCGCCCCTCATAGACCGCCCCCGTGATCAGCGTGGGCCAGACGTAGTCCTCGACGAACTCCTTGCGCAGGTCGAGCACGTGACATTCGCTCGCCCCGCTCGCCTCGGCTTTCGCCTCGACGCCCTCGAGCTCGCCCGCGCCCTGCCCGACGTCCGCCACCACGCAGACGACCTCGTAGTCGCCCTGTTCCTTGAGCCACGGCACGATCGCCGAGGTATCAAGCCCGCCCGAGTACGCCAGCACAACCTTCTTGCTCATCGCTCTCTCCAACCGTTCAAAGTGCCTTCAACGCACACTACGGCCACAACCATCCGACTTCTCACGCCTTCCCGAACACCTTCAGCATCAACGCGTTCTGCGCCCACATGCGGTTCTCCGCCTGCTCGTACACAAGCGATTGCGCCGAGTCGATGACATCGTCGGTCACCTCCTCACCCCGGTGCGCGGGCAGGCAGTGCATGAACACCGCCGGCTGGCTCAGCCCCTCGGACGCGATCGCCATGACCTCATCGTCCACCTGCAGGTGCGTGAACTCCCCGCCGCGCAGGCCGGACTGGTGCTCCTGCCCCATGCTGACCCACGTGTCGGTGTACACCGCGTGGTGCCCCTTGACGTCGTCGATGGAGCGTGAGATCGTGATTGACGCGCCGGTTGCCTGCGCCGCCGCCGTCGCCGCCTTCACAACGCCGAACTGAGGCTCGAACCCCTTGGGCGTCACCGCGGTGAAGTCCACGCCGAGCTTGGCGCACGCCAGCATCAGCGAGTGGCACACGTTGTTCCCGTCGCCCACGTACGCCACCTTGAGCCCGTCCAGCGAGCCGTACGCCTCCCGCAGTGTCAGCACGTCCGCCAGCGCCTGGCACGGGTGCTCCACATCGCACAACGCGTTCACAACCGGGATCGCCGCGTTCTCGCTCAACTCCTGCAGCACGGTGTTTTTGAACACCCGCGCCACGATCGCGTCCGTCCATCGCTCGAGGTTCTTCGCGTAATCCTTCACCGCCTCGCGCTCACCGAGCTTGCTCTTGGAGTGATCGAGGTACACCACGTGCGCGCCGAGCTTGGTCAGCCCGATCTCGAAGCTCATCCGCGTGCGCAGGCTGGGTTTCTCGAACAGCATCGTGATGCTGAGCCCCGCGAGCGCTCCCGCGAACGCCTTCGGGTCCGCCTTCACCGCGTCCGCGAGATCCAGAACCTCCAGGATCTGGGCGCCCGTGAGGTCGTCGATCGCGAGCAGCCCGCCCGCGAATGGGTTGGTGGTCGCCGCGAGCTTGAGCTCCGCGGTCGCACTGGTCGTCGGCATCATCGCTGTCATGGCATCCGCTTCCCGCCGCGTCGCGGCGTTGATCGTTGGTTTGATTTGGTTCTGTGCCGTGGCTTTCGGACACTCAGCCCGCCGTCACCGCGCGCCTTCGTCGCACGCGCGTCCCGGCCCCGGCTCCGCCGATCAACGCCGCGGCGTCGTGCCACGTTCCGATGATGACCTCGGCACCGCACGCCTCGGCCGTCGCCACCGCCGCGCGCGCTTTCGGGCACATCCCGCCCGCGATCACGCCCGACGCGATCAACGCCTCGACGCGATCCGCGTCCAGCTCGCCGATCGTCTCTCCGTCCGCGTCGAGCACGCCCGCGACGTCCGTCAGCAGCACGAGCCGGTCGGCGCTCACCGCACCGGCCACGCCCGCCGCCGCGTCGTCCGCGTTCATGTTCAGCATGCCGCCCGCGTGGTCCATCCCGATCGAGTGGACCACGGGCACGAGCCCCGCTCGGTGCAACGCCGCGATCGGGCGCCCGTCGGCACCCGTCGCCGTCCCGACGCGCCCGAGCCCCTCGATCGCCACACACGCGCACAGCCCGCCGTCTCCCACGCCGATGCCGACCGCGTCCACGCCCGCGTCCGTCAGCACGCCGACGAGCGCTCGGTTCACCTCGCCCGCGAGGACGCCGGCGATCACGCCGATCTGATCGTCCGGCGTCACGCGCAGTCCGGCGCGCCGCTCGGTGGTCATGCCCAGCTGCGCCAGCCGCCGGTCCACCGCGGTCCCCCCGCCGTGCACCACGACGAGCCGCGTCTCGCTCGACGCCGCCGCGAGCGCCCCCCACAGCGCCGCGCACGACCCCGGCTCGTCCACCGGCTTCCCGCTGACCTTGACGACGACCACGCTCACGCCGGCACCCCCGCCGCGCGGGCGGCCAAGCCGATCGTCTCGTCGAGCCCAAGCACAACGTTCGCGCACTGCACCGCCTGCCCGCTCGCGCCCTTCACGAGGTTGTCGATCGCGCTGAACACGACGGCGTGCCCCTCGTCGTCCACGTGCCACGCGATGTCGATGAAGTTCGTCCCGCGCACACCCGCCACGCTGGGCCACACCCCGGCGGGCATCAGCCGCACGAACGGCTCGTCCGCGAACACGCCCTCGAAGACAGCCGATACGCGCGCCGCGTCCCAGCCGTCCGCGAGTTGCACGTGCGTCGTCGCCAGGATTCCCCGGTCGAACGCCCCAAGGTGCGGCTGGAACACCACCCGTTGGCCCACGTTCATCTCGATCTCCGGCGCGTGCCGGTGCGACCCCACGCCATACGGCGTCGCGCTCACGACGGCGAGGTGCATCCCCGCGCCCCGTCCGGCGCCCGAGACGCCGCTCACCGCATCGATGATCGGGCGTGTGCCCGGCGCGACCGCGCCCGCATCCGCCAGCGCGCCGAGCGGGATGCTCGCGGCCGTGACGTAGCACCCGGCGCACGCCACGAGCTTCGCACCCGCCAGCGCCGCCCGCGTGCGCTCAGGCAAGCCGTATACCGCCTCGTTGAGCAGCCCGCTATCCCGCGCAAACCCGTACTGCGACGCGTGCACCGACGCATCACGCAGGCGGAACGCGCCGGACAGATCGATCACCGTCAGCCCGGCCTCGATCAGCGGGCCCGCGAGCGCGGCGCTGGCCTCGTGGGGCGTCGCCAAGAACACGAGCCGCGCCCCGCTCGCGACCACCGCCTCCGCCGACCCCCCCGAGATCGGCAGGTCCACGATCCCGCGCAGCCGCGCGTCCATCGCGCCCAACGACCGCTCCGTCTCCGATGCCGAAGATCCGAACGCGCCGACCAACTCGAACTCGGCGTGGCCCGCAAGGATCCACGCGAGCTCGCACCCCGTGAACCCGCTGGCGCCCACGATCGCGACGGGCACCGAACTCACGGCGACACCTCGAGCCCGGCCATCTCCCGCATCGCGCTCGCCACCGCCCCGCGGTCCGACTCCGACTTCACCGCCAAGAACATCGTGTCGTCGCCCGCGATCGTCCCGACCACGCCCACCGGCGGCGTGCGGTCGAGCTCGAGCGCCACGACCTGCGCGTGCCCCGGGCCCGTCCGCATCACCACCATCGCCAGCGACTCCTCGACGCTGACCACATACTGCCGCACCACACGCTCGAGCGCCCCGGTCGCCGCCAACCCGCGCAGCCGCTTGCGGGTCGGCGCGGCGGGCATCTGATACCCGCCCGGCCCCTTCACCACGCCCAACTCGCGCAGGTCACGCGAGATCGTCGCCTGGGTCGCCTTCACGCCCCGCGCCCGCAGCAACGCGCCCAGCCGATCCTGGTTCGGGACCGCCTGCTCGGAGAGGATGTCGCGGATCAGGGCTTGACGCTGGGAGACCGAAGGCATGACATATTTATCCATAGACTGCATGAATAGTCAAGTAGGCCCACAGAATTCCTTTCTGGGCCGATTATGACTCCGAAAGTACTGTCAGATATACAATTAGCGGCGTTCCAACTCCGCCGCGATCAGCCCGGCCAGCTGAGCGACGGGCATGCGGAACGGTCCCTTGGCCGTCGTCGCGGGCAGGCGGACCGCCGACGACTCGCCCGGCAGCCGGTAGGTCGTCCGCTCGAGCGTCCGCCCCGGGATGGTGCCAACGACGGGCACGTGCCCGTCCGCCACGATGTCCGCCGCGAGCTCGATCCAGCCCTGCGCCTGCCCGTCGCGTCCCTTCAGCAGCGTGTCGCGCACCCGCCCGTCGATCACCCGCAGCGCCGGGGCGCAGAGGTCCTCCGTCGCGATGTTCCGGCTGTGCCCCTGACGCCGAAAGATGTCCTCCCACGCGACCACGGGCAGGCACAGCTCGTTCGGCCAGGGGCGAGCCTTCTGGATGCGCGCTTCCACCCCCACCAGCGTGCCCGGCTGACGCCGCTTGTGCTCGTGCGCCCACCGCACGATCTTGGCGTTGGGCTCGTCGGGCCCGTAGGCGACCGCCGCGTCGAAGACGATGCTCATGTAGTCCAGCTCGACCAGCGGACCGAGCGATTCTTTCCATCGATCCAGCAGCGCCGCCTCGCCGTGGCGCGCCATGAACGCCTTGTCTTCGTCGTCCATCGAGCCGACGTAGACGATCACCTCCACATCCGGGTGCTCCGCGTGCAGCCGGCGCATCGCTCCGTAGAACCCGCTGGAGATGTGCTCGTTGCCCGTCCGCCGCAGGTCGTGCTCGTGATCGAGCGACATGTGCCACCGGTCCAGGGAGTCGTTGTCCACCCCGGTCCGTCGCTGCGCCACCGCGCGCGGCGACTGCCCCGTTGTCTTCCCGAACGGCAGATGGAAGAACACACGCCGATACCCGAACCGCACGATCGCTTCGCGCACGTGCGTCGAGTAGAACCGGTCCCACCCGCCGGGCTCGTGCAGGTCGTAGCTCATGTGGTGCGGGTTGTCCGCGCTCCACGGCGCCGAGGCGCACGGGAAGTACGCGACGAGCCGGCGCTCGAGCGCCGCGACATCGACCGACCCCGACGCGCCCGTCGCGGTTTCTGGGATCCCCCCGGGCACCCGCGTCTCACCCGACGGCGCCCGCGTGTCGATCTCCCGCCACCCGCCGGAGCACCCGAGGACGCACACCATCAGCCCTGCCAACGCGATCGCGATCCGGTTGCTCATGCCGCCTCCAGTCGGGGTGGAATCCACCCCAGAGACTACGACAGCCGACCCGTCGCCGCGTAGGCTGTCTCCATGCCCACATGCGAGGCCAATTTCGACGGGCTGATCGGCCCCACCCACAACTACGCGGGCCTGAGCCCCGGCAACGTGCCCAGCCAGTCCAACGCCGGCGCGGTTTCGCGCCCGAAGGACGCCGCCCTGCAGGGGCTGGCCAAGATGCGCCGCGTGCACGACCTGGGCGTCACCCAGGGCGTGCTGCCCCCCCAGCAGCGCCCCGATCTCGCGATGCTCCGCGACCTCGGGTTCACAGGGACGGACGCGCAGGTGCTCGAGCGGGCGTCCGAGCTCTCGCCCACGCTCACCGCCGCGGCGTGGAGCGCTTCGAGCATGTGGGCCGCCAACGCCGCCACGGTATCGGGTTCATCCCACACGCCCGACGGGCGCGTGCACATGACGCCGGCGAACCTCATGTCGCACTACCACCGCATGATCGAGGGCTCGACGACCACCCGGATCCTGCGCGCGATCTTCGCGGACCACAAGCGTTTCGCGGTCCACGACCCGCTGCCGTGCCACACGTTGTTTGCCGATGAGGGCGCGGCGAACCATGTCCGCTTCGCGCGGACGCACGCCGAGGCGGGCGTCGAGCTCTTCGTCTACGGCTTCGACCCGCCCCGCCCCACGCCGATGGCCCCCAAGAAGTACAAGTCGCGCCAGTCGCGTGGCGCGTGCGAGACGATCGTCCGCAAGCACGGGCTCGACCGCACGCGCGTCGTCATTGCGCGCCAGCACCACGAGGCCATCGACGCCGGTGTGTTCCACAACGACGTCATCTCCACGGGCAACGAGAACGTCTTCCTCTACCACGAGCTCGCGTTCGCGGACACCGCGGGCGTGCTCGACCAGCTCCGCCTGGCGCTGGACCCGACACCCCTCGTCGAGATCCCAGCGACGCGCGACGATTTCACCCTCGACGAAGCCGTCACGAGTTACGTCTTCAACTCGCAGGTGCTCACACTCGCGCCGGGCGAGATGATCATCCTCGCGCCGTCCGAGTCCGAGCGCACGCCCCGGGTCGCGGCCTGGCTTGAGCGCGTCGCCGAGGACGACGCCAACCCCATCGCCCGCGTCGAGTTCATCGACGTCCGCGAGTCCATGCGCAACGGCGGGGGCCCGGCGTGCCTCCGCCTCCGCGTGCCCCTCACCGGCGACGAGCTCGACGCGGTCATACCCGGCGTCCGGTTCAGCCCCGACCTGCACGAGCGCCTGACCCGGTGGGTCGAGCAGCACTACCCCGACCAGATCGCGCCGACCGACCTGGCGGACGCCTCCCTCGCCCGGGCGTGCCTCGACGGGCTCGACGAGCTCACCCGGATTTTGGGGCTGGGCGACATCTACGACTTCCAGCTCGCCTGATTCGCGCAAAAATCTGGCGCCCGGGCACCCCCGATCCCTCTCTGATTGAGACGGCGCTCAAGCGGGCCCCCCCCTAGACCGAAACCGACCCAGACGGCGCAGACCCTTCAACCGGTCCGCGCTATTCTGTCGGCCGACGGGCCAGAACGGAGCTCGAATGTCCATGGCAGTGCACGGCGTCCACATCCCGACCGCGACTGAGGAGCTCAGCCCCGAAGCCGGCGAGCGCCTCACGCGCCCGTTCGCACGCTTCGCCGCGCTCTCCAGCGCCGGCGGCATCATGCTCATCCTGTGCACCCTCGGCGCCATGTTCTGGGCCAACTCGCAGTGGGCCGAGCAGTACCACTACGTCTTCCACGAGCTCCCGCTCGCCATCGGCCTCCTGCCCGACACCGCCCTCACCACGGGCATCGACGGCAAGATCGTCTCGCAGGCCGGGCACGTCAAGAACCTCCACTGGTGGATCAACGACCTCCTCATGGCGGTCTTCTTCCTCCTCGTCGGCCTCGAGATCAAGCGCGAGATCCTCGTCGGCGAGCTCTCGAACGTGAAGAAGGCGACGCTGCCCGTCTTCGCCGCCCTCGGCGGCATGATCGCCCCCGCGGGCATCTACATGATCTTCAACGCCCCGGGCACCGAGACATTCCGAGGCTGGGGCATCCCCATGGCGACCGACATCGCCTTCGCCCTGGGCATCCTCGCGCTGCTCGGCTCACGAGCCCCGACGTCGCTCAAGATTTTCCTCACGAGCCTCGCGATCGCCGACGACCTCGGCGCGCTTCTGGTCATCGCGATCTTCTACACCGAGAAGCTCCAGATGATCTACCTGGGGTATTCCGCGCTCATCATCGCGGGCCTGTTCGCCCTCAACTTCATGGGTTTCCGCCGCGCGATCTGGTACCTGATCCCTGGCATCTTCCTGTGGTACTTCGTCTACGCCTCGGGCGTGCACGCGACCATCGCGGGCGTCCTCCTCGCCGCGACCATCCCCGCGTCCAGCCGCGTCGATTCCAAGCGCTATCTCTCCTACTCCCGCTCCGCGCTGGACGCATTCGAGGAGCACTCCAAGCCCGGCACGGACGTCAAGACCAACAGCGCCCAACGCGCCGCGGTCTACGCCCTCGACAAGAACAACCACTTCGTGATGCCCCTCCTGCACCGCATGGAGAGCGCCATCCACCCGTGGGCCGCCTTCGCGATCATCCCGATCTTCGCGCTCGCCAACGCGGGCGTGCACATCGGCAGCGAGTTCACCTCCGGCGGCGTCGGGGGCTTCGTCTCCACCATCGCCGCCGACCCCATCATGATCGGCATCGTCCTTGGTCTCTTCCTGGGCAAGCCGATCGGCATCGTCCTGTTCAGCTGGATCAGCGTGCAGCTCAAGATCGCCGAACTGCCCAAGGGCGTGTCGTGGCGGCACATCCTGGGTGCCGGGTGCCTCGCGGGCATCGGCTTCACGATGGCGCTCTTCATCGCGAACCTCGCGTTCAAGACGCCGTATGACGCCTCGCCCGAGGTCGCCGAGCTGGCCCTCAAGCACCGCGAGCACGCGACCATCTCGATCCTGCTCGCCTCGCTGCTCAGCACGATCCTGGGCCTCGGCCTGCTGATGACCTGCCGGCCCAAGCCCGAGCCCGAGCCCGACGTGCTCGGCCCGACGGTCGATTCCCAGTAACGCAGAGACACCAACGACACACCGCGCCACGACGGCGCGGCCGCCCCGGAAGGATTCCCATGGACTGCCCCCGCTGCGCCAACGCGCTCTCGCAGGTCACCGCCAACGGCGTCATCGTGGACGCGTGCCACCTCGGCTGCGGCGGGCTCTGGTTCGAGCAGGGCGAGCTCAAGCGCTTCGATGAAGCGATCGAGGACGCCGGCGCCCTCCTCGCCGTCGAGACCGACCCCAACACCACCATCGACCTCGACGAGCGCGTCACCTGCCCGTCGTGCCCCGACCAGGTCATGATGCGCCACTTCTTCACGACCAACCACGAGGTCGAGGTGGACGAGTGCCCCTCGTGCGCCGGGTTCTGGCTCGACGCCGGCGAGCTCGCGCGCATCCGCGCCCTGTTCGAGTCCGAGGACGAATCCAACCTCGCGGCGCGCGAGGCGTTCCGCAACGAATTCGGCGCGCAGCTCAACGAGATCGCCGACGGGAATAACGACCGCGCCGAGCGCATCGCGTCGCTCTTCCGGTTCATTTGCCCGTCGAATTACTTCAACAAAGCAGCGTGAGCAGCAGTGATGAGTGCGCAGTGAGCAGATTCTTAGTCTGAACGCTCACTGCTGATTGCTCACGGCTTGTGTCACGTCTCGCCGTCGGACGCCTGCACCATCGCGCTGTCCTCGAGCAGATACAGACCCAGGAGCCACCCGCTCACGATGTAGGGGTCCGTCTTGAACGTCCCCTCGATCGCGCCGTACCCCGGCGCGCCGCGCGATGTGTCCAGCTCCTTCGTGAGCTTCACCTCGACCGCGTCGTACGGCGTCGGCGGCACGCCGATGCAGCACCCGTCCCACGAGTTCTGCATCACGAGCAGCTCGTCCGCGCCCACGCCCGTCATCGGGAGCAGCAGGTACCCCGTCAGGCGCACGCGCTTGCCTTCGAGCGCCTCCGTCCACGCGGGCAATTCGTTCTTGTCCGACCGTGGGTCGTACATCCGCATCGCGGAGGTCAGCACGGACCAATCGACGACGTAGGGCTTCTCCTTCGTGCCCTTGCCGACGACCTTGATCCGCCCCTCGATGAGCAGCGACCCATCCTCGAGCGTCTCAAACGTTCCCGGCGCGGCATCGGCCGCCTGGGGCTCCTCGGGCGGCGCCCACCCCGCGCAGACGCCGAGCGTCATGCCGGCCACGGCCGCGATTCCGATCATTCGCCGAACATTCATCATCCGTCCGCTCCTGAAGCTCCGGGGAGTTGTACGCCCGAACCCGCCGATCCGACGCACCCGTGGGGAACAACTCACCCCAGCGGCCGGAGATTCCGCACCACACTCGTCCGGTACCCCGCGATCGCCGGGATCAGCCCGGCGATGACTGCGAGCCCGACCGTCGCCCCGACGACCCACGCCGCCAGCGCCCACCCGAATGTTGGCTCCACGACCAGCCCGAGCCGCGCTTGCAGCACGCCGGACACGACCACGCCCCCGACCGTCGCGACGAGCACGCCCAGCACCGCGCCGATGAGCCCGAGCAGCGCGCTCTCGATGATCACGAGCCGGAAGATCCGCGCCCGGCTCGCGCCGAGCACGCGCAGCAGCGCGATCTGACGCCGGCGCTGCTCCATCGAGTTGTACATGGCGAGCATGATCGCGATCGCGCTCGACGCCATCACGGCCCCCGCCATCGCGATCAGGATCTTGTCGATGTTCCCCACGATCTGGAACAGCCGGTTGATCTCGCCGCTCGGCTCGGCGACCACAAAGCTCGGGTTCCGGCGCAGCTGCACCAGCACCTGCGGCAGGTACGCCGGCGGGCCCGAACTCCCGGGACGCCCGATCGCCCGTCCGTACACCCCCGTGATCAGCTTGTCGGCATCGACCAGATCGTCCGGCGTGGTTTCGACGTCCGGCCCGATCTCCTGCAACCTCCGATCGTGCGCGTGCAGCGTCCACGAGCTGGTCAGATCCGTGAACAGCGCCCGGTCGTGCGGGCTGCCGGTGGGCTCCAGAATGCCCACGACGGTGTAGTCGTACTCGTCGTGGACGTGCGCGTCCGGGTCGCGCGGACCGCCGTGGCGCAGGTTGATCACATCACCCACGCGCAGCACCGCCGCCCGCGCCGCCTCCGACCCGACGACAACCTCGAACGGCGCGTCGAACGCCTCGCCCTCGGCGAACGCGAAGGGCTCGCCCGCGACGGGCTCGAAGTCCGTGAAGAACTCGGGCACCGTCGCCATCACGGGGCGCCCGCGGAAGCTGTCGCCCTGCTGCGTCGGGATCAGCACCAGCGGGAAGCGGAGCGACCCCCGCAGCCCCTCGAACTCCTGCCACGTGATCGGGTTCGCCGGCGGGTTCGCGTAGAACACACCGTTGAGCACGCTGACCAGCGGGCTCGAATCCCGGCTGATCAGCATGTGCATGTTCCCGATGCCGCGCTCGAAGCTCTTGCGCCCCGAGTCCTTCATCGACAAGAGCAGCAACATGAGCCCCACCGAGACCGCGACGAGCGCGACGGTCGTGACCGTCGAGAACATCCGCGCGCCCATGGACCGCTGCACGATGGTCGCGTCGCCGATCGCCATCACGCCACCCCCCCGGCGCTCGCGGGCGCACTCAGGGCACCCAGTTCGCCGCGCCGCTCGAACCGCGCGCTCATCGCCGGGTCATGGCTCACGCACAGCAGCGCCGCCCCCTGCTCGCGGCAGGCGTTCTGCATCAGGTCCATCGCGACGCCCGCCGCCTCGGGGTCCAGGCTCGCCGTGGGTTCGTCCGCCAGCACCAGCGCCGGCCCGCACACCACCGCCCGCGCGACCGCGACGCGCTGCTGCTGCCCGACGCTCAGCTCGCCCGGGTCCGCGTCCACCCGGTCGATGCCCAGGTCGTTGAGCGTCTTGCGCGCCAGCTCGCGGTGCGTGCTGCGGGCAACACCCGAGAACGTCAGCGCGACCATCACGTTCTCCAGCGCGCTGAAGCCCGGCAGCAGGTGATGCGTCTGGAAGACCATCCCGATCTGACGCCCCCGGAACCGGTCCCGCCTCGCGCCGCGGAGCTGGTGCATCGCCTGCCCGACGACGCGGACCGTGCCCTCGCGCGGCTCGATCAGCCCCGCGATCAGGTGCAGCAGCGTGCTCTTGCCGCGCCCGGACCCGCCGGTCAGCAGCATCTGCTCGCCCTTGAGCAGTGTCAGATCATCGATCGCGATCACATCCTCCGCAGCCCCGGGGTACCGGAACCGCAGCTTCTCGATCGCGAGCGCCGGGTGGTTGGCTTCTCCCATGGCCCTACTTCTATGCGCGCCGCCCCACCCGCGCCGGTACGCTCACCCCCACAGGAGCCCGCGCCGTTGGAATGCAAGACCTGCCATTACCCCCTGTGGAATCTCAAATCGCGCGCGTGCCCCGAGTGCGGCGACGCCTTCAGGCCCTCCGACTTCGCCTTCCGACCCGGCACCGTCCGGTTCATGTGCCCCCACTGCGATCAGCCCTATTACGGCACAGACGCCGACGGCCACCTCGTGCCCCGCTCGTTCGCCTGCGTCTCGTGCGACACGCCCGTCACGATGGACGAGATGGTGCTCCTGCCCGCCGAGGGCGTCAGCGAGGCGGGGACCGCCCGCTTCGCCCTCCCCTGGCTCGACCGCCCCAAGCACGGATTCTGGAAAGCCTGGTGGAAGACCACCACCATGTCGATGATCCGCCCTGGCGAGCTGATCGCCGCGCGCGACGACGCGAGCTCGCTCGGCGCCGCGTGGGGCTACTTCTTCGTCACCTTCGGCTTCATCATGATCGTCGGCGCGCTGATCGGCACGCTCGTCTTCGCCGCGATCGCCGCGATCCTGTCCAACGCCGGCGGCATGCCACCCGGCTTCATCGGCACCATGGCGTTCATGCAGATCCTCGGGTTCGCCTTCGCGATCGTTGCATCGATCATCTTCCTCGTCATCTGGGCGCTCGCCACGCACGTATTGCTCCGCATCACGGGCGAGACCGCGGGCACCGTGCGCACGACCTTTCACGCCCTCCTCTACGGCTCGGGCCCGAACGTGCTCAGCGCCATCCCCTGCCTGAACCAACTCCCGATCGGGTCCGTCTGGTGGGTCGTCTCCTCCATCCTGATGATCAAACGCGGGCACGGCGTCTCGGGCGTGCGCGCCAGCTTCGCGGTGCTCGCCCTTCCGATCACTACCATCGCGCTGTTTGTGGTCGGCTACATCGCGCTGATCGCCGCGATCATGGCGACCGCGACCCCGGGCACCGGGCTCGCGACCGTCGCGTCGTCGCACCCGCAGATGGAGGCCCTCGCGAACGCCGCCGAAGACCACGCCGCCCAGCGGGGCGCGGGCTGGGACAACACCGACCACGCCCTGCTGCTCCTCGCCGAGGGGTACGTGAACGCCCTCGACTACATTGCGGTCCAGACGCCCACGACACTCGACGCGATCCCGCTGCGGGAAGGCCTCACGCTCGATGACTTCACCATCGGCGCGGGCACGGACGTGTCGCGTGTCGCCCGGCTTTTCGATCCCCTGCCGCCGGACGTCGTCGCGCACCGCGTCGGTGACTTCGTCTTCACCTGGCACGGCATCGACGCGGCCAACCCGCCCGCGGAACTCTGGCTGATCATCGAGCACGACTTGTCCGACGCCGGCATCGGCGCCGAACCGTGCTACGCCCGGCGGGCCGACGGCGTCGTGGTGACCCTCTACCCGAACTCATCCTTCACGGCTCAACGCCTGCAGGATCAGAACGACGCCCGGGCCGCGCACAACCTCCCGCCCCTGCCAGACCCCACCACCGTGACACAACAAGAGCCCGCAACCGCGGGCCCTTGAGTGTGAATCAGGTTGTCGGGAGCGCTCAGCGTCGGCGGCGACGGGCCGCGACGAGCCCGCCCAGCGCCAGCACCCCGACGCCGCCCGGCGTGGGCGTCACCGTCGCGAGCACCGCGTTGCTCAGGTACGTAAGCTCGACGTCGAGCCCCGTCCCGAGGCCATCGATCTGGAACTGCCCGAACTCGCCGAACACGTTCCCGCCCGTCGAGATAAGCAGGAACTCGTCGCCGACCTTCGGGTCGAACGTCCCGTCGATCACGAGCCGCAGCATCGACTCGCCCGCCAGGAGCGCATCGCCCTCGGCTCGGATGGACGCGAAGGTGCCCGGCTCGGTCCCGCCGAGCACCATGATCAGCTCGCCCGTGTTCGAGACCTCGAAATCGCCCGCCGTGGACATCTGCGGCACCTGATCGCCGCCCGAGCGGAATCGCCCGCCGACCGGGTCGATCTCCAGGATGCCGTCCACGATGAGCGAGCTGAGGTTGAGCAACGTCCGACCGCCGCGGAGGCGGAGGATGCCGTCCTGCTGGATGCGCTGCAGCGCGGCCAGCGCGTCGTTGCCCTGCCCGTCGATGAACATCGAGCTCACGCCGTCCAGGATCAGCTCGTTCGAGATCTCGTTGATCACCAGGTTCGGCGCCTGGAGCGTGCCCTCGATCTCGAAGAACGCGTCCTCGAAGATCCCGTTCTGGAAGTTGACCAGCTGCCCGTTGACCTGCAGGAACGCGTTCTGCCCGACGCGGACGCGCCCGCCGTCAACGACGTTGAAGTCGTCCATCGTCTGGAAGAAGCGGCCGTCCTCGAGCGCAAACGAGCCCTGCGACCCGACCGTCTCGAGCTGGTCGATCGCGGCGAAGACCGAGTCCGCCCCGATGAGCGACACGTCCGCCTCGAGGAACTGGACCTGATCGCCCGCGAGAAGCTGGAGCTGCCCCTCGACCTCGTAGGCCCCCCCGATCAGCACGCCGTTCTGCAGGTTCGTCAGCCCGAACTCCTGGATCGCGAACAACGAGTCGAACCCGACGCGGAGCAGCCCGTCGTTCGTGAACGCCTCGTTGGTCACGAAGTCGTACCCGGCGCCGATGGTGAAGGCGCTGCCCTGCCCGACCTCGTCGAGGAACTCGATGCCGTTGAACGTCGAGAACTCGCCGAAGATCTCGACCTGCGCGCCGTTGCGGATCGCGTCCACCTGCTGGTTCTCGAACGAGAGCGTGGACCCGCCGCGCACATGCCACATGCCGCGGGTGATGATGTTGTCGTCCGTCACGCCGGTGCTCGCCGTGAAGAGCATCTCGCCGAACGCGACCCGGACCTCGCCGTTGTTCACGAAATCGAGATCCGCGAAGGTCGTGGTGAGCGATCCCCGCCCGGGGTACCGCCCGGTGGGCTCCTGCGAGACGGTGCCGTCGTTCGTGAACCCGGCCGGCGACTTCCCGTCGCCCGTCATCGTGCCCCCGCCGTCGCGGACGGCGAAGTTGCCGCCCGATCCGTTCATGATCATGCCGCCGTTGCTCAGCGCGATCTCGCCGGCACCGTTCCAGCTCATGTTCTTGCCGTTGCCGACGCACGTGTCGTCGATCGCGGTCAGCGCCCCGCCCCCGGTGTCGAGTTCCAGGTCGCCCTGATTGTTGAGCTCGCCAACACCGATGAGCTGGCTGTCCGACAGCGTCAGCGATCCGTTGGACCCGACGTCCCACTGCTCGATGTTCTGGAACGTCATGCCCGTCGCGACGGCGTCGCCCAGGACGGCGAGCTGGTTCATATCGCGGACCGTCGCGTTGGTCATGGTCGCGTTGCCCGCCACGAACAGCGCGCCGGACGCGCTGGAGTTGCCCCGCATCGTCCCGTTGGACAGCGACAGGTCCGCGGTGATCCCGAACCCGAGGTCGTTCACATTGAACGTCGCGACCGACGCGCTGAGCGTGAAGTTCAGCACCGTCGCCGCGGTGATGTCCAGCGTGCACGTGTACTCGGTCTTCCCGGTCACGTCGAAGATCGCGTTGTCGCCCGGGCCAGGCCCGCCCGCGGGCGACCACGCGCCCGAGTTCGACCAGACGTCATCGACCGGGCTGGCCCAGAAGAAGTCGGTCTGACCGTGCACCGAACCCGCGAGCGCACCGATCACCGCGCCGCACAACATCCGCCGACCGCGCCGGCACCTCGACCACGTCATATCCCAACTCCTCCACAAAGACCGCCCCTCACGATACCTCAGGCCCGCGCAGGGACCAAAGGAATGCCCACTTTGACGTCCGATCAGGTGATTTCGCGGGAATCAGCGCTCGCCGGCCCGATCAGGGCCCGTCCGCCAGCGCGTCGAGCTGCCCCTGGATGTCCGCCAGCTCCCCCTCGAGCTCGCTGACCTCCGAGTCCACCAGCACGCCCGCCTGCCCGAGCTCGCGGAACCGCGCCAGCGAGTCCCGATACCCCTGCTCGGCGAGCCTCAAGTACGCCACCCGCTCGCGGTCGGACTGGGCCTCGCCCGCCAGCCGCTCGTTGATGTCGCCCCGGTTGTAGTCCGCGACCGCCAGGTCGCGGATGTGCCGCGTCAGCTTGTCCGCCAGCAGCACGGACGCTCGGATGTCCGCCATCTCGTCGAACGCCCGGCGCGCCCCATCGAGATCGCCCATGTCGCGCCGGATGCGCCCCATGCGGTTGAGCATCAGCGTGATGTCCCGCTGGGCTTCCAGGTTCGACTGATCCATCGCGAGCCCGCGGGCGACCGCCTCACCCGCGACGTACGCCTCGTACGCCCGATCGCGAAGCTCCGCCCGCTCGTCCTCCGGATGCCCGAGCTTCTCCGAGACGTTCGCGGCGACCTCCGCCCCGAGCCCGAGCCGGTACGCCGCGAGCATCAGGTCTCGCGCCAGCCGCCCGTTCGCCGGGTCCTGCTCAACAAGCGCCTCGCAACGCGCCATCGACCGCTCCGCCAGGTCCATCCCGGCGAGCAGCCGGTCCGTCGCGTCGTCCAGGTCGCCGCCGTCCTCCGCCATGGTGCGCGCCTGGTAGATCTCCATCTGCCCCCAGGTGCCCATCACGACCGCCGCGGCACGCTGCGCATCGACCTCATCGCCCGCGGCGGGCTCCATCGCGTCCCACCCGGCGAGCGCCGTCCGGTAGCGCTCCCGCGCCAGGGCGTACCGCTCCAGCGCCGCGTCAAGCCCGTCCGTCGAGCGCGCGATCCGCGTGTGCAGCTCGCCCACCCGCTGGATCGCGTCCAGCCGGCGTGCCTCGTCGCCCATCTCGACCGCCAGCTCGATCGCCCGGTCCCAGTGCGCCACGGCCTGCTCGAACTCGCCCCGCTTCTGCGCGACGCCCGCGTACCGCTCGGCGCTGTCCGCGAGCCCCTCGAGCACCCGCGCATCACCCGGCAGCGACGCCGCGAGCTGATCGCGGATCCGCTTCGCCTCTTCGTAGTACGTGAAGGCCTGGTCGGTCGTCCCCGTGCTCGCCTCGTACATCGCGCCGTGCAGGTCGCCGACCTTGTCGTTCGCGTCCGCCAACTCAAAAAGGTATTGCGGGTCCGTGATCGACTGCGCCTCGATCCGGTCGAGGTACTCGATCGCTTCTTTGAGGATCAGCATTCGGGCCTGCGTCGCCCCGCGCAGATTCGAGATCGCGTCGTTGAAATCGAACAGGAACGTGTTCGCCAGGTCCCGGATCGCCCGCAGGTTCTCCTCCGCCCGGTCGCGCTCCGCCGCGATGACGACAGCCTTGCTCTCCGCGTCCGCCCGCGCCGCGTTCGCCGTGGACCACGCCCCGGTCATCCCGACGCCGAACACGACGGTCATGACCATGACGGTCGCCGCGAACGCCGCGGGGATCTTGTGGCGCTTGATCTGCTTGCCGATGACGTACATCGCGCTGTCGCGCTTCGCCTCGATCGGCTCGCCCTCGAGGTACCGCTTGATGTCGCGCCCCAGCTCGCCCGCGCTCTGGTACCGCCGGTCGCGGTCCTTCGCCAGCGCCTTGAGCACGATCGTCTCGACCTCGTCGTCGATCCGCTTGCGGATCGTGCTGGGCTTGGCCGGCTCGGCGCCCACGATGTTGTCGAGCACCTCCCGCATCGTGCCCACGACCTGGTACGGGAACTTCCCGCCCGTGAGCATCTGGTAGAGCACGACGCCCAGCGAGTACACGTCCGTCCGCACGTCCAGCCCGCCGCTGGCCCCCTCGGCCTGCTCCGGGCTCGCCCAGGGCAGACTCCCGATGAACTGCCCCGTCATCGTCATCGGGCCCGAGTCGTCGATGTCGCTCTCGACGCCGACCGACGCCTTGGCCAGCCCGAAGTCCACGACGATCGGCTCGCCGTTCGCGTCGATCCGCACGTTCGCGGGCTTGATGTCGCGGTGGATCACGCCGCGCAGGTGGGCCGCGTTCACCGCGTCGCAGATCGTCGCAAAGAGCGCCAGCGTCTCTCGGATGTCGGGCCCGAAGTCGTGCCTTGATTTCGTCCGCGACGTCCCCGCGATGCTCTCGCGCTCCGCCCGGCGCTGCGCGCGCCGCTGCTCGCGGATCACCTGGTCCAGCGGCTTCCCGCTGATGTAGTCCATCACGTAGAAGAAGCTGCCGTCGGGCGTGATGCCCGAGTCGTGCAGGTTCACGATGTTCGGGTGGTTCAGCTGCCCAAGAACATGGACCTCGCGCTCGAACCGCGCCTTGCCCGTGCTGCCCAGCGTCGCGCCGCCGTGCATGACCTTGATCGCGACCTTCCGCTTCGTGGTCAGCTGCATCGCCTGGAAGACGACACCCTGCCCGCCGCGGTGGATCTCGCGCAGGATCTCGTAGCCCGGGAACGCGTCCTTGGGCACGTCGCCCGCGTCGGAGAACGGGCTGCCCGAAGGGTCGTGCGCGCTCGTCGGCGCTTCGGGGTGGCTCGCCCGCGCCGTGGGTGTCGGCGCGACGCTCGTCGGCGCGTCCGGGTCGGACGGCTGCGCCCCGACCGATCCCGCCGCGCTGGGCCCCGCCGCGCTCGACCCGCCCACCGCGACGCCGCCGACGGACGAGTCCGCCTGCTCGATCGCCCGCAGAATCAGGTCACGCTCGCGAGAGCCCTTCTCGCTCGGGTTGGTCCGGGAGGATCGCATCGTCACCTTTCGAGCGGCCCCGCCCGCACGCACTCACGCAAAATCTGCGGATATCGCCCGATTTGAGCCGGGCACCCCGCCCTCACCCCAATTTGGTGAAGTACTGGCTCTCCGTCCCGAGCAAATCCCGAAGACGCTCGTGCGCCCGCGCCCGGAGCATGTAGACCGCCCCCTCGGACCGCCCGATCTCCTCGGCCACCTCCGCCGCCGACCACTGCTCGAGGTCGTACAGGCGGATCACCTTCGCATAATCCTCGGGCAGCCTGGCCAGCGTCCGCTCCAACGCCCCGACCGCCTCGCCCCGCGCCGCGACCCGGCTGGGCGTCGTCACCGTCATCCCGATGTGCTCCACCATCGCGATCATCGAGCTGTGGGCGTCGCCGCCCGTGATCCGCTTGCGCGGATCGGGCCGCTTCGCCGCGTCCGCCGCCCGGGCGGCGTCGGTCAGGTTGTTCTCTGCGATCCGCGTGACCCACGCCAGGAACCCCTTGGCCCCCCCCGTCTTGAACGAGCTCAGCCGAGTCACCGCCTCCAGGTAGGTCACCTGCATGATGTCGTCCGCCTCGATCAGGGGCCGCAGGTGGGCCCCGATCTTGGGCTCGATCCGCGCCCGCACCATCGGGCCCAGCGCCTCGAGCAGGTCAACCAGCGCCCCTCGGTCCCCCTTCAGGGCCTTGGCGAGCAGGTCTTCGTGTTCCTTCGTGACCGACACGGCAGGCTCCTGGCCGGGCACCCCCGCGGGGGCTCGTGCCCCTAGTCTACGCGGGCCCGCGCGTCGGCCCGTACGCTTCCCCGCCGCCGACCCGGCACCCCTCCGCATGCCGTCGCCCCCCACCATCACGCTCACGCCGATCTCGGGCCCCCCGCTCCCGGTGCCGGACAACCTCGTCCGCCTCGTCGGCACGCCCGACACCCCCGCCATCCTCGGGCGATCGACCCGCCAGGATCGACCAGGCCAGGCCGAACGCCCAGGGGGTCCAGCTCCCCACGGTGTAGGCCCACTGGTGCGGCAGGTGGATCAGGAAGAACCCCGAGGCCCCCCACACGACCC
>JAUHXM010000111.1 GCA_030426605.1 Phycisphaerae bacterium | reverse complement strand
GCTCGGCAAATACTGGATACAAGTATACACTAAAGTCTCGGTGCGGCCCGAGTCAAGCGGCGCGGAAGTCGTCGGCGCGTTCGCAACTGCGTTGAGCCCGATGAGATGGTGGATACACGCGAGAAGTTACGCGGAGGCCCTCGGGAAGCACCTCTCGTCCGTTCGGGAACTGAAAGGTTGTCGAAGGCGAGTTGACGCGTACGAACTCGACCAGTCGTGCGTGGTGCAAGGCCGATGCGAACTCGGACGACGGGCTGTTCAGAGCCGACTCAGCAGTGCCCGTGGTGGGCACGGCACCACCTCAATGACTCCAGGTGTACCCGCTTGGGATGCCCGTGAGGGCGGTTGCGGGGTGTTCGACGTAGCCTTCTAGAGACTGTCGATTCGATGGCAGCGGGCACGAGCCCGTCCGACACGCTTCAGAAACGGCCGTGCGGATCACCGAGGCCGTACCTTGTTAATGCATACGCGCGTCCGGCCGATGCGGCTCGGGCGCGGCAATGATCGGTTCGGGTCTCGGGCGAGTGCGCACGCGATCCGATCTCACGGACGCCCACGCTAGCATTCCTGTCTACTCGCGCCCGTTTGCTGAAGGATGCACGCCATGTTCATGCGGATGGTTTACGACGAGAAGCTCGCACAGGCGGCCTACGTAATCGGGTGTCAGCAGACGGGCGAAGCGGTAGTCATCGATCCTGAGCGGGATGTTGACCGATACATCGATCTCGCGGCCGACAACGGCTTACGCATCGTCGCCGCAGCTGAGACCCATATCCACGCCGACTTTGTGTCGGGCTCGCGTGAACTCGCCGAGCGGGTCGGTGCGAAGGTCTATGTCTCGGACGAAGGCGACGCCGACTGGAAGTACGAGTGGCTTCACACGAAGCTCGGCGGCGGCTCGTACGATCACCGGCTGCTCAAGAACGGCGACTCGTTCAAGGTTGGGAACATCGAGTTCAAGGCGATCCACACGCCCGGCCACACGCCCGAGCACCTCGTCTATCTCGTGACGGATCACGGCGCGGGCGCGGACGCGCCCATCGGCATGGCAACGGGCGATTTCGTGTTCGTCGGCGACGTGGGGCGTCCAGACCTGCTCGAGTCCGCCGCGGGCATCGCCGGCATGATGGAGCCTTCGGCGCGGCGGCTGTACAAGACGATCCGTTCGCTCGATGAGATCCCGGATTTCGTGCAGGTCTGGCCGGCGCACGGTGCGGGCAGCGCCTGCGGCAAAGCCCTCGGCGCGGTCCCGATGAGCACCGTCGGCTACGAGAAGCGGTTCAACCCCGCGATTCTCGCCGCGCGGAGCGAGCAGGGGTTCGTCGATTTCATCCTCGCCGGCCAGCCCGAGCCGCCCATGTACTTCGCGAACATGAAACGGGTCAACAAGATCGGCCCACCCGTGCTCGGCGAATTGCCGAGCCCGCCGCGCGTGACGGCCGATGACCTGCGCACGCTCGACGCCAAGGTCGTCGCCATCATCGACACGCGGGCGTGGGATGACTTCCGCAGTGGGCACGTGCCCGGTTCGCTCTCCTTCCCGCTCAGCAAGTCGTTCAACACCGACGCCGGGTCGATGGTCCTCGATACAGAAGACATGTACCTGGTGATTGAGGAGTCGAACCTGGAAGAAGCCATCCGCGATCTCATCCGAGTCGGTCTGGACCGGTTCAAGGGCTGGTGCCCGGCGTCCGAGGTGTCGGCGACTCCGGGTCTGGCGACGATCGATCAGGTCTCGGTGCGAGAGGCACTCGGGCTGGTCGAGTCACGCCAGGTCGCGGTGCTGGACGTGCGGCGCGCAACGGAATTCGCCGGCGGGCACCTGCCCGGCGCGGTGAACATCGCGCACACGCGTCTCGCGGGTCGGATGGACGAGGTCCCCACGGGCTCGAAGCTTCTCGTGAACTGCCGCAGCGGCGTTCGTTCGGCGCGGGCTTCGGCGTATCTCGCCCGGCAGGACATCGACGTGATCAACCTTGAGGGCGGGATGCTCGCTTGGGAGCAGTCCGCGGCCGCCGTCGAGCGGTGAGTGAGGAGTTCAGACAATGCCCATGTCCGACGCAGCGCGTGGAACACCGACGCAGACGGCGGACGTGTCGCCCGACCTGCTCGAGTCATGGATGCGGGCGGGCGATACTGTGCTCGTTGATGTCCGCGAGGATTACGAGCACGCGGAGGAGCGGATCGAGGGCGCCAAGCTGCGTCCGCTGTCGGCGTTCGACGCTCGTGCGATCCGCTCTGAGGTCGGCGATCGGCGCGTGGTGTTCCATTGCCGTTCAGGGAAGCGTTCGCTCGATGCCGCGAAACAGTACGGGCAAGACGGCGAGCCGACCTTCCACCTCGCGGGCGGCATCGAGGGCTGGAAGGCTTCGGGTCGAGCCGTGCTCCGCCCGGTGAGCACCCCGCGTTTGCCGATCATGCGGCAGGTGCAGATCGCCGCCGGGGCATTGGTCGCGATCGGCGTCGTGCTGGGCGTGACGGTGTCTCCCTGGTTCCTCGGGATCTCCGCGTTTGTCGGCTGCGGCCTGATGTTCGCCGGCTTCTCGGGCTGGTGCGGCATGGCGAAGTTACTCGCCGCGATGCCGTGGAACACGGCCTCACACGCCTCGAAAGCTGCGGAGATCGGTCGCTGAAGCGGAACGGGCATGATGGGATGGGCGGGGACTCGATGAGCGACGGCAAGCCATGATCTATGCCATCCTCGGAGCACTCGTCGTCGGGCTCTCGCTCGGGATCTTCGGGTCGGGGGGGTCAATCCTCACGGTCCCGGTGCTGATCTACCTCATGCACCACGAGGACAAGGTGGCGATCGCCGAATCGCTGGGGATCGTCGGGTCGATCGCCCTGATCAGCTCGATCCCGTATGCGCACGCAAAGCTCGTGGAGTGGCGGACCGCGTTCCTGTTCGGTATCCCGGGGATGATCGGCACCTACGGCGGCGCGTGGATCGCAGCGTTCGTTCTTGGCTACGTGCAGCTCCTCGTGTTTGCCATCGTCATGCTGCTCGCCGCGGTGCAGATGTGGCGGCGGTCCGCCACCCCCGACCCGGGTGCCCACGCGGAGGCCCCGCGCAAACGATCGCTCGCGAAGATCGGGCTCGAGGGGCTGGGCGTCGGGGTGCTGACGGGCTTCGTCGGCGTCGGCGGGGGGTTTCTCATCGTCCCCGCGCTCGTGTTGCTCGGAGGGCTGACCATGCGGCGAGCCGTCGCGACGAGCCTGGTGATCATCGCCCTCAAGTCCGCGGCCGGGTTCTGGAAGTATCTCGATGTGCTGCAGCACACCGACGCTTCGATCGATTGGGCTGTGATCGCTGTGTTCGTAGTCGTCGGAGCCGCCGGCAGCTTCGTCGGCAAGTCCGTGAACAGCAAGATCGATCAGCGGGCGCTGCAGCGTGGTTTCGCTGTGTTTCTGATGGTGATGGCCTGCTTCGTCGCTTTCAAGGAGTCCGTCGAGCTGATCACGGCAGTCGATCAGACACAACCTCCGCACAATGATGCCGGATCATGAGGCTCGCGTCGTCACTCCGAGATCAGCGCTCTCGAAGCCCGGTCTCTTGCCCACAATGACCGCACCCCGCCGCTCTCGGCACCGTCATCGGATCCGTTGGAACGGCGCACCCGCCCGGCGAGCTAAGGAAGGCGTGGATAAAGCCGTCGATACTCGTTCAGGATCACGGCGCCGCCGCGGTTCACGGCCGCGATCTCGAACCGGGTGTGCGGATCGTGCCCGCGGTTGAACGTGCATGAGTTGGGTGTCGCGGCGAGCTCCGCCCAACCCGACGCCAGCCAGAGCGTAGACGAAGTTGATCAGGGCGGCGATCTCGTGGTTTATGGCGTACATCGTCAACCGTGCGTCGTCCACGAGATCGGAGACCTTGTCGGAGTTCTTGTCCACCGGCGGGATCAGGACCTTGCTGAAATGGGGCCTCAGAAGGTCCACACGCACGCACTCGGTGATCGTCCCCAGGGCGCCGTTCGACTTCCCCGACGCCGCATGGAACGACGAACTGCAAACCGGTCCCCTCCGGTTCGTCTGGCTCATGGTCAACGACGCGGGACCGAGCGGTCCGGGCCAGGATCATCTACGAACGCGGCGTGGAACAGAAGGCCTCCGCCGGCGTCTTCAACGCGACGGCCGAGGGCGAGACCATGGTTCCGATCGAGCCCGGCGTCGAGGTCGGGCGGGTCGCACACCCGGGGATCATCATCGGGGGCTCGTGGTGCGCCTGGGTGCCCGACCCATCGCGGCACGTGGTCGTCGGGCTCGCTTTGGCGGCTCAACCGCCGAAGTGTCCCCGCCGCGCCGGGCGGTGATGGTCGGACCATGAGCGTGAATCGAACCACCGGTTGACCCGGTATCGCGCCGCTCCTCGCGAGTCACACGAGCTACGATCGCCCATGACACGACGAGCCGCCGTGATCACCGCGCTTCGGACACCGATCGGACGATTCGGGGGCACCCTCGCCGGCGTGCGGCCGGACGACCTCGCGGCGCACGTCATCCGAGCCGTCGTCGATCGTTCGGGCATCGACGCGTCGCTCATTGAGGATGTCTATTTTGGCGCGGCCAATCAGTCTGGCGAGGACAACCGCAACGTGGCGCGCATGGCGGCGTTGCTCGCCGGGCTTCCCTCGAGCGTCCCGGGGTGCACGGTGAACCGTCTGTGTGCATCAGGCCTCGAAGCCGTGAACGTCGCCGCCCGGCTTATCGAGGCCGGGCACGGCGACGTCTTCATCGCCGGCGGCGTCGAGTCCATGAGCCGGGCGCCGTACGTCCTCAGCAAGGCCGACTCCGCCTACGGGCGGGCACAGGAGATGCACGACACATCCATCGGGTGGCGGTTCGTGAACCCACGTCTGTCCGAATTGCATCATCCCTACGCCATGGGCGAGACCGCCGAGAACGTCGCGCGTCGGTTCGGCATCACCCGCGAGGAGCAGGACGCGTTCGCGCTGTCGAGCCAGCGGAAATGGGCCGCCGCCAAGACCGCGGGGCGGTTCGATGCGGAGCTCGTGCCCGTCGAGATCCCCCAACGACGCGGCGACCCGGTTGTCTTCGACACGGACGAGCACCCGCGCCCGGACACGACGCCGGAGGCGCTGGCCAAGCTGCGGCCCGCGTTCGCGCACGACGGGCTGGGGACCGTGACCGCGGGCAACTCGTCCGGCATCAACGACGGCGCCGCGGCGTTGCTCCTCGTCGAGGAAACCCGTGCCGCCGAACTCGGATTCGAGCCGATCGCCTACGTCGGCCCGAGCGCCGCGGCCGGCGTGGACCCTGCCGTCATGGGCATCGGCCCGGTGGGCGCGACACGGCGGGCGTTGGAGCGGGCCGGGCGAGCGGTGGGGGAGGTCGGGCTGTTCGAGCTCAACGAGGCGTTCGCGGCGCAGTCCATCGCGTGCGTGCGAGAGCTGGACCTCGATGCCGAGCGTGTCAACGTCAACGGCGGCGCGATCGCCATCGGGCACCCCCTTGGGTGCAGCGGGGCCCGCATCGCAACAACGCTCATCCATGAGATGGCACGATCCGGGACGGACCTCGGCGTCGCGACCCTCTGCGTCGGCGTTGGGCAGGGCCTCGCGACCGTCTTCGAGCGGGCCTGATCAACCGCCGTCACGGATCATCGCAAACCCGGTCTCGATCGAACCGATGAGCGCGTCGATCTCCGTCTCGGTCATCGGCGTCGAGAGCGTGCCCGAGCACGTGTTGATCATCAAGAAGCCATCGTCGAAGAGGTGGTCGAGCATCACCTTCAGTCGAGCGATCTCGTCGCGCGTCATGTACGCCTCGCGGAAGTTCCGAGGCGGCCTGGCCTTCATGTGCACGCGGAACATCGACCCGGTCCCCGTCACGCACCCCGTCGCGCCGGCCCGTTCGATCGCGCCGGCGATCCCGTCACGCAGGCGATCACCCAGCGCGTTGAGGCGTGCGACGGCCGGCGCATCGAACGCTTCAAGAGCGACGAGGCCCGCCGTCATCGTCACGGGGTTCGCCGAGAACGTTCCCGAATGCGGGAACCGAATGGTGGGCGTGGTGGCGTTGAAGACCTCCATCACCTCCGCACGCCCGGCGACAGCCCCGACGGGGAACCCCCCGCCGATCATCTTGCCCATCGCGGTCAGATCCGGCGCGATGTCGTATCGTGATTGCAGCCCGCCGACCTCGGTCCGGAAGGTGATCACCTCGTCGAGCACCAGCAGCGCCCCGTGCTGCTTTGCCCACCGGTCGATCGCTTCGACGTACGCCGGCTCGACCGGGTTGAGCCCGACACGGTGGGGCATCAGGTCGATGAGCACGCACGCGAGCTCGTCCTTGTGTTCGTTCAGACGCGAGATGGAGCGTTCGATGTCGTTGAACGGGAGGATGACGACGTCGTCGAGGGCCGATCGCGGCGTGCCGTGGGCGAGGGGGACCGACGCCGGGCGGTCCTCGTGCCCCCACGTGTCCGGGTTCGGGGCCTGCGAGACCTCGGCGTAGTCGTACCCGCCGTGGTACGCACCCTCGACCTTCGCGATCATCGGCCGGCCCGTGAACGCGCGGGCCGCTTTGAGCGACACCATGATCGCCTCTGTGCCCGAGTTCATGAACCGCACACGCTCGAACGCGGGCGACCGGCTGCACAGGTGCTCGGCGAAGTGGACCTCCGACTCCGTCGCGAGCATGAACGCTGATCCGCGCGTCAGCTGCTCGGTCACGGCGTCCACGATCGGCGCGAACGCGTGCCCGTGGATCAGCGAGGCCATGTTGTTCGAGTAGTCGATACGCTCGACGCCGTCCAGGTCGATCAGGCGGCACCCGACGCCCCGGTCCGCGTACGCGGGGTGGGGCGCCCGGAGGACGGTGTTGCGGCTCACACCGCCAGGCATCACGCGCTGGGCCCGCTCATAGAGTTCGGCGCTGCGCGACGTGTTCGTGTTGGTTGTCATCTCAGTGATCCGTCTCAGGCGGGAGCAGCGGGGCCCCCGTCCGCTCGCGCACGTACTCAAACTCAACGCCCGGGCTCAACTCCACAACGCGGAACCCGTCGGGCGTGACATCGACGACCGCGAGATCGGAATAGATCCGGTTCACCACCCCGCACCCGGTGAGCGGGTACGTGCACGATTCGACGAGCTTGGGCTCGCCGTCCTTTGTGCAGTGCTGTGTGATGACGTAGATCGACTTGACGCCCGCGACGAGGTCCATCGCGCCACCGACGGCGGGGATCGCGTCTGGCGTGCCCGTGGACCAGTTCGCGAGGTCGCCGTTGCACGCGATCTGCAACGCGCCGAGCACGCACAGATCAATGTGCCCGCCCCGGATCATCGAGAAGCTGTCGGCGTGATGAAAGAACGAAGCGCCGGGGATCGCCGTCACGTGGCGTTTGCCCGCGTTGATGAGTTCCGGGTCGCCCGCGCCCTCGGGCGAGGGGCCCATGCCCAGCAGCCCGTTCTCGGTGTGGTAGACGAGCTCGCGCCCTTCGGGCACGAACTTCGCAACCAGCTCGGGGATGCCGATGCCCAGGTTGACGTATGAGCCGTCGGGGATGTCCTGCGCCAAACGCTGGGCCATCTCCTCACGCGTGCGCCCGATCACGGTCGGAGTGGAACTCACGGGTATACCTCCCCCGCGGCGACCAACGCTGATTCATGCGCCGGTTCGGCGATCTCGACGACGCGCTGCACGAAGATCCCGGGCGAGACGACGACCTCGGGGTCGATCGTGCCCGCGTCCACCACCTGCTCGACCTGCACGATCGCGTTCGCGCTCGCCATCGCCATGATTGGCCCGAAATTGCGCGCGGTTTTGTTGTACAGAATGTTGCCGTGCCGATCGCCGGTCTTGCCCTTGATCAACGCGAAGTCCGCCTTGAGCGCGCGTTCGAGGATGTATTCTCGTCCATCGAACGTGCGGGATTCCTTGCCCTCCGCCAGCGGCGTGCCCACCGCCGAGGCGGTATAGAACGCGGGGATCCCCGCACCCGCAGCGCGGATGCGTTCGGCGAGCGTCCCCTGGGGCACGAGCTCCAATTCGATCCTGCCGCTGTGGTAAAGCTCGGGGAAGACCGTGGAGTTCGCGGTCCGCGGGTACGAGCACACGATCTTGGCGACGCGCTCGTTCTTGATCAGTGCCGCGAGCCCGACCTCACCGCTGCCGGCGTTGTTGCTCACGACCGTGAGCCCACGCGCCCCCTGATCGATGAGCGCGTGGATGAGCTCGACCGGGCTGCCGGCTTCGCCGAACCCCCCGATCATGACCGTGGCCCCGTCGAAGACGTCCGCGACCGCGTCGGCGGCGGACGCGATCTGCTTGTTGATCATCCCCCGCACCCGCTCCGGCCCGGGGTGATGCTCGCCATGCTCGTGGGCAGCGAGCCCGGCGTGGTCACCCGCGAGTAGTCGAACAGTCCGGCCTCATCGAACAGCACGCGGTCCTCGTAGTCGTCGAACCACATCGCCTCGGGGTTGCGCCCGACGATGCAGACCTTGCCCAGGTGCGGCGCGTCCGCGGCGTTGCGCAGAAGCTTGAAGATCACGACGCCGTTCTCGGCACCCTTCAACCCGGGGATCGGCTCGTTTGTGACGGAGGCCACCTCGGTCTTGCCGCGGTAGTGGGTGATCGAGAGGCGGGCGTGCTTCTCCACGCCGCTGAGGCCCTTCTGTGACTCGTTGAGGGTCTGCCACGCCTTCTCGATCGGGAGGTTGAAGGCTTTGTATGCGACGATGTCACGCCCGCAGAAGAAGTAGTGATTCTCGCCGCCGGCACGCTTGAACTCGCGTTGGAGGATGCGGAGCGCGTCCGGGTCGTCATTGATGCCGCGGATGATGGGGGCCTGGTTTTGCAGGCTGATCCACCCGCGTTGCGCG
>JAUHXM010000008.1 GCA_030426605.1 Phycisphaerae bacterium | reverse complement strand
GGCAGCTACGTCGGCGACGGCGGGCACGGCGAGGGCGGGGTCCGTCTCCATCCGGCCGGCGACGGTGCCCTCCTCGCGCGAGTACTGGAAGCAGCCGACGGCGTCGAACCCGACCTCTTCGATGAACTGCAGGAGGTCCTCGTGGTCTTGCTCGGTCTCGCCCGGGAAGCCGGTGATGAAGGTGGTGCGGATCGCCATGCCCGGGATGCGCTCGCGGAGCTTCTCGCACAGGGTGAGCTGGTGCTGGGCGGTCACGCCGCGGCGCATCGCGGTGAGCATCGCGTCGGAGCCGTGCTGGAGGGGGATGTCGATGTAGGGGAGCAGGATGCCCTCGCTGACCAGCTTGGCGAAGGCGTCGATGATGTCGTCGGTGAAGTTGGAGGGGTAGGCGTACATGAGGCGCACCCAGCCCGCGCCGCCCTCGGCGCGGACGGCGTCTGTGATCGACTTGAGCAGCTTGGGCAGCCCGGCGTTGAACATGCCATCAGCTGAGCCCATGCCGATGCCCAGGTCGTCGCCGTAGCTGGTCGTGTCCTGGCCGATGAGCAGCAGCTCGTGGGCGCCGTCGCGGACGAGCTCGCGGGCTTCGGCGGCGGCTCGATCGACGGGCTTGGAGCGCATCTTGCCCCGGATCGACGGGATGGTGCAGAACGCGCAGTTCTGGTTGCAGCCCTCGCCGATGCGGAGGTAGGCGTAGTGGCGGGGCGTGAGGCGGAGGCGGGCGTCGTCGGACTCGAAGTACCCGACGCCCTTGCCGTCCTTGCCGTTCACGGTGAGGCCGGTGGTCTCCTGCCCCAGCTCACGGGCCTTGAGCAGGGCGTTGGAGTTGATCCAGTACGGCGGCTTGTCGGCGGTGACGTCCGAGCGGTCGATCGAGGTGCCCGTGACGGCGTCCACGATGTGGTCGCGGTCGAAGACGCCGACCATGGCGTCGATGCCCGGGGCCCAGTCGAGGATTTTGGCGCGGTGGCGTTGGACGAGGCAGCCGGCGACGACGACGCGCTTGGCCTCGCCGCGCTCCTTGGCGGCGATGGCGTCCTTGATCACGCCCAGGGATTCTTCCTTGGAGGCTTCGAGGAAGCCGCAGGTGTTGATGACGATCGCGTCGGCGGGGGTGACGCGCCCGGACGTCGCGCTGGCGTCCTGCTCGGACCCGGCGACGGAGAGGTCGTCGTGCTCGTTGACCTCGATGGCTTCTGCTGAGACCGGGGCGATGCCCGCCTCGGCGAGCAGGCCCAGCATCTTCTCGGAGTCCACGAGGTTTTTCGGGCACCCGAGCGACACGAGCGAGACCGTGCTGATCTCGGGCTTGGATCCGGGTTGGTCGAGCGTCTGGTCCATCGGGTGGCCCAGATGGTAGACGCCCGCGTGGGCGGGACTTAGGCGGCGTTGGCGAACTGGGCCATGACCTGCTCGACGAACGCGGCGTCCATGCCCTCGATGGGGTAATGGATGCCCAGGGCCGTCGCGAGCGTCGGGCGGTCGCAGATGCTGAACGAGCAGTCCATGGGCACCCGCCACCCGGCGAACCGCATGGCGCGGGCGAGGTAGTCGGGGGCCGTGACGCACTCGAGCGTGCCCCCGGTCTGGCGGACGGGGATGAGCCCGAACTGCCACGCCTGGCGGCGCTCGATGAGCGAGAGGACCGTCGGCTCGATGTCCACGGCCCGGGGGTCGAGGCGCGTGGCGATCATCGCGTGCTGCTCGGCCCAGGCCTGCTCGACGATGTGCGGCTGGACGCCGAACATCTCTTCCGCGAGCACGCCGAAGGGGCGGGCCCGGGACTGCTGCACGCCGAGGATCTCGTCGCGCTGTTCGCCGGTGAGCGCACCGCGCTCGACGAGAAGATCACCCAATCGGACCATGTGCTGGCTCTCCCACCCCGGGCGGTGCCGGAAACGCGCCGGCGGGCTCCCTCACCCGCCGACGCGGGCCTGTCATCGACGACGCGCGCTCGAGGGTTCAGCCCGCGGCCCGGCGCGGGCGATCGCGGGCGCCGGTTCGCACGCGTGGTCCGGGCGGGCCGGCGGTGTGGCTGAGGCGGGCCCGGCGGGTTGCGCCGCGCGAATCGCGTCGGGGCGCCATAACAACCCGCGCCCCGCCCGCCCGCCGCCCGTGATGCCTCCACGCAACACCCCGGCCCGCGTTGTTTATGGGGCGCCGATGGCGATGATCGACCGTGAGCGCCGATGGGAGTCTTTCGAAGGAGCCCGCATGACCGACGCCGACGCGACCCTGCTGCTCGACCGCGAGTTGGACCTCGACCGCGCCATCGCGGTCGTCGTGGGCGCACACCACCTGGCGGAGGTTGGCGACCGACCTAGCGCCCAGGGGTTGGCCCGCGCGATGCACCCGCTGGCCCGCTCGATCGGGGGCGAGTGCGTGGTGCTCTCGGACGTCTGGTACCTCAACACGCCCGCGTGGCGTTCGAGGCCCACGGTCAGCGTGGGCGGGCCCGAGGTGAATGCGTTGACCGCGTCGCTCGCCGATCGGCTGCCCAGCGTGCACGTGGTGGACGACGAGTACATGGTGCAGATGGACCTGGACGCCCCGGAGGCGCTCGCCGCGTGCTGGGGCGTCTCACCGTCGCGGACCGCGCGGGCGGTGGCGGTCTTCTGCGAGCGGTATCTCGAGGTCTTCGCCGGACGCTCGCGCCGGGCGGCGTGATCACTTCCCAACGCAGAACGTCGCGAAGACCCGTCCGATCACGTCGTCGGGGGTGACGTGCCCGGTGATGGCGCCGATCGCGTCCAGCGCCGCGCGCAGGGCCGCGGCGGTGAGCTCGGGGTCCGAGATCGTGCGCGCGGGCGGGTCCACCGTCGCGAGGGCGTCGAGCAGGTGATCGCGTGCGGCGCCGAGCGCCCGGGCGTGCCGGGCGGAGGCGGCGGATGCCGATCCCATCCTGCGGGCGCCAGCGGCGTCGGCGATGGCGCGGGCGAGGGGGCCCAGGTTGGTGCCGTCGATGGCGCAGACGGGCAACGCTTCGGCCGGGGTCGCTCCGGGCAGGTCGCCCTTCGTGCGCACGCGGACGGCGGGCACGCCGGCGAACGCGTCGGACTCCTCGAACCGGCCCGCGGGATCGCAGGCGATGAGCGCGTGGGCGTGGCCGATGAGCTCGCGGGCGGCCCGCTGCGCCTCGGCGTCCAGCGCGTCGATCGGTGCGGCGCTGAGACCCGGGAGGTCCGCGAGGCGCACGGTTCCTGCGCCCGGGCAGTGCGGCGCGAGGTCGAGGGTCTCGATCAGCGCGTCGCGCGTGGTGCCCGGTTCGTCCGCGACGATCGCGCGGCGGCGTCCCAGCAGCGCGTTGAAGAGCGTGCTCTTGCCGGCGTTCGGGGGGCCCACGAGAACGACGAGGGGGTCGTCGTCCGCGTGGGCACGCGGGCCGGCGACGCCGCGCGCGTCGATCGCGTCGATGACGCCCGTCACGGCGGCGTGCAGGTCGGCCGGGGCGATCGCGACGACGTCTTCCTGGTCCGTGAAATCGATGCCCGCCTCGACGAGCGCCAGGACGCGGGCGATCTCGTCGGCCCAGGCACGCGCGAGCGTGCCCGCTTCGCCCGCGGCGAGCTCGCGCGCGGCGCGGAGGTCCGCCTCGGACTCGGCGCTGATCGTCGCCGCGACGCCCTCGGCCTGGTCCAGGGTCAGCTTTCCGGCGAGGTAGGCCCGCGCGCTGAAGGCGCCGGGCTCGGCGTGGCGTGCGCCACCGGTCACGCACGCCTCGACGATTCTGCGGAGCAGCTGGGGGTTGCCCGGCACGAGCAGCTCCGCGGCGTTGGTGCCGGTGTAGGACCTGGGCCCGCTCCAGAGCGTGAGCTGTGCGGGCAGCTCGAACCCGCCGAGGCGTATCCGGACCGTGTGCGCGCCCGCTTCGCGTGGGCTGGGCGCGGAGAGGACGCCGTCGAGCACGTCGAATGTTTCAACGCCCGCGAGGCGCACGATGCCGCGTGCCCCGCGTCCGGGGGGCGACGCGACCGCCACGATGGTGCCCTGGGGGTCCACGGCGAACGATAGAGCGCCGGCCGGGTTACTTGCGTTTCTTGTACTTGCGGTCCACGACGTTCTTCTCGGGCTTGCGCTGGACCATCTTCTGTTGCTGCTGGCGCATGCGCTGGGCCTGCTCGGCGCGTGCCTGGAGTCGCGAGAGGAACCCGCCGCCGCCCGTGCGGCGGCGCTCCATGCGCTCCGCCTTGATCTTCTCGGCGTCGAGCATGCCGTGCTTTTTCATGTGGGCGCGGATCCACTTGTTCTCGAAGATGGCGATGGTCGAGTTGGTGACGAAGTAGATCGCCAGGCCGGACGGCGCGGTGTACATGAACACCGGGAACATCACGACCATCATGACCTTCATGATCTTCTGCTGCTGCTCCTGCTCGGGCGTCATCGTCGAGCTGGTCGGCGGCGTCAGGTACTTCTGGTGCGCGAAGAAGACGAAGCCGAGCAGGATCGGCAGCAGGTTGATCGAGCTCACCGTGCCCCACAGCGGGAAGCTGAAGTGCAGGAACTCTGGCAGCGGGATCGCGTGGTCCGCGGCGGAGAGGTCCGCCAGGAAGTGCCACTTGCCGCCCGAGATGTTCTGGAAGACGCCGTAGAAACCCGCCTGGTGGCGTAGCTCGACGGCGAAGAAGAGCATCGCGTAGAGCGACGCCCACACGGGCGTCTGCAGGAACATGGGCAGGCACCCGAGCATGCCCGCGGGGTTGATGCCCTCCTCCGACCAGAGCTTGCGCATCTCCTCCTGCTGGCGCTTGGGGTCATCCTTGTACTTCTCGCGGATCTTCTTCTGCTTGGGCGCCATCGCCTGCATCTGCACGCCGAAGCGCTGCACGCGGATCTGGCTCCAGCGGGTCACGGGGTGCAGGATCGTGCGCACCATGATGACGAGCAGGATGATCGCGACCGTCCAGTCTCCCGTGAACGAGTGGTTGAACTCGAGGACCTTGAGCAGCGGGTGCGTGAGAAACGACAGGGCGCAGAACGAGCAGGGCCCGCCGAAGTTGTAGATGATGACGTCGGGCAGCCCGAGCGCCTTGAGCATCGGCGTGGCGCCGAGCGCCGCGTCGTCGAGCGGGCCCGCGAAGATGCCCATCGAGGCGTCGTCGGTCTCGCCCGGCCCGACCTCGCGCCCGGGCCCGACGAACCCGAGGATGACCACGGCGTCCGTCTTGTCTTCGATCCTCGGGTTGAGCACGTACCGCTCGACGGTGTCCACGCGTTTGAAGACCTTGTCCTCGGGGAGGCGGTCCGTGTCCGGGTCGATCAGCGGGTGGGCGATCGCGCCGAAGTATCGGTCGGTCATGCCGACCCAGACGAGGTGGCGTTCCTTCTCGGCCCAGGCCTCGATGGGCCAGACGCCGCGGATGCCCTCGTACCGGTTGCTGGCGTCGCGGGGCCCGAGTGTCCAGCCGATGCCCTTGAGCGCGCGGTCCGCGGTGACGGTGCCGTCGAGCAAGCCGCGGTTGTTGGCGAGGTCGATCTGGGATTGGGAGACGTACCCGAAGCGGACGCGGCGTTTGTCGCCGCCGTAGCCGGCCTTCGGGTTGGGGTTCTCCGGCGTCGCGCCCTCCTTGGGCATGCTCACCGGGCCCGTCTGGATCCAACGCACGCGCATCGGCTCGTCGGTCAGGTTCGTGAGTGTCTGGCGAAGGACGACGTCGAAGCGTCCGGCGGTGAGTTCGTAGCGCCGCTCGACGCGGGCGACGGCGGTGCCCGCGTCGTCCTCGATGATCGCCTCGAAGTGCCCGGGGGCGCGCTCGCGCCAGACGGTCTCGGGGACGACGACGCCCTCGACGCGGAAGATGTCGCCGTTGGCGTCGCGTCGGACGGGGCTGAGCGAGACGTCCACGCCGTCGATCTGCACGACGGACAGCGCGAACGGCACGACGAGGTTGCCCTCGGCGCTCTGTCGCTGTTCCTGCACGGCGACGTGGTGCGCCTCCTCGTAGGTCACGAAGTGGTGCGTCATCGCGAGCGAGCGGATGCCCGCGCCGAAGGGCGAGAAAGTCAGCTGCGCTTCGTAGTCCGAGTCGGGGTCGAGCGAGCCGAGCGGGACGTAGTCGCCGTCCTCGTCGGCCCAGACACGGGCGGTGTACGCAGGGGTGGCGTCCTCGGCGGGCGCCGCGGAGTGGCCGTCCTGCGCGCGGGAGACGCCCAGCACGCACGCGACCAGCAGCACCGGCGCGATCCAGATTCGTTCAATGTTCATCACAAGCGTCAGCGTCCGTCGTAGAGGCGTTCCCCGAGCCAGTCGTGCAGCTCCGGGATCTGCTTGATCTGGTCCGCGGTGGCCTTGATGTCATACTCCACCCGCACGAACTGCACCTGCCCGGGGGACAGGATCGCGTAGCTCGCGCGCGGGTCGTGATCGCGCGGCTGCCCGACGGACCCCACGTTGATCACCGCCTTCTCGTCGGGGAGGAACTGATAGACCCGGTCCTCGCCGAGCTCGGTCGGCGGGTAGAAGTCGGGCTCGTCCGTGAACACGCCGGGCACGTGCGTGTGCCCGCACAGCGCGATCCGCTCGACCCGGTCGAAGATCGCTTCCATCTTGTCGGGCGCGTCCGTCGCGTCGTCGGGGAAGATGTACTCGTTGATCGGGCGCCGCGGGGAGGCGTGCACGGCGAGGACGGGCGTGCCATCGCCCGCGATGTCCTCCACGGCGCGCACCCGCATGCGGTTCAGGAACTCGTACCGCTCGGCCCGGAGCTGATCGTCCGGCTCGGCGTCGAACTGCTCGCGCGTCCAGTAGGCGCTGGTCTCGGCGGCCGGGTTGAAGTTGGTGGGCTCGTAGACCACGCCGAAGTCGTGGTTGCCCATCAGGGCCCAGGCGCAGTGCTCGCGGACGAGATCGACGGCGGCGAGGGGCTCGGGCCCGTACCCGACGATGTCGCCGAGGCACACGATCTGGGTGACGCCGCGGGATTTGATGTCGTCGAGGACGGCGCGGAGGGCCTCGGCGTTGCCGTGGATGTCGGAGAGAACCGCAGTACCGCCCTTGGTCATGCCGTTATCTCCGCCTTCTCCGGCCTGTGAACGCTCGCCAACCCCAAAATCTACGTCCTCCGGGGGTGACGATCTGCCGTGGTCGCAACTCTAGTGGGCGTACGGACCTGCGGCAACGAGCCTGCAAGGCTGAGAAGAGGATTCGGAATAACCGCCAAGGTCTATCATTTCTCGAACTGGTTCGTCCGATGATGGACCCATCGGAGGACCGAATCCGCCCGCCCCCGGCACGCGCCGGGCGGGCTCGACGGACCGTTGTGCATTGCGAGGGAACGACTTATGCCCGCTGCGAACGTCAGCTACCAGCGCACCCGTGAGATGACCATCGACGAGCTGCTGCTCGAGAACCGGATCGTCTTCCTCGTGGGTGAGATCAACCACGCCTCGGCCGCCCGCGTGATGATGCAGATGCTCTACCTGGAGAATCAGCGCCGCGGTCAGGAGATTTCCCTCTACATCAACTCGCCCGGCGGCGCGGTGGACGACACGCTCGCCCTCTACGACACGATGCGATTCCTCTCGTCGCCCGTCGCGACCTACTGCATCGGGCGGGCGTACTCGGGCGGCGCGGTGCTGCTGACGGCGGGGACGAAGGGCAAGCGGTACATCCTGCCGCACGCCAAGGTGATGATCCACCAGCCCTACGGCGGTGTCACCGGGCAGACCGAGGACATCCGCATCCAGGCCGAGCAGATCATCAAGTCCAAGCAGCAGCTCAACAGGATCATCGCCGAGTGCTCGGGTCAGACGGTCGAGCAGGTGCAAGCCGATTCGGAACGCGACAAGTACTTCAGCGCCGAGGAAGCCAAGGCGTACGGGCTGGTGGACGAGGTCCTCGCCGAGCCCCCCAAGGAGCTGGCGAGCGCCAACACCTGATCACGCTTGGACGCACGGACCCTCAGAACGGAATCCCCAAGGGAAACAACCGATATGACGACCCCGATCAGCAACACCCTCGTCCCGATGGTCATCGAGAAGACTTCGCTGGGCGAGCGCGCGTACGACATCTTCAGCCGCCTGCTCAAGGACCGCATCGTCTTCGTGACCGGCCCGATCATGGACGAGATGGCGAACCTCATCGTCGCCCAGCTCCTGTTCCTCGCCAACGAGGACTCCAAGGCGGACATCCACATCTACGTGAACTCGCCCGGCGGCAGCGTGACCGCGGGCCTGGGCATCGTGGACACGATGAAGTACATCCAACCTGACGTGTGCACCTACATCATCGGGCAGGCCGCCTCGATGGGCTCGGTGATCGCTTCGCAGGGCACGAAGGGCAAGCGGTTCTGCCTGCGCAACAGCCGCAACCTGATGCACCAGCCGCTCATCTCGGGCGTGATGGAGGGCCAGGCGACGGATATCGAGATCGAGGCCAAGGAAATGATCCGCCTGCGCGACCGACTCTACAAGCTCTACGCCGACCAGACGGGTCAGACGAAGGAGCGGATCGAGGCGGATTGCGACCGCAACAAGTGGCTCGACGACGTTGAGATGAAGGAGTACGGGCTCATCGACGCCGTGCTCGAGGACATGCCCAAGACGCAGCACGTCTCGACGGACTGACCCCACCCGGAACAGGTGAAATTTGCACCAGAACGCCCGCGGCGTCGATACTGACGCATCGCGGGCGTTTTTCGCGCCCGCGGGAAAGGGGACCCCATGGACGTCTCAATCGCCGACCTCTGGCTCTCGATTCTCGTCGGAGCCGTGCTCGTCTTTGTCGCGGGCTCGATCCTCTGGATGGTCTCGCCGCACCACAAGCCCGACATCAAGCCGCTGCCCGATGAGGAGGCGTTCAAGAGCGCGATCACCGGGCTGAACATCCCGCCCGGGATGTACATGTGGCCGCACTGCCACACGCCGGACGGCAAAAAGGTCGAGAACGCGGCCGAGCGGTACAAGGCCGGCCCGTGGGGGCTCATCACCGTGAGCCCAGGGATGCCGAACTTCGCGAAGAACCTCGCGATCAACTTCATCGAGGGGCTCGTGATCGTCGCGATCTCGGCGTACATCACCTCGATCGCCGTCCCGGCGGGAGCGGACTACTTGCACGTGTTCCGTTACGGCGCGACCGCGGCGTTCCTCGGGTTTGCGCTCGGGCAGTTCTCGGGTGACGCGTTCCTGGGCAAGCCGGCGCGATTCCAGTTCATGTCGTTCATCGATGCGCTGATCTACACCGCGCTCGCGGCGGGCGCCATCGCCGCGTTCTGGCCTGAAGCGGGCGTGCCCGGCGGGGGCGAGGGGCTGCCGATCCCGACGCCCTGATCGTCACAAAATCAATCAAATCTTCTGAGCCGCGGGCTTCAGCCCGCGGCTCGGATTCTACTTAGAACAGCAGCAGCCCGAGCGTCATCCACGCGCCGCCGAGCACCATGACGATGGCGGTGTACCCCACGATGTCGCGTGCCTTCACGCCCGTGATCGCGAGCAGGGGCAGCGCCCAGAAGGGCTGGAGCATGTTGGTGAGCTGATCGCCGTAGGCGACGGCCATGATCATCTTGCCGGGCGGGACGCCCGCGGCGGCTCCGGCCTCGAGGGCGATCGGGCCCTGGATGCCCCACTGCCCGCCGCCCGAGGGCACAAAGAGGTTCACGACGCCCGCGCTGACGAAGGTGAACAGCGGGACCGTGGTCTCGTTGCCAAACGCCGCGAGCGTGCGCGAGAACGAGGCGATCAGCCCGCTCGCGCCCAGCAGCGCCATGATCCCCGCGTACAGCGGGAACTGGAGGATGACCCCCGCGCACCCGCGGGCACCGTCCTCCGCCGCGCGCACGTAGCTCGCCGTGGAACCGTGCAACAGCAGACCGAGCGCGAGCATCGCCGCGTTGATCTCGTTGAGCCCGACGCGCGACAGCCCGGAGACGGATCCGTAGCGCACGACCGCCGCACCGAGCAGGAGCGCGAGCACGGTCGCGAAGATCGGCGAATGGTGCAGGCGGTCGGGGATCGTCGGGCTCGCGGGCATCGCGACCGCGGGCTCTTCCAGGGGGACGTGGTGGTCCGCGATGGTGCGCACGCCCTCGTCGCCGCGCGGCGTGAGCAGCCACAACGCCAGCGGGATCAGCACGAGCAGCCCGCCGGTCACGAACAGGTTCATCGGGCTGAAGATCGTGTCGTCGAGCGGCACGCCAGCGCCCTCGGGCAGCGCGGCGAGCGCGTCGGCGGGCAGGACCCGCTCGGCGCCTTCGCGCGTGGTTGTGGTGAGCGGTGCCGAGCCCGAGAGCCCGCCGTGCCAAACGAGAAAGCCGGCGTACCCGGCGGCGGCGAGCAGGGGGTAGTGCGCGCGCACGCCGCGTGATTCGAGCGATCGTGCGACGTCGCGTGCGAACAGCGCCCCGACGATGAGCCCGAGGCCCCAGTTCACGATGCCGAACAGCGCCGCGACGACTCCGACCAGCGCCGCCGCCGCGGGCGCCGAGCGCGGCACGCCCGCGAGCGCGCCCACGAGCGTGCGGACGGGTTTGCTCGCGGCCAGCGCGTGCCCGGTCACGAGGACGAGGCACATCTGCATGCCGAACCCGAGCCACGTCCAGATGCCCGAGTCCGAGCGCCAGGCGTCGAGCAGCGCCTCGGAGCGGTCCGCGAGGCCCGCGCCCTCGTCGAACGTGCCGAGCGTGAGCGCGAGCACGGCCGCGACGAGCGTGAGGATGATCGCGAGGACGAACGGGTCGGGCGCGGACTTTGTGAACACGGCGGAAACGCGGGTGCCGAGGGCGCTGACGGTCCTTGTGAGCATCCGGCGAGCCTACCGCAACGCCCCGGCGCGCGGGGCGGTATCGCCCGCATCAGGGGGCATACCGAGGGGCTCGCAGATGACAACCAGGATTGCGACGGACGCCGTGACGCGGCGTGGGTTCATGGGGATCGCGGCGGTGAGCGCGGCGGCGCTGCCCGCGGCCGGGGTGCTCGCGCGGCAGGACGCCGCCGAGCCGGGGCCGGTGGAAGATCGGTTCCCGTCTCAGGATTATGACTCCGTGCGTTCGACCGTCGGCGCCAGCCACGGCAACATCGCGCGTGTGACGGAACTCGTGGAGGCCCGCCCGGCGCTGGCGAAGGCGGCCGTGGACTGGGGCTTCGGCGATTGGGAATCCGCGATCGGTGCTGCATCGCACGTGGGCAACCGCGAGATCGCCGAGCTGCTCATCAGGCATGGTGCGCGCCCGGACATCTTCACGTGCGCGATGATGGGGTGGGTGGACGCGGTGCGGGGCATCGTGGAGCGCTCGCCCGGCGTGCAGCGGCTGCTCGGTCCGCACGGGTTCACGCTCGCCCACCACGCCCGCGTCGGCGGCGACGAGGCCGCGCCCGTCCGAGACTACCTCGCCACGATCGAGGGTGCCGATGAGCAGTACGACAACACCGAGCTTGAATCGATCGAGACCTATATCGGCACGTACGCGTTCGGGCCGGGCGAACGCGACCGGTTCGTTGTCATGGAGACACGGTTCGGCCTGGCGATCGACCGGAGCAGCGGGTTTGGGCGCACGCTCATCCGGGTTGACGAGCACGTCTTCCACCCGGTCGGCGCGGAGGCCGTCCGCATCGTGTTCGATGTGCGCGAAGGCGCGACGCGTTCGATGACGGTGCACGACCCCGGGCCGCTCGTGACCGCGACCCGGGTGCCGGGGTGAGCGTCAGTCGGTGGGTACGTCTCGCTTCGGGCCGCCCATCAGCGTCATGCTGATCGCGACTCCGGCGACGCCGAGCAGCGGGGTGACCCAGTACGACCACGCGGGAGCCTGCGACTTCGACGCCGCGTCGAGCGGGGAAACGTCGCCCTCGCGCGACCCGGGGTCCTCGCGCCCGCCTGAGGTGATCGCCATCGCGAACCCGAGCACGAGCATGACGACCATGAGCGCGATCGGTGCCTTGCTGCCGCGTTTGGCGATGAGGATGCAGATGACACCCCCCGCGAGACCGATCAACAGGTTCAGCACGCTGCTCACAATCACCCAGAGCGTCGAGACGTCGTAGGTCCCCGGCTGGTACGTCCGCTCGGTGCCCATCGCGAGCATCGCGGCGGTGAACGAGACAAAGATGAGGATGAACATCGCGACATACGCCACGATAACTGCGAGGATGGCTCGGAGCATGCGTCCCCCCTTTCGGATGCCACAATGTACCGGGGACCGAACGCCGGGTTCCATCCACGGCTCAGGGCGACACATCCAGCACGTCTCGCACCAGCAGCGACTCAAGCCTCGGTTGCCACTTCTGAACGTACGCGACGTGCCGCGGGTGGGCGACGTACTCGGCGAGGTCACGCTCGGACTCGAACCCGAGGTAGATGCCCAGCGAGTATTCGGCGTCCACCGTGGCGCGGCCCGTGTCCAGATGCGACCCCGCGGCGTAGGACGACACCGACGGGATCGTGCCCAGCATGGCGTCCGAGTCCGCCAGCAGCTCGGGCAGGTCCGCGTCGTCCGCGAGGGTGACGAACACGACGTGCGAGATCGGCGCGGGCCTGGGCGCGGTCCGGGTGGTCGCGCAGCCGGACGCGAGGACGCCGATCGTGGTGAGCAGGCACGAACCGGCACGCGCGAGGGGTGTGTACATGCCATCAGCGTACCGCCGCCCGCGCTGCACGGGCGGTGCCCGGCGTGCCGATAGCAGGGGCATGCCGCAGCCGTTCACGACGACAGGGTTCCACAAGAGCGGGACGGTGTGGTTCGAGCACATGGTCTTCGCCCTGCCCGGCGTGACGGGCCCGTGCGGCGGGCGCGGTGTGGTGCCCAAGGCGCACCTGTCCGTCTTCCTGGGTGACCCCCAGCTGCGGGCGCTGTGCGAGCGGTCGGGGACCACGCCCGGCCGCGCCGCGGCCCGGCTGATGGGTGCGGCGGACGGGCCCTCGCCGTTCGAGACTGCGGACGAGCCCGCGGTGAGGCGTGCCGTCGAGTCGTGCCTGCGCCGGTTAACGCCCTGGGCACCCTTCGACACGGTCACCGGCTCGGGCATGCCCGACGCGGACGCGATGGTCCGCGTCCTCCGGGGCGAGCAGACCGTGGAGGCCGGGCTTGCAGCGGGAACGCCGAGCAAGCACATCCCCGTCGAGCGGCTGCGTCGTGAGGCGCCCTCGTTCCGCGTGTTGCAGCTGCTGCGCGATCCCCGGGACGTGATCGTCTCGCATATCCACCACGACCTGCGCGGGCTGGCGCCCCGGGTGTTCGAGCTCTATGCGCGCGAGGGGGCGGGCGGCTCGTTCGAGTGGCGGACCGACTGGCGCGAGCGGGTCGCCGAGCTTCGCGCGCGCGAGATGCTCGGCTATTTTGGGCCCGAGGCGGACGAGACCACCCGGTACGAGGCGTTGCTCGACGACCCGCGGCGTGCGCTCGGGCGCGTCGCGCAATGGTTGGGCATCGACGACGACGCCGGCGTGCGGGCCGCGGTCGAGCGGTACGACCGCGACGCGGTGCGTCAGAACGCGGCGATCCGCCGGCCGAACCACGTGCGCCGGGCGCGCGCGGGCGAGTGGGAACGCCAGCTCGACCGGCCCCTGATCGACGCGCTCGGCCCCGCGTTCGTCGAGCTCGTGGGCGCCCTCGGGTACGAACCCGACGACGCGTGGGTGGGCCGCATGCCCGACGTCGCGCCCGTGCCGTTCGACTCCGGCGCATTCACCCCCGAGCTGTGCGTGTGCAACAGGTTCCGCGACCGGTGGGCGGCGTCCGAGGAGCTGCAGGCGCGGTTCCCGGATCCGAACGCGTCGGACCGCGGGTTCTACGAGTGGCTGCGCGCCGAGGGTGGGGACGATGTGCTGGCGTTCGACACGGCGGCCCGAGCGCTCGCCGAGCGGCCGCTCGCGTGCGCGTGAGATTGAACGAGCTGTAGATCCTTAACCGTGTGGATCGTCGGAACCATCGCATGTCCGGTGCGCTCACACAACGATCGTTCCTGCAAACTGAGCACACGCGGGGAGCTGCCATGCCGCTGCTGATCGGGTGCGCTGAGATTCACATGGGCCCCGCGGGCCAGGCAGCTTCCGGGCCGCGGTGATGTTCGTCATCATGGGGCACGCTAGGAGTTGCCGTCCGACACTCAGGAGATTGACGACCTGGACCAGATCACGGCGCCACAGAAGGACATGAAGGATGCGCTTGACGATTTCGACCGGATCATCGCCGACCACGGCGAGGCGTTCTGATCGCGGCGGTCAGAGCGTCTCACCCGCGCCGATCTTCTCTTCGTGCTCGGTCCAGGGCTCGAAGCCCGCGTCGATGGCCGCGTACTCCGCGGCTCGCTCGTCGGCGAACCGCTCATACTGCTGGCCGGTCTGCCACGTATCGATCGTCATGTAGATACGCCCGGGCTCGACCGATACCAACTCGGTGCCGAGGTACCCTTCGCCCGATCGGAAGAACCGCGCCCATTCGCCGTGCGGGCCGTAAGCAGCCTCAAACGCACGCGCGTGCTCGGGCTTGACGGTGTACCGCCACACGATTCGGTAAGGCATGCGTCGCCTCGCCTTAGTGCGGCAGCGGGAACGTCTTGCACAACGCCCGCACCTCGTCGCGGACCTCGCCCGCGACGCGGTCCGCGTCGCCCGCGATGCCGGCCGTCAGGACGCGGTCGATCCAGTCGGCGATCATGACCATCTCGGGCTCGCCGAACCCGCGTGTGGTCGTCGCGGGGGTGCCCAGGCGCAGGCCCGAGGTGACCATGGGCTTGCGGGGGTCGTTGGGGATGCCGTTCTTGTTCGTGATGATGCCGGCGGCTTCGAGCCAGGCCTCGGCGTCCTTGCCCGTGAGTTCCGCGTCTTTGGCGCGCAGATCGACGAGCATGAGGTGGTTGTCGGTGCCGCCCGAGGTGATGCGGAAGCCGCGCTCGATGAGCTGGCCCGAGAGGGTCTTTGCATTGTCCACGACGCGCTTGGTGTAGGTTTTGAAGTCGTCAGAGAGCGCCTCGCCGAAGGCGACGGCTTTGGCCGCGACGATGTGCATGAGGGGCCCGCCCTGGACGCCGGGGAAGAGGGCCTTATCGACCTGCTTGGCGATCTCTTCGTCGTTGGTCATGACGAGCCCGCCGCGCGGGCCGCGGAGGGACTTGTGCGTCGTGGTTGTCACGACGTGCGCGTGGGGGAAGGGGCTGGGGTGCTGCCCGCCCGCGACGAGCCCGGCGATGTGGGCGATGTCCGCCATGAGCAGCGCGCCGACCTCGTCGGCGATGGTGCGGAACTTCGCGAAGTCGATCTCGCGCGGGTAGGCCGAGTATCCGCACAGCAGCATCTTGGGCTTGTGCTCGAGCACGACAGCGCGGACGGCGTCGTAATCGATCCGCTCAAACTCCGCGTCGGTCTCGTCGGAGACGAGCGGGTAGTGCACCGGGTTGAAGTACTTGCCCGAGAAATTGAGCTTCATGCCGTGGCTGAGGTGCCCGCCGTCGGAGAGGACGAGGGACGCGAACGTGTCGCCGGGCGTCATGAGGGCCATGAAGACGGACATGTTCGCCTGCGCGCCCGAGTGGGGCTGGACGTTGGCGTACTGGCACCCGAAGAGCTGCTTGGCGCGTTCGCGGGCGAGGGTCTCGATCTCGTCGTGGAACTCGCACCCGCCGTAGTAGCGGCGCCCGGGATAGCCCTCGGCGTACTTGTTGGTGAGGCACGAGCCCGCGGCGGCCATCACGGCGGGGGACGCGTGGTTCTCCGATGCGATGAGCTCGATCGTCGATTCCTGGCGCGCCGATTCGCGGGCGATGATGTCCGCCGCGTCGGGGTCGGTCGCCCGGATGACGTCGAGGCCCATTGATTGCACGGATCCGCTGTCAAGGGTGTCGGTCATGGCGGGATCGTAGCCGATGCGTCTTCGCCACCGATCACCAGGTCCGCACGAAGATCCACGCGAAGAAGTCGAGGTCGATGGCGACCGAGACCAGCACCGGGACCGCGAGTGAGACGAGCCAGAGGAGCCCGAACACCCGGCCGCCGCGCTCGATCCGCCAGCCCACGCGGATCGCGGCCCACCACCACCACGAGACGATCAGGAAGACCGGCCAGACGAGGATCGCGGGCTCTGAGTACCACGAACTCCAGATCGGAGAGCGCCACGTGCCGAACGCATCGCCCAGAGTGAGCGCGCTCTGGATGACATACGCCGGCACGAGCATGAGCAGGCCCATCACCCACGCCCGCGCGATGTGCGCCCAGCGCAGCTTCGCGACGCGCCGGGTCACGGGCAGCACCAGGAACATCGCCGGCCACACCGCGTGCGCAAGGAACGCGAACGCGAGCACGCCCGGCCAACCGACGACTGAGAATGGGCCGGCACCCGCGGGCGCCGTCCGAAAGCGCCCGACCGGGTGGATCAGACCGTTGAGCAGCCCGGAGAGCCAGAGCTCGATGGCATCCGTCGTTCGGGTATTCCCCCACACGAGCCAACTGCCGACATTCGCCCTCGCGAAATTGAACCCACACATCAGATGGATGGCGCCGAAGACCGCGAGCACAAGGAGAAACACCGGCATGAGACGCACCCGGACGCTCACCCCCACGGCACGCCAGTACGCCGGCGGGTAGAGCGCGCGCCCCAGCGTCGCGAACGCCCGCCGACGGAAGTCACCCGCACGGCGTGTGTGCTCGATGAGCCAGGGCAGGTCGTTGCGCGCCGGGTCGTAGACATCCGCCCAGCGGAACCCGTGCCCGCACTCCGGGCAGATGCCGCGCACGGGGCATGATGCCACCCACGATGCCGCGATCCCGGTCAGGTCGTACCCGCACCGAGCACAGCCGAGCTCAAGGTCATCGGGCATCGCCCGAGCCTACCGCGGGCGGGGTTGTGGTCAATCCCCCGGCTTGCGGCAGACCGAGCACACGCCGTGAGGCCGCCGTCCGTGGCGTCCGCCTCGCGGGAGATGAGACCCGCGGCATCAGGATTGGTCGCGCCGATTCCGTCCATGCACGGGGGGCCGGGACGATCGGCGTCGAGGGTGTCGGTCATGCGGCAGGTCTCGGGACACTCTGCCAGCTCATCGGGTCTGCATCCAGCCGATCGCGAGCCCCGTCGCGAGGATCCCCGCGAGCAGCAACGCCACCGTCACGGTCGCCGTCGCGACCGCCAATGGGTGCTCGAGCCCGAGGTACCGCCGCGTCGCGATCGCCCAGTGCCCCCACCCCGCGAACACGCCGGGCGCGACCACCAGCGCCGCGGACGTCGTCCAGTTCAACCCGTACGTCCAGTCCCACAGCGGGTGCCACTCGCGGGAGATCAGCAGGACGAACACGAACGAACTCACGAGCACGCCTGCGAGAAAGGCGTACGCCCCCACCCGCACGCGGTGCCGCAGCCGCACCCGGGCCCGTCGCAGGGTCGTGGGCAGCAAGGCGTAGCAGAATGGCACGAGGGCCCCGCCGAGCAGAGCCGTCGCGATCACCATGTGCGACCACGGGTTGGTCCACCACCAGATCTCATCGAGCGCCAGGCGGTAGGGGAAAGCCAGCGTTGCGCGAAGCTCATCCATCGCCCACGACCGGCTCGGGGGTGCGAACGACCACTGCGACGCCGTCACAGATCCCGCGGCGGCGGTGTTCACCAGGTGCGCGAGCAGGAGGAGGACCACGACGAACGCCGCGAGGCGTCGCGGCGCCACCCGCGCGTTGAGGCCGATTCGCGACCACATCCGCCAGGGGTTCAACAGCCCGCCGAGCGTGCACGCAAACCGCCCGATCGCCAACCCGCGCCCGTGCTCGAATAACTCCGGGACGTGCCGGTACAGCGGGTTGAAGACCTCACGCCATGCCTGATCGAAGCCGCACTCCGGGCACGTGCCCCGCACCGGGCACGCGTCCGACCACGACGCGACCGTCCCCGAGAGGTTGTACCCGCACCGGGCGCAGATTGGAGTCGCCTTGGTGTGCACGCGGGTAAGCCTACCGCCTCGCTCGCTCAGCCCGCGGGCTTGCGGCAGACCGAGCACACGCCGAAGAGCTGATCCGCCGCCTCCTCGGGCGTGCGGTACCCCAGCGCCACGAACATCTCGCGCGCTTCGGGCGAGACGTCCAGATCGTGCTCGATCACCTCGAAGCCCACCGCCTCGAACGCCTCGGCGGGCCACGGGTTGGCGATGTCCGTCCAGGGCTTGGCGGGGTCGGGCTTGCCCCCGAGCGAGTAGATCACGAGCACGCCCCCCGGCGCGAGGGCGTCGTAGAAGCGCCGGCAGGCTTCCTCGTCGCTCATGCCGTGCGCGACGGGCACGTAGTTCCCGATCAGTTCCTTGGGCTTGACGTACCCACGCTTGAGCAGGTTGCGCGAGATGATGATGTCGTACCCGCCGCCCACATCGTCGCGGCACGCTTCTTCGTTCGGCCAGAGGCACTCGGTCACACGCACCGACCCGTCCTCACCACCCGGGTTCTCGACGGCGCGGGCGTCCTGCGAGTCGTCGTAGAGCATGGTCAGGATCGGATCGACCTCGACGCCGACCACCTCGGCCCCGCACGCCGCGAGCAGCTCGAGTTGACCCATCTGCCCGAACCCGAGGTCGAGCACGCGTGTGCCCTCGAAGGCGTCCGCGTCGTCCTCGGCTCCCATCGCCCGGGCGGCGAACTCGATCGCGGGCAGGTAGGCCGCCGCGGTGCCGTAGAACGTCGCGTAGTACGTGTCCGCCGTCACGTCGCGCCGGCGCCAGCCCTCACGCTCCTCCTCGGGCAGCGCGTCGTACGCCTCGGCCGTGATCGCGCGGTTCGGGCGGAACGCGTAGTAGAACGCGCGCTCGTCGAACTCCGCGCGGATGTCATCGGCCCGGTCAAGCCAGGCCCGCCCCGCGTCGGTCGTCGCGTGCGGTCTCAGCGCCGCGCACTCGCGGACAAGCGCCGGACCTGTGGCGGGCTCATCCGCCGGCTGGGCGGACGCGATCGAGACGGCGCACGCGAGTGCGCCCACGGTTCGAGCGATCGGCATGGTGGCTCCCCTTTGTTCCCGTTCAACCGCGAACGGGATCGGGAGTTGCACGCCTCTGGCAGCCCTCCCCCACCTGATCAGGAGCACGCCTAAACGAACACACGCACGACCAGGACGACTGCAGCAAGAACGAGAGCCATCGCACCCAGCATCACGAGCACCGCCAGCGCTTCGCGGGTGCTGATCGAACCCGTGCCCGTCCACCAACGCCCCTTCGCGAGATGCCTGAGACGCTCCTGGAGCAACGCATCGTCGAGATCGACGTTCCGGCCGCACTCGGGGCAATGAACCTCGGGCACGGGGGGATCGGCCTCCAGGCCCATGCCTCTTAGGTTGTACCCGCAAGCCGGACATCGGAGTTCCATCTCGGGCATCCGCCTACAGCCGCGGCCCATCCTGCAGGGGCACCACCATCGACGGGCACTCGGCGAGCCGGGGCTTGTGCTCCAGGTCGATCGGGAGGTACACCCCGCGCTCGTGGTCCGAGTTGAGCACCAGCGCGTTGGGCTCGACGAGCGAATACCCGTTGGCCGCGTGCTCGTGCCCGAGGATGAAGAGGTTGATCCCCCACCGTTCGGTGAGGTCTTCGAGCAGCTCGGCGTCGTAGCCGCGCCCCCAGACCATGAAGTGCGCCGAGCCCCGGCGCGGCGCGTAGTCGTCGTCCGTGAGCGCTCGGTCGAGGATCGACGCGTCGAACCGGCCCATCATCGCCGGCCCGGGCACGGAGTGCGCGCAGAGGATGTCGCCCGCCGGGCAGACGCAGCGCAGCGCGATTGGCATGGAGCGTACGAAGTCATTGATCGCCGCGGTCACCCGCGGCTCGTCCTCGCCGAACGTGAACTCGACGGCCTCGTTGAACGCGTCCACCACGCGCACGCCGTGCTTGACGATCCCGGCGCCCACGACCTGCGACAACTCGTGGTTCGCGAGCAGCGTGTGCACGTGCTCCGGGTGCTCGGCTTTGAGCGCCGCCACGCGCGCCAATGCCCGGTAGCTGAAGTCCATCCCGTTCATGAACTTGTCGGAGTGGATCAGCTCGTGCAGCGTCAGGTGGCACGGGGCGGGCGACTCGGCCTCCACATCGCCCGGGATCCCAGGCGCCGCGCCGAGGCCCGCGGCGTGCACCACGCGCGCGAAGTGCACCGGGTTGTCGTGGAGGTCGCCCGTCGCGATGAGCCTGCCCGGCGCGCTGATCCGGTCGATGGACCCCGCCCGGCACGACGCGTCGCGGTTCGCCTCGGTCCCCTCGCGCAGGCACCGGCACACCACGTCGGGGTCGCGCAGGTCGAGGTCCGTCACGCGATCATCCGATGTCCGACGCGACATCCGTCGGCGCGTCCGCGTCGTCCTCGGCGGCGCGGAGGATGCCATAAATCAGATCGAGCCGGTCCGCGACCTTGTGCATGTTCGCGGGGCGCTTCTCGGGCACCACCTCGACGCACTCGGCGATCAGATCGCTCAGCCGCTCGGGCACTTCGGGGTTCAGCTCGCACACCGGCGTGGGCTTCTCGATGAGCGAGTCGTCGAGCGACCCGACGAGCGAGTCCGCCTTCGCCCCCATCGCCGTGGGGATGTTCCGGCGGGTGAGCACCCAGTACATCGTCGCGCCGAGGTTGTAGACGTCCGTCTTACCCGTGATCTCGCGCCGGTGCACCTGCTCGGGCGCGATGTAGTCGGGCGTGCCCTGGATGCGCTCCTTGACCGTGCCCACCTTGCACGCCTGCCCGAGGTCGATGATCTTCGCGACGAGCTTGCCGTCGAAGTCGGGCCCGACGATGACGTTGTGCGGCTTCATGTCCGCGTGGACGTACCCCGCGTCGTGCATCGCCGCCATGCCGCTGGCGACCTGCCGAAAGACGTCCACGGCGTCGGGGAGGGAGATCTCCTCCATCTCGTGCAGCGAGACGCCGTCCACGAGCTCCATCACGAGATAGAGCTCCTTGACGCTCAGCAGCGAGCCCTTTTTGATCACCTTCTCGACGTGCCGAACGCCCGCGTGCCCCACCGCCTGGCTGGTGCGCGCCTCGAGCTCGGCCTGGTCGAGGAAGCGCTGCTCCTTCGGGCCCTTCTTCTCGACGTGCTTGAGCGCCCAGACCTGCTTGGTCTTGGGGTCCTGCACCAAGTAGATGATGGACGCGGCACCGCGTCCGAGCTCGGCGAGGATCCGGTACCCCTCGACGATGTCACCCTTTTGTTTCGGCTCCGGCTCGGCCATGCGGACTGCTACCTGAGATACGTCGAATCAAGAGTCATGAATAAAAAACCAGGTGTCGCTTCCCGCTGGGCGGGACGACGCGATGAGCACCCGTTCGTGGCTCCCGATCGATGGTTCGCGCAATGTCCCCTCGGGCGGTTCACCCAGAGCGGCGATGGTAGTCCGGATCAAGGGTCGGCACCATGCCCTGCAGCGGATCACGCCCGATTCCATTCAGGTACGCCGGCATGACCCGACCCGTTGCACGCTCAACGCCCCATCAGCGCCGGTACTGCCGAACCAGGTCGCGGAACGCCGCCTGCGGGAACAGACGCCCCGGGCTCGTCGTCGGCGCGAGGTCCGCGTGCATCACGACATCGTCGGCGTCCAGGTCGAACCGGTCGCAGATCGCGGCGACGAGCTGGGCCGTGCGCCGAACCTGCTCGTCGGAAAACGAACGCCGATCGCCGTCGCCCACCAGACAAATCCCGATCGACGTCTGGTTCCGCTCGGCGCCCGCGCTCCCGGCGACGTGCGCGCCGGGCAGCTGCTCGAGCCAGCGGTACCCCACGTGCACCTCGCCCGAGCCCATCCCGGCGCCGTTGCCCACCACAAAGTGGTAGCCGAGCCCGACGAGCCCCATGGCCCGGTGCTCGGCTTCGATGTCCGCCGGGCTGCCCGCGGCGGACCCGGAATGGTGGATCACGATCGAATCCCACCGGGCCTCATCGACGGGGGCCCGGGTGGTGAACACAGACTCGACGGTGCTCGGCGCGGTCGTGGACGCGAGGGGGGTGAGCGAGACGCCCGCGCCCGTGCCCGCGGGCCCGGGGCCGGCGAGCGCAAAGAGCAGCGCCCCGCCCGCCGTCATGCTCCCCACCAGCGCCGCCCAGACCGTCCGCGTGCGGCGCGACACGGCGTGGGGGTTGTTTGTGGTGCTCGATGCCATGGGTTGGTCAGGTGCCTTCCGTGGAGCACACCATCTGGTGGTGGGTGCTCCGGGTGGTGGGTTTTCGCCGACTCCCCGGCTCGTTTTTGCACACGCGCGGGCTCCTGCCCCATCCTAGCGATCGGTGCATGACGCGGTTTTTCTTGCGGATTCAACGCACAAAGTGCCCGGCGTCCGTCGCGCGGGCACCGGTCAGTCGTTGCCGAGCAGGCGCCCGCGGAGGTTCGGCTGGCGCCGACCGAATGCGTCCTGCACGTACGCCGGGGCGCGCTCGTTCCGCGTCGCGTCGTACCGGTCGAACTGGGACCGCTGATCGTCCTTGCGCAGCGGCGTCTTCTGGCACGCGCCCAACCCCGTACCAACCACCACCGCGCCCACCAGGGCGAGCAGACGCAGAGCGGTCCGGGTCGTGGTTCGTTCGTGGGATCGGCGCATGCAAAAACAGTGTACCGCTCGCGAACGAGCGGCACACTGCAGGAGAGAGGAGAGATCTTCAGAGCGTCTGACATGCGAGCCGCGGCTCGCGAATGGCTCGTGCCCGGTGGGTCATCCGGGCAGGCCCAGGTGAGATACGGGCCCCGCCGCGGGTGAGTTCGGCCTTCCCTCGGTTTTTCGGATCGTGCCCCTCGGGCTTGCAGGCCCGGGCTCAGGCGAAGGGATCGGGGCCGGTGTCGCCTCGGGCGATGAGCTGGCGGATGCCCTCGTAGACGGCGACCGTGACGGCCGTCGCGACGTTCAGGCTCCGTTCGCCCGGCGCCATGGGGAACCGGACGGCCCGCGCCCGGTGCCGCTCGATCAGCTCGTCGGGCAGCCCGGCGGATTCCTTGCCAAAGAGCATGTGGTCACCCGCCCGGAAGTCCGCGTCGAACACGGACCGCTCGGCCTTGGTCGTGAAGGCCCAGACGCGCGCGCCGGGGGTGCGTTCGGTCCGCCAGGCGTCGTACGCGCCGGCGTCCGCGTGGCGGTGGACCTCGAGGCGCGGCCAGTAATCGAGCCCGGCGCGTCGGCATGCCTTGTCGTCGATCTCGAAGCCGAGGGGATCGATGAGGTGGAGCGCGCACCGGGTCGTCACGCAGGTGCGCCCGATGTTCCCGGTGTTGTTCGGGATCTCGGGCTCGTGCATGACGACACGGAAAAGGGGCGCGCCGTGCCGGCGCGCCCCGTCGTCGGTGTGCTCGGGTGCGTTCGGATCCAACAGCGGTCAGTCGGCCATCGTGAGCTTGTTGAGCTCCTGGTTCGCCTTGACGACCTGGGCGACGATGGCCTCGAAGTCGTCAACGGCTTCGGGGAACCCGTGCCAGCGGACGACGCCGTCCGAGCTGAGGATCGCGACGTGCGGGATGCCCTTGACGCCGATCGCTTCGTAGAGCGCCTGGTCGTCCGCGTACGCCTGTCGGTACGACGTGGGGTGGTCCTCAAGGAACTCGCGGACGGTGTCGGCGTCTTCCTTCTGCCCGGAGACCGCGACGGCGAGGACGTCGTCGGGGAAGTTCTCCGCGATGGCGTCGAGGCGCGGGCCGAATCGCTTGCACGGGCCGCACCACGTCGCCCAGAAGTCCACGATGACGACCTTGCCCGTCGCGTCGGGCGCGTCGCCGTCGAGCCACTCGAGCCCCTCGAAGGGGTCCTCGATCTTGGACCCGTGCATGTCCTCGTCGGCGTACCGCCCGCGCGCGTCGCAGGGCTCGGGCCAGTCGAGGTTGCCCGAGCCGGCCGTGGGCGTGTAGTTGAGGTCCGCCGCGGTCAGCCGGATGTCATCGTTTCGCGCGCGGACGAGGGGGTCCGCCCCCATCACCTGGTGGACGGCGTCCACGAACTTCGGGTCGTGCGGGTTGCCCGTCCAGCGGACGACGCCGTCCGTCGAGGCGACCACGACGAACGGGATACCGCGGGGCGAGAATTTGCTGATCACGCGGCGCGAGCCGTCGTACACGTTCGCGTAGTGCTCGCCCTTGCGGCGCAGCCAATCGCGGACGGTCTTCTCATCCTCGGACTGCCCGCCCACGCCGATGACGCGGAGGTCGTGCGGGTAGGACTTCTGCAGGGCCTGCAGCGTGGGCATCGCGCGGATGCACGGGCCGCACCAGGTCGCCCAGAAATCAAGGATGATCACCTTGTCGTCGATGTCCTGCCAGCGCTCTGACTCGGAGATCCACGTGAAGTGCCCGAGGGAGGGCAACGCCTCGCCCTGCAGGTCGTTGGCTCCGAAGTCCGTGTTGTGCCTGGGCCAGCTCGCCTTCGCGTAGACGTGGTCGGCGATCATGCCGGCGGTCATGTCCTTCGGGTCGGGGAGCTCGGCCTTGGCGGCGCGGGTCGGGCCGTACGGGTCCCCGCCGTTGGCGATCAGCTCGGCGCGCCGGTCCGCCTCCCCCTCGGCGTGCTCGCGGGTTTCTTCGAGCAGCTCGACCACAGCGCGCTCCAGCGCGATCGGGTCGATGTCCGCGTAGCGCAGCTGCCCGGCCTTGTCGATGAGGAACAGGTCCGCGTTCTCGTCGGCCATCAGATACTCGCGCAGCGTGCCGTCCGCGTCGCGGGCGCCGGGGATCTTGATGGTGCCCGCGTCGTGCAGCAGGCTGAAGCGGTCCCACCCCTCTGTCGGGTGGATCGCCAGCGCTTGCACGCCCTCGCGGCGCTCGATGAGGCGTGCGAGCTCGCGCGTGTACCGGATGCTGTCCGATTCGGCGACGTCCGTCGTCACGATGATCGTCACCTCGTCACGCAGGTCGCGCGCGCGCAGGCCGTCGATGCCGACCCACGCGTCGATCGAGTCGAACGCGTCGCGCGGGAGGGCGGTCGTCTCGAGCTCGTTCAGCGCGGTCCGTCGCGGGCCGTCGCCCTCGCGCGGGATCGGGGCGGCGGCGGCGCTCGTCGCCAACGCGGCGAGGCACAGGACGGTCGTCGCGGATCGAAGCATGGGAACCTCCGGTGGACGGGGCAGACACGCCCCGAACGCAGTATGCCGGCAGTGGGCGGTTGGAATCAACCTGTGACCGGCTTTACAAGCCGGGAACGCCCGTTATTCCCCACAAGGGGGGTTCGACTCGATCCGGTGCAGGGCGATCGCGGCAGAAACACCCGCGTTGAGCGAATCGACCCCCGGCACGATCGGGATCCGCACCCGCCGATCGCAGGCGCTGATCGCGTGGTCCGTCAGCCCCGGGCCCTCGGACCCGACGAGCAGCGCGACGCGCCGGCCCGGCGCTGCCCGGGCCGCTGTGATGTCCGCCGCGCCCTCCGCCGGTGTGAGCGCCCACGTCTCGTACCCGTGCGCTGATATGGCCCGCAGGCCCGCCGGCCAGTCGGTGATCGTCGCGAACGGCACCCGCAGCGCCAGCCCCATCGAGACGCGGACCGACTTGCGGTACAGCGGGTCGCAGCAGCGCGGACTCAGCAGCACCCCCACGCGGTTCATCCCGCCGATCGCCGCGGCGGACCGGAAGATCGAGCCGACATTGTCGTGGTTCGTCAGATCCTCCAGGACCACGAGCGTGCGCGCCATATTGGCGATCGCGATCGGGTCACGGTCCGCCCCGCGCCGAGCCGCCGCGAGCACGCCGCGGTGGATGTCGAACCCGCAGATCTCGCACATCACCTCGCGCCGGGCGATGTAGACGGGCACCGACTTGGGCAACGCCATGACCGCCGAGCGGGTCTCATCGCCCAGCCCCTCCCACCGCGTCGGCGTGATCAGGAGCGACTCGGGCTCGTAGTGCGACGCCAGCAGGTGGTCGAGGACGAGTTCGCCCTCGGCCATGAACAGGCCGTCGGCGTACCCCGTGCCCGACGTGCCGTCGCCGCCCGGGTAATGGGCGGCGCGGAGCCAGGCGTCCTTCTGATTGCGGTAGACGTCCACCCGGGGATCGGCAGCGTCCGAGATGGGCTCGATCCGGGGCATCGCGATGGTCGATGATTGGTCCCGCGTACCGTGCGAGCCCGACCCCGCATCAGGAGACCCCGTTGCCGCCACCCCTGCCGAATCCTGAGCCGATCATGACGCTGATCGACGCGGCGATCCTCGGGCTCGTCGAGGGGATCACGGAGTACCTCCCGGTCAGCTCGACGGGGCACCTGATCATCACGGCGGCCCTGCTGGGGCTCGACGAACCGGCCGAGACGAAAGCGGCGGTCGATGCGTTCAACATCGTCGTGCAGGGCGGGGCGATCCTCGCGGTGCTCGGGCTCTACTGGCCAAGGGTCGTCCAGATGCTCGCCGGGCTCGCCGGGAAGAACCCGGCGGGGCTCAAGCTCGCGCTGAACATCATCGTGGCGTTCCTCCCCGCGGCGGTGCTGGGCGTGCTGCTCAACGATTGGATCGAAGCGAAGCTCTTCAACCCGACGATGGTGCTCACGGCCCTCGCGCTGGGCGGGGTGTTCATGATCGTCCTCGACCGCGTCAAGGTTCGCCCTATGCGCCGCGAGGGGACGGGCAAGGAGATTGAGGACATCACCTGGCGCGGCGCGCTCGCGGTGGGGTTCCTCCAGTGCCTCGCGATGTGGCCCGGGACGAGCCGGAGCATGATGACGATCGCGGGCGGCGTGCTCACCGGTCTCAAGCCCAAAGCCGCCGCGGAGTTCAGCTTCTTGCTTGGCCTGCCCACGCTGGGCGGGGCGTGCGTCTACTCGCTCCTCAAGAACATCAAGGAGTCCGCGGACGCGGGCACCCCCAACATGTTCGAGGTGCTCGGGATCGCGCCGATCGTGGTCGGGCTCGTCGTCGCGACGATCAGCGCGGCCGTCGCGGTCAAGTGGCTCGTGGGCTTCCTGAACAAGCACGGGCTCGAGGTCTTCGGGTGGTACCGGATTCTGTTGTGTGTCGTGCTGGGTGGGCTGATCGCAACGGGGTTCGTGAGCTTCTGAGTGCTCCGCGCGGTGCCATGGTCTGAGCCGCCCTCGGCGAAGGCCATGCGGGGGCGCCCGATCGTGGCCTTCGCTTCGCTCAGACCACGGCACCCGGCTGGGCGGCCTCATCGCGCTCGGGTTCGTGAGCTTCTCGAGGGATACGCTGGATCATGCAGACGTCGTTCCCCAAGGACAAGATCAGGGTCGTGCTCTTCGAGGGCATCCACGCGCAGGGCGTGGACATGCTCGCCCGCGAGGGGTTCGACGTCACGGCGCTGCCCGCCGCGGCGGAGGGCGCCGAGCTCGACGCCGCCGTCGCGGACGCGCATGTCGTCGGCGTGCGCTCCAAGACGCAGCTCACGGCGGGCGTCCTCGCGGGCGCCAAACGCCTGCTGTCGGTCGGGTGCTTCTGTGCGGGGACGAATCAGGTGGCGCTCCCAGAGGCGTCGAACGCGGGCGTGCCCGTCTTCAACGCGCCCTTCACGAACACGCGCTCGGTCGCGGAGCTGACGATCGCGGAGATCATCGCCCTGCACCGCCGGCTCGCGGAGAAGTCCGCCGGCATGCACGCGGGGAGGTGGGACAAATCCGCGAGCGGCGCGCACGAGGTGCGGGGCAAGACCCTGGGCATCGTCGGGTACGGGCACATCGGCTCGCAGGTCTCGGTGCTCGCCGAGGCGATGGGCCTACGGGTGGTCTACTACGACGTCGATTCCAAGCTCCCGCTGGGGAACGCCCGCCCGGCCGACTCGCTGGAGGAGCTGCTCGCGTCGTCGGACGTCGTGACGCTGCACGTGCCCGCGACGCCGGGCACGGCGGGGCTCATCACGCGCGAGCGGATCGAGCGGATGAAGCCCGGGTCGTACCTCATCAACAACGCGCGCGGGTCCGTCGTCGATGTGGACGCGCTCGCCGAGGCGATCACCGGCGGTCACCTGCGCGGCGCGGCGGTGGACGTCTTCCCCGATGAGCCCGCGAGCTCGGGCGAGACCTTCGACAGCCCGCTGCGCGGGCTCAACAACGTCATCCTCACGCCGCACATCGGCGGGAGCACGATCGAGGCGCAGGCCGCGATTGCGGAAGAGGTGGCGGGCAAGCTCATCCGGTTCATCAACAACGGGTCAACCGTCGGCGCGGTCAACGTGCCCGGTGTCGATCTCCCGGGGCAGCAGGCGCGCGAAGGCGACGAGCCCGTCCGGAGGCACCGGATCCTGAACTTCCACCGCAACGAGCCGGGCTTCCTGAACAAGCTCAACGGCGCGCTCGCCGAGGCGGGCGCGAACGTCGCGAGCCAGTACCTCCAGACCGCGGGCGACATCGGGTACGTCGTGCTCGACGTCGATCCTTCCGACGGCGACGCGATCAAGACCCGACTCGACGCGTTGGACGGGTCCATCCGGACCCGCCTGCTCTGGTAGCGCTCAGCGCCCGTACACGATGTCGTCGGCGGTGTTCTCGGTGCCGTCGGGCCCGTCGGTGCTCAGGGTGAAGCCGGTGCCGTCGATCGTCGGGGCGTACCGGTAGGTGCGTCCCCACGGGTCGTCGAGGGTGTTCGTTTCGAGCCCGAGGATGGCGAGGGTGCTGGGCAGGTTGCCGTTGTCGCGCTGGTGCTGCTCGACGCGCTGGGCGATGATCGACATTTCCGCCTGCGCCTCGATCTGTTCCATCCCCAGCGCGGCGGCGACGCCCGCCATCAGCACGCCGAACCCGATGAAGACCACCACGACGATGATCCACGCGTTCGCGACGAGCCCGATGATGAACCCCGCGATCGCGAACCCGCGCGGGCGCTTGAACATCGCGAAGAAGGACAGCACGAGCCCGATGAGCCCGACGGGGAAGAGCCCGCCGCACGAGATGAGCCCGATCAGCGAGCAGATGAACCCCGCGAGCCCGAGCCCGTTGGACTCGGTCCGCTGCACGATGACGGTGGGTTGGGGCGTGTGGCTCATGGGGTGAGGATACCGCGTTCAGGCCGCGACGAGCATCGTCCGCGCACCGGGCTCGGACGCCGCCCGCAGCGCCCGCACGGCGTCCGCAAGGTCGAACCGTCGCCCGATTAGCGGCCGCGTGTCGAGCGCCTCGGACGCGAGCAGGGCGACCGCCTCCCCCATCGCGTGCGCGACGGCTGGGCGGATCTCGATTTCGTTCATGAGCGCGGGCGAGAGGTCCACGCCCGAGAGGGTCGGGCCCGCGTCGCCCGACACCGGCGGGGCTTCGGGCGCGAGGATCACCGTGCCGCGCGGGCGGCACAGGGCGCACGCGAGCCCGAACGACCCGGGCGTGCAGATCCCGTCCACGACGACGTCCTGGTCCTGCCGGCGGCCCGCCTCGTGCTCGGGGCGGTGCTTGACGCCCCATCGCTCGCACAGCGCGAGCGCCTCGGCGTTCGTGCCCAGCACGCGGACCGACGCGTTGAGACGCGTCATCACCTGCGCGCACAGGAGCGCGTCGGGCGTGTCGCCCAGGATCGTGATGAATGCACGCCCCTCGGCACGCACCAGGCGGGCCGCGTGCAGCGCCCGCGCCACGGGCACGGCGAACACCGCGCGCTCGTCGTCCAGCTCATCGGGGACTGCCGACAACGCCGTGACGGGCACCACGACGCGTTCGGCGAGGGCGCCGTCGTGCTCGTGCGCGCCGAGCATGCCGCGGCGCGGGTCGTGCGCGCCGAGACCCCGGCGCGCGTACTCCGAGTCGGGGTCCACGATCGCGGGCGTCGCGACGACGCGTCGCCCGACCCACCCCGCGCTGCGCGGGCCCGCGGCGTCCTCCACGACGCCCACGAACCGGCGCCCGATCACGCCCGTGAAGGGCGTCCGCCCGCCCACGATGGAGAGGTCGATCGCGTCCACCGCCGCGAGGGTCGGGCGGACCAGCGCGTCGCCGTCGCGCAGCACCGGGTCGGGCGCGCTCGCATCGACATACACCGAAGAACCGTCGTATCGGACTGCCCGCACGCCCACTCCCATCCGGGCCCGCGGGGCCCCCCGCCCGTATCGGCGATGGACCACCCCCGGTTTGCGCACGATGACCCGAGGCGACCACGCCCGCGCACAGCCCCCCGCGAGCCGCTTCAGACCGACCGCCCGGCGGGCATCAACGACCGAGAACGCGCTTCAGCTCATTCCGACCCGGGCGGCATCATGCCCACCGGCGTGGACCCCGCCTCGTTCGGGGGCTCGGGCACGAAGGGCAGCCACTCGACCAGCGTCTTGTCGCGCTCGAACACCGGGTAGGTGTAGGGCGTGCGGGACGCGAACAGGTCTTCCGCCCCGTCGATCCAGTCGATCCACGCCCGACGGTCGAACTTGAAGTCCTGGCCCGTCAGCGTCCGAAGCGCGGCGCGGGTGTTGCGGTTAACCGCGAGGCTCGAATCGTCCAGCCGCGCCACGAGCGCCTGCACCACGCGGGACTGGGCGTACTGCCCGAGCGCGTGCGCTGCCTCGGCGCGGACGCTGGGCTCGGGCTCGAACTCGGGGTTCGTGGCGCGGATGAGCGCGTCCACGGCGGTCTCGTCGTGCAGCCGTTGCAACGCCCGCGCGGACTCGGCTCGGACCTGCGTGTCCGGGTCGGACAGCCCGGCGATGATGAGCCCGACGTGCTCCGGGTCGCCGTGACGCCCGAGCGCGCGGATCGAGACCCAACGGACGCCGGGGTCCTCGTCGTCCACACCGTCGAGGTAGAGGCGGACGTACGGGTCGTCGCCGCCGAAGTAGGCGGTGGAGAGCAGCTGGATGCCGCGGAACCGGTTGTCGGCGTTGTACGGGTCCAGCGCGAGCTCGGCGGCTTCTTCGGGCGTCGGCCCGCGGAACCCCGCGGTGATCGACTCGGCCCCGCGCGGCACGGAGCTGAACATCGTGCACCCGCCCACCATCGCCAACACGGGCGCGAGCAGGATCGGGACAGACCGGCTTCGGCGGGGCTTGGGCATCCGCAAAGTCTAGCACGAGGCGTGCCAGTCCAACCCAAAACAGGCGGGATTGCCCGTTTCGCCCGGGGACTCCGGCTCAGACGCTCATCGGTCGCCGGTCCGCTCGCTCACCGGGGGCGCCAGCACCTCGGAGAGCACGATGGCGCGACGCAACTCGAAGTTGTTCATGCCCTTGAGCACACCCAAGGGGTGCGATTTCGTCTGGCGGTCGTTGCCGGACGATCCGATCGCGCCCTCGGTGATCGCGGCGCTGGGTGCCGGCATCTCGCGCCGGCTCGGCTCGGGCTTCCCGGAACGCCGACGCTGCGTCGCCGGCTGCGGGGATGGGATCGACGAAGGCCCGGGCATGGGACGCGGCGGCGTCGGCCGGGCGGTCGGGACTGGGCGCGGCGTTGGGCGCGCGGTCGGTGCCCCGGGCGCGGGGCGCGGTGTGGGCCGCGGTGTCGGAACGGGGATCGATCTCGGCGGAGCGCTGGGCACCGGCGGGGCGGACGTCCCCGCGGACGCCCGACGCTTGCGGAGCTCCTCGAGCTGCTGGCGCCGGCGTTCGGCGAGCTCGGCCAGCCGCTGCTGACGCTGCGCCGCTTCGGACGTGTCCTGGGGCTCGTCCAGATCGTCCACGGACCCGCCCGTGCGCAGCGCGTCCATCTCGCGCCGGCGGCGGTCCATGGCGATCTTGCGCTCCGCCTTCTTCTCAGCGAGCTGCTTCGCGATCGAGCCGAAAACGCTCAGCGCGATGAAGCCCAGGAAGATGACGATCTGGATGTTGTTGCCGAGCCAGTTGAGTATGCCTTGCATCGCGTGACATCCTACGTCGGCGAGCAGGCCCGCCCCGGATGAGCCGGGATGAGAGCCGCCGCCCCGCTCGGGCCCGCCAGATAGGCGAACCCGACGCCAAAAACTGCCTCGAGGGTGTCGGGGGTGAGGGTTTCGCCCGCCGGGCCCGCCGCGGCGACGCGGCCCGCGCCATCCAGCACCAGGGCGTGGTCCGCGATCGAGCGGGCGAGCGACAGATCGTGGACCACCAGCACCACGCCCACGCCCGCGTGGGTGAGGTTCCGCATGATGGCGCTCGATTCGACGACGTGGGCGGGGTCCATCGCGCTCATGGGCTCGTCGGCGAGCAGGTACCGCCCGACGCCGTCGTTCCGGGCGCCATGGAGCTGGACGAGCACCCGCGCCAGCGCCCCGAGCTGCTGCTGACCCGCGCTGAGGTGGGCGAAGGGCATCTCGGCCCGGTCGGCGAGCCCGACGGTGTCCAACGCGATCGAGACCGCCTCGCGCCCGCCCGCGAACCCGCCGAACGCGACGACCTGCGCGAGGGAGTACGCGAACGCGACCTCGGGGCGCTGGGCGAGGTAGGCGATCCGCTTCGCCCGCTCGCGTGGCGGGATGGACGCGACCGACCGCTCGCCCTCCCCGTCATCGAGTGTCACCGACCCCGACCCCGGGGTCCGGAGCCCGGCGAGCAGACGGAGGAGGGTGGACTTGCCCGCGCCGTTGGGCCCGACGAGGGCGGTGATCGCGCCGGGCTCGAACGAAGCGGTCACGCCGTCGAGCACGGGGCCCGACCCGGGGTACGCGAAGCTCAGGTTGCTCGCCCGCAGCGTCATGTAAAGATGGTACCGGGCGGCGTGCCCGATCCCGCGCCCCATCCGCGGCGGGCCCGTACGCTTGTGCCCTGACGGGGAGGTTCCGATGAGCGCGCACACGGTGGCGGTGACGGGGGCAACGGGGTTCGTGGGTCGGCACATGGTGTCGGCGTTGCTCGATGCCGGGCACCGGGTGAACGCCCTGACCCGCAACGCGGGCAAGGCGTCGGACGTGCTGCCCAGCGATGCGATCCGCGACGGGCGCATCCGCGTGGTCGAGGGGGGGATCCTCGAGGAGGGCGTCGCCGACCGCCTGGTGGACGGGGCGGACGCCTGCTTCAACCTCATCGGGATCATCCGCGAAGCGGGCGGGCGGCAGACGTTCGACCGGATGCACACCCGCGCCACCGAGCGTGTCGTTCGCGCGTGCGCCGACCGGCAGGAATGCTTCGGCGAGCGCGTCCGGTATCTCCAGATGAGCGCGCTGGGCGTGGGCGGCGAGAGCCCGATCCGCTACCGCGCGACGAAGTTCGCGGGCGAGCAGGCCGTGCGCGACAGCGGGCTCGACTGGACGATCTTCCGCCCCGGGCTGATTCACGGGCCGGACGGCGAGTTCATGCAGATGGTGAAGTCCTGGGCGGAGGGGCGCAGCGCCCCGTTCGCGTTCATGCCCGCGTTCGTGCGGCCCAAGCCCAACGCCAAGACGCTGGGCCCGACGCCCGTGCCGCTGCCGATCCCGAGCGAGTGGGAGACGGCGACCGTCGCCCCCGTGCACGTGGACGATGTCTGTGGCGCATTCGTCAAGGCGCTGACGACGCCCGCGTCCGTCGGCGAGATCTACCACCTCGTGGGGGCCGAAGAGCTCTCGATGGAAGAGCTCATGCTTCTCGTGCGCGACAGCGTGCCGCTGGGCAAGCGCGGCATGCGCGTCGTGGGCGTGCCCGGCGTGGTCGCCGCGATGAAGGCCAAGGCCGCCGAATTCGTCGGCATGGGTCGCCTCCTGCCGTTCGACTACGGCATGGCGCTGATGGCGATCGAGGACTCGACGGCCCCCCTGGACAAGGCCCGCGAGCACCTCGGGTTCGAGCCCGTGGCGTTCACGCCCGCGTTCGAGTCGTACGCCGCGTCGATGTAACCCAGCGTCCCGTCGCGGGCCGGTTCGCGGCAAAATCCGAAGGACTCTGATGCCCCTGAAGTACCGCGACCGCCTGCTCAAGCACCTCGAGCACGACGACTACGAGCCCAAGGCGATCGACGCGCTCGGTGAGGAGCTCCGCGTCGAGGACATGGCCGAGTTCGCTGACGCCGTGCGCGCGCTGGCCGCCGAGGGCGTCGTGGTGCTCGACAAGGGCGAGCGCGTCGTGCTGCCCGAGATGCCCGATGAGGGCACCATCAAGGGCATCTTCCGCGGCACCGCCAAGGGGTTCGGGTTCGTCGAGCCGGTCGAGAAGATCATCGGGGGCGACGTCTTCATCCCGCCGGACGCGACCCTCGGCGCGCTCTCGGGAGACACCGTGATCGCGTCGTACGCCCGCGACTTTCGGCGCGAACGCCGCGAGGGCGGGTTCGGGCGCTCGTACGCGGGCGAGGTCGTCGAGATCACGCAGCGCAAGCGGTCCAGCTTCGCCGGCGAGATGGAGAAGCGCGGCGACAAGTGGCTGTGCTACCCCGACGGCAGGGAGCTGAGCGACCCCGTCGTCATCCGCGACGCGAGCAGCAAGAACGTCAAGCCGGGCGACAAGGTCGTCATCGAGATCCTCGAGTACCCCGAGGACGGCATGCTCGCCGAGGGCGTGATCACCAAGGTGCTGGGCGAGGCGGGCGAGCCGGATGTCGAGACCGCCGCCGTCATCGCGGCGTACGGGTTGCCCTCGGGCGACTTCCCCGACGCGTGCGTGAACCAGGCCCGCGAAGCGACGATCCGATTCGACGAAGAGATCGAAGCCTGGGAGCGCGGCGAGCCCCTCACCCTCCGCGAGGACCGCACCGAGGAGTATGTCACCACCATCGACCCGCCCGACGCGAAGGACTACGACGACGCGATCAGCATCGAGAAGCTCGGCGACGGCTGGGAGCTCCGCGTCCACATCGCGGACGTCGCGCACTTCATCGACCCGGGCTCGCCGCTGGACTTGGAAGCGATCGAGCGCGGCAACTCGTGCTACCTCCCGCGCCTCGTCATCCCGATGCTGCCTGAGGTGCTGAGCAACGGCATCTGCTCGCTGCAGGAAGGCGTGCCGCGGTACGCCAAGACCGCGATCATGCGCTACGACAAGCGCGGGAAGCTCGTCAGCCGAGGCGTGTGCAGCTCGCTGATCAAATCCACCAAGCGGATGACGTACCTGGAGGCCCAGGCGCTCATCGACGGCGATCTGGAAGAAGCCAAGAAGCACGCCAAGACCGAGCCCGAGTACACCGACAAGCTCATCAGCACCGTCAAGGAAATGGACACGCTCGCACGCGTGATCCGCGAGCGCCGACGCGGGCAGGGGATGATCCACCTCGAGTTGCCGGATGTCGAATTGGTGTTCGACGAGGACGGGCGGGTGATCGACGCCGAGCAGGAAGACGACGCGTTCACGCACACGATCATCGAGATGTTCATGGTCGAGGCGAACGAGTGCCTGGCGAGCCTGTTCGAGGACCTGGGCGTGCCCCTGCTGCGCCGGGTGCACCCCGAGCCCACGCCGGGCGAGACGGGGGACCTCCAGAAGAGCGCCCGCGTCGCGGGGTACCAGATCCCCAAGAGCCCGACGCGCGAGGAACTGCAGGGCCTGCTCGACGCGACGCGGGGGACCACCGCGAGCCGCGCGGTGCACATGGCGGTGCTGCGCACGCTCACGAAGGCCGAGTACTCGCCGGCCTTGATCGGGCACTTCGCGCTCGCGTCCAAGGCGTACGCCCACTTCACAAGCCCCATCCGCCGCTACCCGGACCTCACCGTCCACCGGGCCCTGAGCGAATACCTCCGGCACACGAACAACGGCGCCAACCGCCCCAAGGACGAGGGCGGCAAGAAGGCCCTGGGCAAGAAGCTCCGCGAGAGCCCGATGTGCCCGTCCGAAGAGAAGCTCCTCGAGATCGGGCGTCAGTGCTCGCAGACGGAAGTGAACGCCGCGGACGCCGAGCGGCAGCTGCGCCAGTTCCTCGTGCTCCAGCTGCTGTCCGAGCAGCTCGCGTCGGGCGAGAACCCGGAATACCCGGGCGTGATCACGGGCGTGAACCCGCGCGGTGTTTTTGTGCAACTCGACAAGTACCTCGCCGACGGCATGATCAAGAAGGAAGACCTGCCGGGCGACGTGACGCGCTCCAAGAAGCCCCCCCGCTGGCAGATCGACGACCGCACCGGCGCGCTCGTGGACCAGAACTCGGGCCGCAGCTACTCGATGGGCGACCGGGTGAACGTGTCGGTCGCGAAGGTCGATCTCGCGCGCCGGCAGATGGACTTGGTGATCTCCGACCCCGAATCACGCGCCGGCGGCAAGCGCAAGGGCGGGCCCATGGGTCTGAACATCGGGTCCGAGGGCGGCGGGCTCGAGTCCGGCAAGGGCGCCGGGATCAAGGTCCCCGGCTCGCAACGCCGAAGCCGCAAGAGCAAGCAACGCGACAAGGGCAAGAGCGATCACCGGCAGGACCGCAAGAACAAGGGCAAGCGCCAGTAGCCCTGCACGACGGCGCCCCCTCGAACAGCAGCGGCGGACTCCCAGCCCGCCCGCTTTGAGACCGATGGGATCTCGGTGGGCTGCATGCCCACCGATCCGGACGCCCAGAGCGACCGTGACCGAAGCGTTACACGACTTTCTGGAACGGGAACCCGCCCGGGATCAGCCCGGGCCGATCGTTCAGGATCGCGACGAGAAACTCGAACGCATCAACCAGCCGCGGCCCGGGGCGGTTGAACATCGCGCTGCCATCGACCGCATACACGCGCCCGGAGCGCACCGCGGGCAGATCCGCGAACCACGATTGGGCCTGTAATTCCAGGGTTTCTTTCGACGCCTGCCCGAGCGTGAGCCCGCACGGCGCGACGAACAGGAACTCCGGGTTCGTGCGCGCGAACACGTCCCCCGGCACGGCGACCGATTTGCCCGCTTTGCGGAACGACTGCTGCAATCCCGCGGCGGCTCCGTCGTCGTCCCCGTGGACCGTCGGGTTGAGGGGGTGCCGCCCCCCCGCTCGCTCGATCAGCTGCACCGTCCAGTGCCCGGCGATGTACAACGGGTCGGTCCACTCGAGGAACCCGACGACCGGGCCCTCGGCGTACTCGTTCACGTACTCCTGAGCGCGCACCAGCCGCGCCTGCAACCGGACGACCGCATGCTTCGCCGCCTCCGCCAGGCCGACCGCCCGACCGACCCGCAGCAGGTCGTCGAGCACCCCCTCGACGGTCGTCGGGTTCAACGCGATAATCTCGGGTCTCTTGCCGGTCCGCTCGGCGACGACCCGCGCCGCGCGCTCGACCTCGGGCAGCGCGATCGAGCAGACGTCGCACAAATCCTGCGTCAGGATCACGTCCGGCCCGAGCCCGGCCAGCGCATCCACGTCCAGTGTGTAGAGGGACCGGTCGGGGTCATCGGACCTCAGGTGCTCACGGACGGCGGCGTCCACGTCCGCCGCGCTCACGCCCGACTCGGGGGCGTACGCCGTTTTCTGACCCGTCAGCGCGGGCAGGCTCTCGAGCCCCTCGGGGAAGTCGCACTCGTGCGAGCGCCCGACGAGCAGATCGCGCCCGCCCAGCTCGCACAGGGTCTCGGTCGCGCTGGGCAGCAGGGAGACGACACGCATCGGGCGGCAGGCTCTCGAAAGGCGGGTGTTCGGGCCGGCGGGACGCTCCCCCGGCGGGTAGGCTTGCCCCAGACTCGGAGGCTCAACGTGCAGGACGATACGACCACCCCCCGCCCCACGCGGACCAACACCATCCGAGCGCTCATCGGCGTGCTCGCGCTCGGCGCGTGCACGCTCGGCGCCAGCGCTCAAGCCCAGGACGACGGGCCGCAGCGCAACAACCGCGTCCGCCTCCAGCCCGGCGGCATCGAGCGACGCCCCCAGCAGGACCAACCCGAGAACCAGCCTCAGAACAACCAGCAGAACCGCGCCGCCCAGCCCGGGGGCGACGCGGCGGCCGCCATCGAGCCCCAGACGGGCGAGCTCATCCGGTTCGACGCGTTCGCCGAGCCCATGGAGCTCGCGGCCCTCATCGATTTCGTTGCCCAGACGCTCGGGATCAACGTGAAGATCCAGGGCGACCCGCAGGGGTCGGTCGCGTTTAACGCGCCGGTCGCCGTGCCGCGCGAGCGGTTGCTCGGGCTGCTCGATTCGACGCTCGAGTCGTACGGGTACACCATCACGTACGACGCGCTGTCGCAGTTCTACACGGTGCAGGAAGCCACCGCGATCCGCCCGGGCTCGGGGGGCGAGATCGCGACGACCAAGATCATCAAGACGCCCAACGTCAAGCCAACCGCCCTCCAGCCCGCCGTCAACGCGATCATGGGGTGGGGCGGCGCGCCACCCCCGACCGTCGCGTTCGTGGACGAGCTGGGCGTCATCGTCGCGACGCTCCCGGTGCGCGAGATCGCGCGCGTCGAGGAAGCGGTCCGGGAGCTGCTCGAGACCCGCTCGGCGATCGTCTACCACCGGATCGAGCTCAACCACATCGCCGCCCCCGCCGCACGCGAGCGCGCCATCGCCCTCTCCGGCGGTCAGGACGCGAACGCCACCCGCTCGACCATCAACCGGAACAACCCGAACAACGCCGGGAACGTCGGCACGCTCGTCCCGGGCATCGCCCCGACGCTCACCAACCTGGGCGACCGCCTCACCGTGGACGCCCAGGGCAACGCCCTGCTCTACCGCGGCACGGGCGACGAGCTCGACGAGGTCCTCCGCATCATCACCGCGATCGACGTCCCCTCGACGCTCGCGCCCAAGCGCTACTTCGCCGGCTCCGCCGCGGCGACCCTCGCGGACATCGCCTCCCAGCGGGGGCTGGGCGAGGTCATCCGCATCGAGGACGACTCCAACAGCTTCAACGCCTTCCGCAACGACCCCAACAACGTCTTCGGTGCCAGCACCCAGACCACCGGCGCCGGCGGGCCCGCGATGGTCGTGGACGTCGCCCGCGGCACGATCGTCTACTACGGCACCGAGTCGCAGCAGGAGCAGCTCGCCGCGCTCCTCGAAGAGATCGGCGCCGAGGACGAGCGGATCGTCGTGCGGGCCTACCGCCTGCACCACGCGCAGGCCGAGACCGTCGCCGAACTCCTCAACGCCGTCATCACCGGGCAGTCCGCGTCGAACGATTCGCCCCTCCTGCCCGACTCGAGCGGCGTGCGCGCCGCCGTCGCGCCCGACCTAAGGCCCGAAATCCTCCCCGACGGCAGCATCGCATTGGTGGGCCCTGGCGGCGACGACGTCTCGGGCGCGTTCGACCCCGACCTCGTCGTGGTCGTCCCCGACGAACTCAACAACCAGATCGTCGTCCGCGCCCCCATCGGGCAGCAGGGCCAGCTCGAGCGCCTCATCGGCCACCTCGACCTCCGCCGCCCGCAGGTCTACATCGAGGCGATGATCGTCTCGGTGAGCAACACCGACAACTTCCGTCTCGCCGTCGAGACGCAGATCCTGAACGGTCAGTGGGGCTTCCAGTCCAACTTCGGGCTCTCCGCCGTCGGTGACGGCGGGTTCCAGGATCAGCGCACCGTCAACGGCGGGCTCGCGGGCGGGCTCTTCGCGCTCGTCCAGTCCCAGTCGATCCCCGTCATCATCAACGCGATCAAGACGGACACCGACGCCCGCATCGTCTCGCAGCCCTCGCTGCTCGTGAACAACAATGAGGAAGCGATCCTCTCCTCCGTCGATGAGCAGCCGACAACCGAGACGAGCCAGGGCGAGACGTCCACGACCATCTCGTTCGCCGGGTTCGAGGAGGCGGGCACGAACCTCACCGTCACGCCCACGATCTCCGAGGGCGGGTACCTCCGGCTCGAGTACGACATCGAGCTGTCCGCCTTCACCGGCGCTGCGACGGGCGACGGCATCCCCGCGCCACGCCAGACCAACAACGTCTCGTCGAGCGTCACCGTCCCGTCGGACGCGACCATCGTCGTCGGCGGCATCACCTCGACGAACGTCTCGACGACGATCCGGCGCATCCCCCTGCTCGGGCACATCCCGGGCATCGGGCACCTCTTCCGCGACACGTCGGACGTCAAAACCGACACCGTCGTGTACATCTTCATCACGCCCCGGATCATGAGCGACCCGAACTTCTACGACCTCAAGCTCTTCTCGAAGGGCCCGCAGTCGGAGGTCGAGGTGGACGCGGGGCTGCCCGATCTCCAGCCGGTGACGATGCGGACGACGCGCTCCGCCCCGCCGGCGGCCGCCGCACCGCCCGCCGAGCCACGGCCCGCCGCGCGGAACGAGGACGACGAGCCGACCCGCGAGGGCGCGTTCATCCGCACCGAGACGCTCCCGGCGGACAGCACGACGCAGATCCAGCCCTCCGCCGCGGACCGCGCGCCCGTGCTCGAGATTGTCCCCATCGAGACGGACGGGTGAGATGAGCACGAACGGATCGACCAAGGGACCAACCAAGGGCAAGGGCGGGATTCTTGCGCTGCGGCGCGGCAACCCCGACGCGCCCGCGCGCCGCGACCTCTCGATCGTCACGGAGGACTGGCCGCGCGTCGCCTCCGTGTTCGGCGAGCTCAAGCTCTCGCCCGACCAGGCCCGCGCCTTCCCGCGCATCGAGGGCTCGGACGACCAGCCGTGGGACGTCCTCCTCCAGACCCTCGCGCTCGACGAGACGAGCGCCCTCAAGAAGCTCGCCGACCGGACCGGGCTCGCCTTCATCCCCGAGCCCAAGCTCGACGAATCGGCGAGCAAGTTCTACGAGCTCATCGACGCCGAGCTGGCGCGCGATCACTCCGTCGCCGCCCTGAGCTCGGACGGGCACGAGATGGTCGTCGCGACCAGCCAGCCCATGCAGCCCAGCGTCTTCTCGATGCTCGAGGACGCCCTAGGCATGCCCCTCACGCTCGTGCTCAGCCCGCGCGCGGGCGTCGCGAACATCATCAACCGCGGGTTCGAGCGCCGCGGCGACCTCGTCACCGAGATCGTCGAGGACATCCCGCTCGACGAGAGCGCGATCGAGTCCGCCGCCGGCGCGATCGGGCGCACGACCGACCTGCTCGCCCAGGCGCGCCAGACGCCGGTCATCCGGCTGGTGAACATGATCCTGTTCGAGGCGCTGCGCCGGCGCGCGTCGGACGTGCACGTCCACCCGATGGAGTCCAAGCTCGCGATCCGCTTCCGCGTGGACGGCATGCTCCTGGACGCCTTCAGCCCCCCACTCACGCTCGCGCCCGCGATCTCGAGTCGTTTGAAGGTCATGACCGAGCTCGACATCGCGAACCGGCACGCGCCGCAGGACGGGCAGACGACGGTCCGAATCGGGTCCAAGAAGATCGACATCCGCCTGAGCGTCATCCCCACCGTCAACGGCGAACGCATCGTGCTCCGCCTGCTCGACCAGTCGCAGACGCAGCTGGACCTCGACGCCGTGGGCATGGCCAAACGCATTCAGACGCGCCTGATGGACTGCGTGAACCGCCCGAACGGCATCCTGCTCGTCACCGGCCCGACCGGGTCGGGCAAGACGACGACGCTCTACGCGGCGCTCGGGCGCATCGACCGGTATTCGCGCAATGTGATGACCATCGAGGACCCGGTCGAGTACCGGCTCGAGGGCATCAGCCAGATGCAGGTGAACCCAAAGCGGGATGTCACGTTCGCCGCGGGCCTCCGCGCCCTGCTCCGCCAGGACCCGGACGTGATCCTCGTGGGCGAGGTCCGCGACATGGAGACCGCGCAGCTCGCGATCCAGGCGTCGCTCACGGGCCACCTCGTCCTCGCGACCCTCCACACGAACGACGCGCCGAGCGCCATCCCGCGCCTCATCGACATCGGGCTCGAGCCCTACCTCGTCACGAGCTCACTCATCGGCGTGCTCGCCCAGCGCCTGCTCCGGCGCATCTGCCCCAACTGCGCCGGCACCGGCAAGCGTGCCGGCGACGAGTGCGACCAATGCTTCGGCACCGGCTACCGCGGGCGTTTGGCCGTGCACGAGCTGATGCTGATGAACGACACGCTCCGGCGCCTGACCGCCGAACGCGCCGACGGCGTGACGCTGTACGAAGCCGCCGTCGAGTCCGGGTTCGAGCCCATGAAGGTGGACGCGATGGAGAAGGTGGGCGAGGGACTGACGGACGAGTCCGAGGTCTTCCGGGTGCTGCACTGATTCATCCCAGCAGCGCCTCAAACATCGTTAGCAGTAGCCCGAGGGTGCCGTAGGAACCCAAGAGAATCGCCGCGCCGAAATAGATCGATGTGATCGTCTGTGCAACTCGCAGCCCCGGTTCGGAGCCTCGCTGCATCCGCAAGCCTGCAGGCACCAAGAACGCGGATGAGATCCCAACGAGACCAATCCCAAGTGAGATCCAGACCGGTCGCAGTTCGATCACACTGTCTGAGAGGAACGCGAGATTTGCTGCCCAAATAACGTACCCAGCGCCGCCCGCAATCAAGACGAAGCGGTACGTCATTGCGCGAGACGGCGGAATCTTCAGTTCGTGCAGGTGCAACTGCTGCGCGCATTCCGGGCATGTCGCCTCGGTTAGCCCGCGCAGGTTGTACCCGCACCCCGGGCACGGCACGTCGCGCTCCGCAAGGTACACCGCAAGCTCGGTCCGTCCGTCCGTCACGCGACCCCTCACACCGTCAGCGCCCAAAGAACAATCCACCCGCACGCCAGCACACCCATCCCACACAGCACCGTCCACACCGCCGTGCTCGTGTGCGTCCCGGCCCGGTCCTCGTTTCGGATGAACACGCACACGAACGCGACGGCGCTGCCCGCCGTAATGAGGACCGCGATCGGGATCGCGGTGCCCGCCTGCCCGTCCGGGCGCATGAACCCGAGGGTTGCGACCCACATCAGCGCGTTCGCCGCCAGCAGCGGTAGCCCAACGCACCCCCACACCACGCGGTCGGGCCAGGGCTCTTTGGGCTTTCGAAATCGGAGCTTCCACCCGCACTCCGGGCACGCCGCCCGCGGGATGCCGCGGCAGTTGTACTTGCACCGGGGGCATTCCGCGTCGCGGCTCGCGAGGTAGGCGACCACGCGTTTGTCCTGCTCGTCCACGCGTCGAGGGTACCACCGGCGCTATTCTGCGCCCATGCCGATCGCCGCGAAGACGCTTGTGGGGACCCACGCCGTGCTCGAGCCGCTGAGCGGGTTCCACGCGCCGGCGCTGTTCGTCGCGGCGGACGAGCGCACGTTCGAGCACATGCCCGCGCGCCCGCCGACCTGGGACGCCAGCGGCTTCCGCGCGTACGCCGCCGACCTGAACGCGAACCCGCGCGTCTTCCCGCACGCCGTGCTGGACGCGCGCACGGGCGACGCCGTGGGCGTAACGGCGCTGTACGACCCCATCCCCGCGCACCGCGGGGTCTCGATCGGGTACACCTGGCTCGGGCCCGCCAGCCGCGGCACGCCGATCAACCCCGAGATGAAGCTGCTGCTGATGACCCGCGCGTTCGAGACGGACCTGTTTGCGCGCGGGTCCGTGGACGAAGGCAGCGCGATCCGCGTGCAGTTCAAGACGGACGCACGCAACGAGCGTTCGCAGCGCGCCATGGAGCGCCTCGGATTCGCGCGCGAGGGCACGCTGCGCTCGCACGTGATCATGCCCGACGGCTACCGGCGGGCGTCGGTGATCTATTCGGTGATCGCCGAAGAATGGCCGGGCATCCGCGAACGCCTGGCTGCGCGGATCGCCGAACTCGCGGGAACGACCTGACGCCACCACGCCGCGGATGAGCGCCGCGAATTGAGCGGATGACACGGGCTCATCCGCGGTGTGCGCGCAAAAACGCCGCGGGCGCAGGGCCCGCGGCGTTCGTGTCGATCGGGGTTCGGATCAGGCGCCGGCGGTCGCCTTGGGCGTCGCGCGGATGGGCTTGACGGTCACACCCGGGGTGCCGTTCGAGTCGCTGCGTGACTCGGCGGGCTCGCTCGCCTCTTCCTTCGACGTGGACTGCGAGGAGGCCCCGCCCTTCCACGACGACTCGTCGCCCGCATCGCCCAGGACGACCTGCGCCGCCTGCGCCGCGTGGTCGAACGCGTAGTCCTGCGTGAACCGGAGCTGCTTGCCTTCCTCGGCCAGCACGCCGCGGAGGATCAGGCTGTTGCGCAGGTCGAGGACGTGCCCGGGGCACCCGTTGGTCTCGCTGCGGGTCGCCATGGAGCCCTCGGCGACGACGAACTTGCCCTGGGCCTCGTAGCCCTTGGCCTCGGCACCGTTGCCGGTGAGGCGCTGCATGGGCGTGCCCGGCGCCGCCTCGGGCGCCGGCGAGAGGGCGCGGACGCCGACGATGGACGCGACCTGCGTCATCTGATCGATGAAGTAGTCCGCGTCGGCGCGGTCGGGCTCCGACAGCTTGGGGACGCTCGGCGTCTTGGTGTTGTCCATCTCCGCGGACCGGTTCTCGCGGATGATCTCGAGCAGGCGCGCCTCGATGTAGTCCGCGTGCCCGCGGTTCAGGCGGGCGCTGTCGGTGCTGAAGGCGATCATGCGCGTCCAGAAGCCCTTGGCGCGGACGCGGTCGATGTTGTCGTGCAGGTTGCCGGTCTGCCCGACGTAGATGCGCTCGCACCCGGTCTCGTGGCTCGTGCCGACGAGCATGTAGACGCCGTTGCCGGTCAGTTCGTCGCGGTCGAGGTGCTCCTCGAGGGTGGCGCGGGGGACGGCGACGCCGCGCCCGATCCACTGCGAATGGTCGATGATCTGCAGCGAGTCGGTGGACCCGTCTGCGAGGAAGGTGCGGATCGAGAAGCCTCGGCGGATGGTGTTCACGTGTGCGCTCTCCGGTCGTCATCCGACCGCTGGGACGCGCCCGCGCGCCTCCGCACGCGGACCGTCGGTCTGTGGTGCTCGGCCCGGGGGAGATCCCGCGGGGTCGCCCCTCGTGGGCGTCCGCGTCGTGCTCGAAGTCCCCGGCTGCCGGTCGGGCCGGCGCGATCCTGCGCCCGCTCTCCCGCGCGCCGGGCACCCCCCGGCACGCGCGTCGATGAGCGTAGCCACCCTCGCGCGATTCGGATACGCCGGCGCGCAAAAACGACGACGCCACGGCGCTAAATCCATGCGCACCAAGCGTTTCGTGTAACCACCCGATTTTAGGGGTTCCCCCTCGTACCGGGGGCTATGCCAGCGTCTGCTCGGGCGGGTCGAGGGGCAGCGTCCGGGCGGTCTCAAGGAACCGGCGGTAGTTGTCGCCCGTCTCCGTCACCGAGTCCCCGCCGAACTTGTCCATCGCCGCCGACGCGATCTCGAACGCGACGGCGTGCTCCATCACCACCCCCGCTGCCGACACGGCGCAGACGTCCGACCGCTCGTAGTCGGACTGCTGGGCTTCCTTCGTGTTCAGATCGATGCTGGGCATGCCGCGCAGGAGGGTGCTGATGGGCTTCATGGTGCCCGTGACGACGACGGGCTGGCCGTTGGTCATGCCGCCCTCGGTGCCGCCGGCGTTGTTGGTATCCCGCACGAACCCGAGGCTGGGCGCATCCACCTTGGACGCGTCGAACCGGATCGGGTCGTGCAGCTGGCTGCCCGTGACCTCGCCCGCGCGGGTGCCCGCGCCGATCTGGACGGCTTTGAACGCCTGGATGCCCATGATCGCCGCGGCGAGCCGGGCGTCGAGGCGCTCGTACCAGTTCATCGAGCTCCCGATGCCGGGGGGGCACCCGAAGACGTGCGTCTCGACGTGCCCGCCGACGGTGTCCTTGTCCACCTTCGCCGCGCGGATCGCGGCCCGCTGGGCTTCCGTCGTCGCGTCATCAAGCGTGTAGGTGTCCGACGCGTCGCGGGCGGCGACCAGATCGCGCCAGTTCGCCTCGGTGACCTCCACCTCGGTGCGGGCGTCCAGGATCTGGCGCACAAACCCGAACGTCTCGATCTCGAAGACCTGGCGGAGCAGGCACCGCGCGAGCGCCCCGGCCGCGACGCGGGCCGCCGTCTCGCGGGCGCTGGCACGCTCCAGCGTGTCGCGGCAGTCTGTCGTGAGCCACTTGACCGACCCGGCAAGGTCCGCGTGCCCGGGCCGCGGGCGGTAGACCGGCGGCGTGCGTTCGGCGTCGTCCAGGCGGGAGTCCTTGTTCTTCACGAACAGCGTCACGGGCGAGCCCAGCGTGCGCCCCTGGCGGACGCCCGTGAGGATGTCGGCGGTGTCCGTCTCGATTTTCTGGCGCCCGCCGCGCCCGTACCCGCCCTGGCGGCGTTTGAGCACGTCGTTGATCAGATCGAGATCGACCGTGACCCCCGCGGGCATGCCCAGCACCGTGATGACGAGCCCAGGCCCGTGGGACTCGCCGGCGGTCTGGTAGGCCAATCTCGATCGGAGCATGCTCATGGGCGGAGGATACCCCCGCCGCGGAATCAGCGCGACCAGTAGATCGCCGAGACGACATCGGCGTGGTCGTCGGTCCACACCGCGCCCGACGGGTCGCCTCGGAGGTCGATCCATGTGTCGGGCATCTCGGGGCGCGCCGCGCCGGGCCGCCCGATCACGACCATCGTGGTCGAGACGGCGCTGAGCTCGGCGTCCTCTTCGCTGGGCATGTAGTCGCGGATGAGCGCGGGCGCGTCGAGTGACGCCGCGATGTCCGCGACGACGGGCACGAGGTCCATGTACCGATTCGAGACGTGCGCCACGATCAGGCCGTCGTCCGCGAGCCGGGCGAAGTACAGCTCGAACGCCTCGCGCGTGAGCAGGTGCACCGGGATGGAATCGGAGCTGAACGCGTCGAGGAAAAAGACGTCATATTCCACCTCGGGGCCCGCCTCGGCCAGCAGCCGGCGGCCGTCGCCGATCAGGACCTCGATCTCCCCCGGCGCGTCGTGGAGGTAGGTGAACAGGGCCGTGTTTCGGGCGATGCGTTCGACGGCGGGGTCGATCTCGTAGAACGTCATCGTGTCGCCGGGCCGGGTGTACGTCGCCACGCCGCCGGTCCCGAGCCCGATGACACCCGTGCGGATTGCGCCGTCGCCCGCGCGATCGGCGGCCGCCCGCATGGCGTCGCCGAACGGGCCGGACGGGTAGTAGTACGCGAGGGGCATGCGGCGCAGCTCGATCTCGGGCGAGACGACCTGCTTGCCGTGGATCGTGGTGCCGTGCAGGAACTCGTGCATCGCGTGCTCGCCCTCGGGCGTCGCTTCGACGCGCATCACGCCGAAGAACGAGCGGTCGATCGCGATGAGCTTCGGGCTGGTCAGCGTGTTGACCGTACCGGCGAGCACGCCCGCCGCGAGCGTGACGGCGAACGCCAGCCCGTGGCGCTTCGCGGCGAGCGCAAGCGTGACCGGCACGACCAGCAGGAGCGCACTCCGCGCCGCGTCCGGCCACGCGTCGGCTTGCTCCAGCCACCGGATGAGCCAGACCTGCGCGATCAGCAGCACAGCCGGCAACACGAGCAGCGCCAGCCGCCCGCTCCGCCCGGGCCACAGCGAGGCCGACCGCCACGGCAGCACGAGCCCCACGAGCGCCAAGACGAGCGGGTACTCGACTGGCAGCACGAAGATCGCGGGCGCGACGATCGCGTTGAACACCCCGCCGGCCACGCCTCCGATCGAGATCACGAGGTAGAACTCGGTCAGGTTCGTTGCCGCCGGCGCGGATGCGGCGAGCCGCGCGTGCACCCACGTCGCGATCAGCGCAAACCCCGCGAGGTGGAACGCGATCATCCCCATCGGCGGCAGCTCGAACCCGATCCGACCCCCGACGAACGCCAGCGCCGTGACGATCAGCACAAACGGCCCGATCCGGTCCAGCACGCGCAGCAGCACCGGCCCCGAACGCCCGAACGCCATCGTGAAGCTCAGCAGGTAGATCGCCAGCGGGATGACCCACAGCAGCGGGAACGCGGCGATGTCGCTCGACAAGTAGCTCGTCACCCCGATCATGAGGCTTGACGGGATGAACGCGAGGAACGCCCAGGTGCCGCGCTGCCGCCATGTCATCGGCGGGCCGCCGGGGGTCGGGGCGGCGGCGTCGGGCGCACGCGACCGCGCCCGCGCGAGCCCGCACCCGAGCATCAGCACCGCGAAGCACCCGAGCCCCGCCACCCAGGCACGGCGCTGCTCGCCGAGCGACAGCACGCGCTCGAGCACGAAGGGGTACGCCAGCAGCCCGATGAAGCTGCCCGCGTTGGACGCCGCGTACAGGAAGTACGGCCGCTCCGACCGAGCGTGCCCGACGCCCGCGAACCATCGCTGCAGCAGCGGGCCCGCCGACGCGAGCGCAAAGAACCCTGGGCCGGCGGTGATCGCCAGCGTCGCCAGCACCCAGGGCACGGGCCACGCCTGCGGGGCGGGCGCCGCGCGGGCGGGTTCGACCAACGCCGCGCCGGCGACGGCACCCATGAGCACCGCCGCGTGGATCGCCAGCTGGGCCCACGGACGCTTCAGGCCGCCGAGCAGGTGGGCGTAGACGTACCCGAGCAGGAGCGCGCCCTGGAAGAAGAGCATGCAGGTCGTCCACACCGCCGGCCCGCCGCCCAGCACGGGCAGGATGCCCCGCGCGGCCATCGGCTGCACGAGGAACAGCAACGCCGCGCCGATGAAGATGGTGAGCACGAAGAGCGGCTGCATGAGAGCGTCCGGGCGGCAGGGCACCGTGCCGCGTGATACGTTGCGGGGATGACCGGGTCAGACGCGCCGACAGGCCCACGACGATCAGAGGATACCCAACGCCGATTCGACGCGGTCTTCTGCGACGTGGACGGGTGCCTCTCGCCCGAGTTCTTCGGGCCCGCCGACCCCGCGACACTCGCGAAGGTCAGCGAGCACAACCGCCGAGCGCACGAAACGGGCGATGTCCCGCCACTCACCCTCTGCACAGGTCGCCCCCTGCCCTTCGCGGACTGCATGGCCAGAATCGTCGGCGTGCGCTCGCTGCCGATCGTCTGTGAGGGCGGCGCGTGGCTGCTCGATCCCACGACGTACCAATGGGAGCTCGACCCGGGCCTCACCGACGAGCACCTCGCGTTTGCGCGCGACTTCGGGCGTTGGGCCGTCGACGCATTCCCCGGGGCGTACCTCGAAGCGGGAAAGACGGCGTCCGTCACGATCTTCCACGCCGAGGGCCCAGCCTTTCTGCGCGAGCGCGTGCTGCCCTCGGTGGAGCGCGAGATCGGCGCGCGTGGCGCGCCCTTCCACGCCGCGATGACCTGGACGTGCATCAACGTGGAGGCGACGTGCGTCTCCAAGGCGACCGGGCTGGACCGGGCCATCGCGCGCGCCGGGCTCGACCCCGCCCGCCTCGCGGGCATCGGCGACACGATGAGCGACCTGCCCATCCGCCAGCGTGTGGCGTACTTCGGGTGCCCCGCGAACGCGTCGGACGCGATCAAGTCGCACGCGGACTACGTCTCGCCGCACGAGCGAGCGGACGCGGTGCTGGACATCCTGAGCCGCCTGTAGCATCATCGGATCTCGTCCAGCGGGAACGCCGGCGACGCGATCGGCCGGAGTGCCAGCGCCAGCAGCGCCCGCTCGTCGTCGTCGCCCGCGATGCGGTTCGATCGGAGCTGCCCGCACCCGACGCACCGGTGCACGATCGCCCACTCGCCGTCGGTCTTCGCGGCGACCGCGATGGGCTCCATCGCCTGCGCGCACGACGAGCGCCGGTCCCCGATCGCGTCATCGACGTGACGCGACCACAGGCACCGCGGGCAGTGGTTCCGGTTGTTCGTCCCCCACGCGAGGGACGAAACGGGCGTGCGGCAGTGCACGCAGGTGAACCCGTCGTCGCGACGGGAGGCTTTTCTCGTTGACATGTGAAGCTGCGTCCTGGCTCTGCCCTGGCAGGGCGGAGCGACCACTCGACCCCGATCGCTCGGGGCGTGAACACGCCACCGCTGGGCGCGCACGGGCGGCTTCGTCTCGAAGCCGGGGTCGGATTAGCAGGACGCGGCAGTGGCCATCAGCCCGGAGCGTACGAAACGACCGGTTCCGTTGCAAGACCCGACCGCCCGAGGAACCCGGAGCGTGAGCCGCGGACCGCGACACTCGGCGGGCTCGATCATGACCCGTCACGCACGCTCGGAGATCCGTCCCCGCGGGGTCGTACGATCCCCGCATGGACGCCGACGACCAGGTCTGCCTGTGCTTCCGGGTCACGCTCCGCAAGATCCGGACGTACCTGCGCAACGAGGACCCGCCGGTCGCGTCGCTGATCTCGGAGTGCCTGGGCGCGGGCACGGGGTGCCAGTGGTGCGTGCCGTTCCTCAAGCACCTGCACGCCGAGCACCAGGCGGGGCGGACGCCCGACCTCAAGGTGAGCCCGGAGCGGTACGCCGACGCGCGCAAGGGCTTCCACACGTCGGGCGAGCGGGACGAGGGCGTCGTGCGTGAGGCGGGCGCGGGTGACGACCCGGATCGTGCCACTGACCCGTCTTCTGGTCAGTGAGATTCTCAACGGTCAACACGATTCGGCACAGACCCGAGGACGGGTCAGTGGCACGGCGTCGGGTGCCACGGCTTGGCTCGCAAGCCGTGCCGGGGTGAGATGAAGAGCACGGGTTGCCCTGCGGGTCAACCCGTGGCACCCGGAGCGCACGAGAACGCCCCGCCGAAGCGGGGCGTCGTGAGCGATCACATCGTGAGAACGGCCTTAGCCGATCGACCCGGGCGCGGGCGGGATCTCGCCCTCTTCGAGGTGCCGCAGCCCGAGCCCGAGCTCGGAGAGCTTCTCGCGGACCTCGGTCAGCGACGTCTGCCCGAAGTTCTTCACGCCCATGAGCTCGGCCTCGGTGTGCGACGCGAGGTCGCCCAGCGTCTGGATGTTGAGCAGCTGCAGCGCCTTGCGGGCCCGCACCGAGAGCTGCAGGTCGCCGACGGGCTTGTTGAGCAGCGCTTCCTTGCCCGAACCCTTCAGACGCTCCATCATCTGGCGGCGGGCCGCCCGGTGCGCGTCTTCCAAGCCCTGGCCGAGCTTGAGGTTCTTCTGGCTGAGCATCCGCTTGATCTCGTCGAGCGAGCTCTCGCCGAAGTTCTTGTAGCTCATCAGCTCGGCTTCGGTGATCCGCAGCAGGTCGCCCAGCGTGCGGATGTTCATCTTCTTGAGGCACGTGCGGGCCCGGACGCTGAGCTCGAAGTCCGTCACCGGGGTGTCGAGGAGGGCCTTGCGCTTCAGGATGTCGCGCTCGTTGTCGTCCTCGATGACCATCTCACGCGACGCCTGAACGTCCTTCATGAACAGGCGGGCGCGGGGGTGGTTGGGCTGGGTGTCGAGCACCTGGCGGAGCGACCGCTCGGCCCGGGCGTAGTCGCCCCGGTCCTCGTAGAGCACGGCGAGGTTGAGCAGCGCGTTCACGGGCGCGGGCGGGTCTTCGCAGATCCGCTCGTAGATGGAGATCGCTTCGTCTTCCTCGCCCGCGAGGTCGAGGAAGTAGGCGAGCTTGAAGGAGGCGTCGATGTTGCCCGGGTCGGCCGAGACGGCGCGCCGGAGCTCCTCGATCGCGGGCCCGCGGTCGCCCGCGTTGTCGAGCTCGATCGCCTTCTTGACGCTCTGCATCGAGGCGTCGCGGTCGGCCTGGCTGGTGGCAGCCGCGCCGATCACCATGTCCATCGGGTCGCTCATCGTGATCTCCATGCCCGCCGGCCGCTTCAGGAACCGTGCCAAACGCGGTATCCGGCAGGAGTTGGGGTCATATCCGCCCCCGGAGGGGTCGGTCGTGATTCTAGGCGCCCGCAAGGTGAGGCATCAGGCATCAGGCATCAGGCATCAGGCATCAGGCATCAGGACTCAGGACTCAGGACTCAGGACTCAGGACTCAGGACTCAGGACTCAGGACTCAGGACTCAGGACTCGGGCCTCACGATGCCCCCGGGGAGGTCCCCGGGGCCATCTCGTCGGGCGGGAGGTTGTGGATCTCGTCGTCGTGGACGAGACGCATGGTCCGCCACTTGCCGCCCAGGAACCGGACCATGAGCAGCAGCCCGAAGACGATGATGTACGCCGCCGCCCCGATCCACGGGCTCAGCCCGCCGATGCCCGGCGCGACCTCGAGGAGCAGGTGCCCGAGCCCGAAGATGCAGACCCAGCTCGAGATGACCGTCGCGACGCCCGGCCAGACCGTGTCGCCCGCCCCGCGGAGGACGGCGCTCATGATGATGGCGACGGCGTCGAACACCTGGAAGACCGCCGCGGCGATCATGATCTGCACGCCCAGGCGGATGATCCGCTCCGCCTCGTCGGGCGGGGTGTCCGTGTTCACGAAGAACGCGATCATCGGGCGCGCAAAGACCACGAACACGAGCGCGCACAGGCCCATGTAGCCGATCGTGATCCCGAGCCCGAGCCACGATGTCCGCGCGGCGTCGTCGGGGCGCTTGGCCCCCACCGCCTTGCCCACCATCGCCTGCATCGCGATGGAAATCCCCACGGCGGGCATGAAGCTCAGGTGCATCCACTGCAACGCGATGAACCCTGTTGTCGTCGCCGACGTGCCAGCGGCCTGCGCAACCTCGGCGCTCTGGCCCGCGACCTCCGCCGCCCGAACCGCAGCGCGGGGGGTCAGGAACGCCATCATGTAGTTCCAGAGGACCAACTCGTTGAGGAACATCAGCCCCGCGGGCCACCCCACCCGGGCGATGTCTTTGAACATCAGCATCGCGGGCCGCCAGCTCGACCGGCTCTTGTACTTCTCGTGATGCCCCGGCGACATGAACGCCACGAACGGCACAGCCCACTCGACGACCGTGCCCACGACGGTCCCCAACGCCGCGCCGGCGAGCCCCATCGCGGGCAACCCGAGCGACTGGGCGACCCACGCGCCGGTGTCCGTGAACGCCGTCAGCGCGGGCCACACGAACCCGTACCACGCGTCCGGGCGCGCCCCCAGGTCGAGCCCCTCGGGCCCGAAGATCAGCACGGTGTTCGCGAACACGTTCGTCAGGTTGCCCAGCACCACCGCGACCGCGACGATCGCGGGCTTGTGCAGCCCGAAGAAGTAGTTGTGCAGCCCCTTGCTCGTGAGGGTGAATACCGCCCCGCCCATCGCGACAGCGGCGTACTCGACCTCGAGCGCGAGCACCTCGGGCTCGTGCCCGAAAACCCCGAAGAACTGGCGCGCGAGCAGCGCGCCGGGCACCATGACCATCAGCCAGAACGCCAGCGAGATCCACATCGAAGCCCACGCGTACGCCGCCCCACGCTCGGGCTTGCCCGCGCCGAGGTTCTGACTCACGAACGAGCTGATCACGCCCGTGAGCCCGACGCAGAACGTCATGAGCGTCCACGTCGTGATGCCCGCGGTGCCCTGCGCGGCGATGTACTTGGGCTCGGGCCCGATCTCCTTGACCATCATCCGGTCGATGAACTGCATCGCCGAGTAGCTCGTCATCGTGACCACGGACGGCGCCGCGATCATCGCGATCTGGCGCAGCGTCCCGCGGATCGTGGAGGGGATCGGCGCGTCGTCCGCGGGCGCAACGACCGCGGTGGTCTCGATGGGCTCGGTCACCCCGCCGCCCCCCATGGGCAGCTCCGTCTCTCGCAAGGGCTCTGTCATGGCGATCTGCCGACCCGGCGTGGGGTCGGCCCTCTCATACCGGTGATCGGGCGTCACGCCGCACCGGCACGCCAAACGGGCACCGGGAGCGTCTGATTTTGATTGGATTCTGGTGCGCCCGCGCTGATCGGCGGGCGAGACTCGGGGCCCTCGGACGGGCGGTCAGCCGCGGTCGCGGACAGCGACGGCGGGGTTCTGACGGGCCATCCGGAGGGCAAGGTTGATCGAGGTCTTCATGCTGCCCTCCTCGGCCATGCCGGTGCCGGCGATATCAAACGCCGTCCCGTGGTCCGGACTCGTCCGAACGGTAGGCAGCCCGAGCGTCACGTTCACCGACGAATCCCGGGCGAGCATCTTCACGGGGATCAAGCCCTGGTCGTGGTACATCGCGACGACCAGGTCGTACCTGCCGTTCAGGGCCGCCGTGAACACCGTGTCCGCCGGGTGCGGGCCGGTCGCGTCGATCCCGTTGCGGACCGCCGCCTCGATCGCGGGCTCGATGAGCCTGGTCTCCTCGTCGCCCAGGATGCCGCCCTCGCCCGCGTGCGGGTTGAGCCCGCAGACCGCGATCCGCGGTCGGGCCACGCCCAGACGCTTGCACCCCTCGTTGCCCAGGTCGATCGCGTCGTGAATGCGACCGATGGTGAGCTGGTTGCGGATGTCCATGAGCGGGATGTGGACCGTCGCGAGCACGACCCGGACCGCGGGCCCCTCGAACATCATCGCGACACGCCTTGAACCGAACCGGTCGGCGAGCAGCTCGGTGTGCCCGGGCCAGCGCCCGCGGCCGGCGAGCGACCAGGCCGCCTTCGAGATCGGGCCCGTGACGATCGCGTCGGCTCGGGCGGGGTTGCCCTCGGGGAGCTTGGCGCTCGCGATGGCGCGCTCGACCCATCGGAAGCTCAGCTCGCCGCCCAGCTTGGTTGGGCGGCGGTCGAACGGGCGGGGCGCGTCGCCCGAGCGCCACGCTTGCGGGTCGTCATCGACAAGCACGACCTTGTGCGCGCCGGTGAGGTCTTCGAGCGCCGACCCCGATTCGACGCGCCACCAGAAGGGGTCCGCGTTGCACGCGTCCGCGGCGGCGTTCATCGCCCGGGCGCTGCCGTGGATCACGAACCGTGCGCGGGCGTCGCCCATGGTCGCGAGTGCTTTGACGATCACCTCGGGGCCGATGCCGCCGGGGTCGCCCATGGAGATCGCGATGGTGGGTCGGTCGCCGGTCATGCCTGATGGTAGCGGAGCGCGGTCACTCGCCGGGTTCGGCGGGCGGCTGCGCCTTGGCGCGCCACACGGCGGCTTCGCCCTCGTCGCCACGTGCCTCGGCGAGATCCGCGAGCAGACCCGCCGCCTGCAGCGTCAGCGGGTGGGCCG
>JAUHXM010000007.1 GCA_030426605.1 Phycisphaerae bacterium | reverse complement strand
GGTTGCGCTTGTCGGCGGCGCGGCTGCTGAGCGATTCCATCGCGGGCGAGGGGTCCTTGCGGAGCGCCCTGATGTCGCCGGCGTGGTGGTCCTCGCCGCGGGCACCGGTGGAGCAGCCGCCCGCGAGGAACGCGCCGCTCGCGATGAGCGCCGCGGATGACAGGGCGAGGACTCGACGGGTCTTGAGAGATGCCATGCGTCACAACCTTTCTGGATCGTCGGGCCCGTCGGTCGGTGCCCGGAGGTGTCGTGCGGTGGGGTTCGGCCCTGCCGGGCGTGCCGGCATGGTAGGGGGTGCCCGTCCTGGGGCGAGCCCCGTCGGGGGGCCGGCGCGTCCACGCCGGGTGGCGTTGTACCGGACCGGCCGCGGCCGGTCAATCTCCCCCGGGCGCGCTCGGGAGCGATATTCGGGCGCTTCACGCCCGGTGTTCCCCACGATCCCAACAGATCGTGAAACCTTGCGCGATCCGTCGGATTCGCTGGTGGGCCGGGGCGGGTGCGTGGTATTCTGCGGCCGACCCGCGGCGTGACGCCGCAGCTCGACGTTGCATTGCTCGAACCCTTATTCGACTCCAGAGGGAGCTCGAGGGGCGGACGATGGCCAAGCCTCCGACGAGGGGATCGCCGGGTTCCGTCCATAGAGCACCCACCTTGATCTGGGGTTTCGAGCAAGCCCGTCGGCCTGCGACGACGCGCCGCGGGTCGCTTTTTGCTCAGAACCCACGGATTCGGCGAGGGCCCGGGTGGTGCCAGGGTCGATGTGGGGGGCATGAGCACTTCCGCCATCGCCAACGCTGACGTCTCAAGCTCGGTCTCGATCGCCGTCGCCAAGCAGGCGCTGGACGGCCAGAAGGCCCAGGGCGATCAGATCGCTCAGATGATCAAGGACGCCGGGGACGCGGGCCAGCAGGCCCAGCGGACCGCCGCGGCGGCCGCCCGGGGCGGGATCGACGTCACCGCGTAACCGGTCCGGACGTTCACAACCCACTGCCGATTCGGCCCTTGCCGGTGTCAAGCTGGCAGGGGCCGTGCCTGTTTTGGGCCCTGCGGGGCTCTGAGGCGGGGTGGGATCGTGGCGCGCGGATTGCCTCCACCCGTCTGGGTGCCGGCGCGGGCACCCGGGAGGTTCGCGATGAGAATGGACAAGTTCACGACACTCGCTCAGCAGGCCCTGGCCGAGGCCCAGACGGACGCTGTCGGGCGTGGCAACCCGGAAGTGACCGGGATGCACGTGCTCGCGGCGTTGCTCGCCGATGACAACGGGCCGGCGGGGAACATCCTCGCCAAGGCGGGCGTGGACGCCGGCAAGGCGCGGGCGGTGGTGGGGGCCGAACTCGACCGCTTGCCCCGGACGAGCGAGGGCGCCGGGCAGGGCGGGCGCGGCTTGCTCGAGCTGCTCGCGCGGGCCGACAAGGAAGCCCAGGACCTCAAGGACGCGTACGTCTCCACCGAGCACCTGTTGCTGGCCCTCGCCGAGGTGAAGGGCGACGCGAAGGAGCTCCTCGGCACGCTGGGCGTGACGCGCAAGGCGATCGCCGAAGCGGTCAAGCAGCTCCGGGCCAAGTCGGGCGTGACGAACGTCGCCGACCCGAGCGCGGAGGCGAACCTCGACGCGCTGGCGAAGTACGGCATCGACCTCACCGAGCGGGCCCAGCAGGGCAAGCTCGATCCGGTCATCGGGCGCGACGAGGAGATCCGCCGGTGCATGCAGGTGCTCAGCCGCCGCACGAAGAACAACCCGGTGCTCATCGGCGAGCCGGGCGTGGGCAAGACGGCGATCGCCGAGGGCATCGCGCTGCGGATCGTTAACGGCGACTGCCCCGAGGGGATGAAGGACAAGCGGATCGTGGCGCTCGACGTCGGGTCGCTGCTCGCGGGCGCGAAGTACCGGGGCGAGTTCGAGGACCGGCTCAAGGCGGTGCTGCGTGAAGTGACCGCGAGCGAGGGGCAGATCATCCTGTTCGTTGATGAGCTGCACACGATCCTGGGCGCCGGCGCCGCGGAGGGCGCGGTGAGCGCGGGGAACATGCTCAAGCCGGCGCTGGCGCGCGGCGAGCTGCGCTGCATCGGCGCAACGACCCTCGACGAGTACCGCAAGCACATCGAGAAGGACGCGGCCTTCGAGCGGCGCTTCCAGCGCGTGCTGGTGGGGCAGCCATCCGTCGAGCAGACGGTCGCGATTTTGCGCGGGCTCAAGGACCGGTACGAGACGCACCATGGGGTGCGGATCCAGGACGGGGCGATCCTCGCGGCGGCGTCGCTGAGCGACCGGTACATCACCGACCGGTTCCTGCCCGACAAGGCGATCGACCTGATCGATGAAGCCGCCAGTTCATTGCGCATGGAGATCGACTCGATGCCGACGGAGCTCGACGAGCTGCGCCGGAGGATCATGCAGCTGGAGATGCAGCGCGAGGCGATCAAGCTCGAGGGCGACGCCGACGGCGCCGCCCAGAAGAAGGAGCTCGAGCGGATCGAGAGCGAGCTGGGCGAGCTGCAGGAGCAGAACCAGGTGCTCACCGCCCGGTGGGACGCCGAGAAGGGCGAGCTGGACACCGTGAGCGCGGTGAAGACCGAGATCGAGCGCAAGAAGGTGGAGCTCGAGCAGGCGCAGCGGCGCGGCGACCTCGAGGCCGCCGCGCGCATCCAGTACGGCGAGATCCGGGACCTGGAGAAACGGCTCGACGAGGCGGAAGCGGCGATCGAGGCGCGGCAGTCGAAGGGCGACACGCTCGTCAAGGAAGAAGTGGACGCCGAGCAGGTCGCGGAGATCGTCTCACGCTGGACGAAGATCCCGGTGTCGAAGCTCGTCGAGACCGAGCGCGAGAAGCTGACGCATCTCGAGGATCACCTGCGCGAGCGGGTGGTGGGGCAGGACGACGCGCTGCGCGCCGTCGCGGACGCGGTGCGCCGCTCACGGGCCGGGCTGGGCGACCCGGACAAGCCCATCGGCAGCTTCCTGTTCCTCGGGCCCACGGGCGTGGGCAAGACCGAGACGTGCAAGACGCTCGCGGCGGAGCTCTTCGAGACCGAGGATGCGCTCATCCGCGTCGATATGAGCGAGTACATGGAGAAGCACGCGGTGGCGCGGATGATCGGCGCGCCCCCCGGGTACGTCGGGTACGACGAGGGCGGCGCGCTGACGGAAGCCGTCCGCCGGCGCCCGTACAGCGTGATCCTGTTCGACGAGGTCGAGAAGGCGCACCCGGACGTGTTCAACGTGCTGCTGCAGCTGCTCGACGACGGGCGCCTGACCGACGGGCAGGGGCGGACGGTCGATTTCCGCAACACCGTCGTGATCATGACGAGCAACCTGGGGTCTCAGAAGATCCAGGACATGACCGAGTCGGGCGCCGAGGACTGGGAGATCGAGGCGGCGGTCCGCGACCTGATCCGGCGCGGCCCGGGCGCGGATATCTCGGGCAAGGGGCTCACGCCAGACCTGGAGTCGGGCAAGCTCAACGCGAGCCTGGGCGTCGGGATGCGCGAGCAGTTCTTCCGCCCGGAGCTCTTGAACCGCATCGACGAGATCGTGGTGTATCACCAGCTCAAGCGCGAGCAGCTGGGCGGGATCGTGGAGATCCAGCTCCAGCGGCTCGTCAGGCGTCTGGCCGAGCGGGACATCGCGCTGGAGATCTCCGATGCCGCGAAGGACGCGCTGGCGACCGAGGGATACGACCCGGCGTATGGCGCTCGCCCGCTGAAGCGTGCGATCCAGCATCGGCTGGAGAACCCGCTGGCGAGCCGTGTGCTCGCGGGTGAGTTTGGGCCGGGCGACCGGGTGCTTGTGGGGCACGAGGGGGCGAGCTTCACGTTTGAGAAAGCGCCCGCGGAGCCGGCGGGCGTGTGACATGATCCTGTGACTTGTAACGAGGATGGCCCGCCGTTTGGCGGGCCATCCTGCGATCAGGAGATCCGCAATTTCAGCGGCGCCGGCGGACGCCCGCGATCGCGCCCAGGCCCAGCAGCGCCGCGGTGCCCGGCGTGGGCACGCCCCAGGTCACGTCGTCGAACGCGACGTAGTCCGCCGTTCCGCCCGTGAGGACGGGGACATTCACGCGGAACTCGTCGAACGACACGTCCGAGACGAACCCGTAGAACCGCACTCCGAAGAGTTGGTCGGACGGCTGGAAGAAGTCATCGACGATCTGCCCGCCGTTGAGGATCGTGACGTTGAACCCGTCGGCGGGGGACTCGAACCCGGAGAGGTCGAAGCCGAAGCCGGTGACGCTCGCGCCGAACGTGAACTGGACGGTGTACGACCCGGTCTCGGTCCCGCCCGCGGCGGGGTTGCGCCCGAAGGCGAGGAAGTTCTCGCCGCCCGCGGTCGTGTTCTCGAACCCGTACGGCGACGATGTCGCGATGTAGTTCGAGACGGCGCCCGACGTCAGGCCGACGGTGAGGCCCGAGTCGAAGAGGGTCGGAGGGGTGAGGTCACCGGTCGATTCGGACTCGAAGGTCTCGATCGCCTGCGAGGTGATGACCGCGTCGAACGCGGCGCGGGAATCGTAGAAATCGACCGCCCCCAAGGCGGCCGGTGCGGCGAACGCCGCGGCGAACAGTGCTGTGGTGTGGCTCTTCATGGTGTGGTTCTCCTCGAACAACCCCCCATCGGGGTTCCTGCGTGTGGTTGCCCGTGGAGAGCGTGGCCGCCCGGCGCCGCTCACGCGCGTTGCGGTGTAAATGCAGAAAATCGCGCGCGCCGGACCACGCATCGGCTCGGATCGTGATCGTCCGGGTGCGGGGCCGAACCCGCGCCGCACGCCGGCGTATGGCGTGCCATGGGCGATGCGGGCGGGAACGGGGGCGGGCAAGCACGGGGGGTTCGGAAATGGGTCATCCGCCGCGTCCGCGGGCTCGTCGGTGCCGGCGTGGCCGCGGCATACTGCGTGCTCGCGTTCGGGTGGGCGTGGCGCGCGGGCGGGGCGGGGATGTCCGATCTCGAATCGATCCTCGCGTTCGGGGCGCTCGTTGTGCAGGCGTTCGCGTTCCACACCGGGATCGCGCTGGTCGGGCTGGCGTTGGTCTCGGTGATCTTCCGGATGCCCCGCACGCTGCTCGCGCTGGTCCCCGCGCTCGTGTGGACGATCGGGCCCGCGGTGTGGTCGTGCGTGCGCCCGCTGCCCGACGAGCCCCAGGGTGAGACGCTCAGCGTTTTCAGCGCGAACATCCTCTACCGAAACGATCGCGCCGCCGATCTGATCTCGCAGATCGACGCGTCGGATCCGGACATCGTGGTGTTGCAGGAGTTCGCGCCCGGGTTGCACGACGAACTGGAGCGATTGCTCCGCGATCGGTACCCGCACGCGCGGACGTGGCCGCAGTCCGACGCGTTCGGGCAGGCGGTGTTCAGCCGGCTCGCGTTCGTTGAGGAGCCGACGCTGTGGTGGGTGGGCGAACGGGCGCGGGTGCCGCAGTTGGAGTTCGAGGTCGAGTTCGGGGGCCGGCGGATCGGTGTGTGGAACGTGCACCCGCTGCCGCCGAGCGGGCGGGACCTGGTCCGCGAGCAGCGGGGGATGGTCATCGCGCTGGCGCGCCGGGCGGCAGACCGCATGGCATCCGACGACGCCCCGGACGCGCTCGTGCTCGCGGGCGATTTCAACGCACCGTTCGGGACGGGGCATTTGCGCGAGCTGCGCGTGGCGGGGCTGCGTGATGCCCACCGCGTCGCGGGGCGTGGTCGGGGCGCGACGTGGTCGCCCGGCGGCGTGCTCGGGTGGGCGCCGGGGATCGACCTGGACCACGTGACGTGGCGCGGGTCGCTGCGGCCCGTCGGCGCGGGCGTGGGTGAGCGGTTCGGGTCGGACCACCGCCCGGTGTGGGCCGAGTTCGTGGTGGAGTGAGCGCGCCGCGGCCGCGCGTGTGCGGCGGCTGCGGCGGTTGCTGAGAACCCACGCCCTTCCCTCGGGGGCTCGGGCACAGCCCACCCCCCTGTCCCAGCCGCGGCTGGAGCGGCTGGGACCTGAGGCTGTGCGGCACCCCGAGTGGGGCGCGCGTCGGGCGATTGGGGCCGCCCGAACCGGGCCACCCTACCGAAAACGCAGGTCCGATGACAGCCCGACGTCAGAATCTGCGTTCTGGCTGCCCAGAGGGCCCATCCGCCCCGGCACAACGAGTTGGTGAAACCGCGGAACTGGGGGAAATCGGTCCGCGTATGGAGGGGTGACTGGCGTTCAAGCCAGTCCGGGCCGGCCGCGAGTTGTGTGCGGATTCTCCGGTGCGTCGGTTTCGAAGGACCCACACGTCGAGCATCCCCGGGCGAGAGCCCAGGGCGGTCGTTGCAGCATTCGCTCGTGCACGCGCCTGAGGAGTGGCGCGCGTGCCGAGCGCTGAACCCGGGCATGCCGGCCCCGCGCGATCCCCCGGTCGCGGCGAGCGGGCAACCCGGGATCGCGTCGGCCCCGCCGTGCCCGTGGGGCCGACGCCTTTGGCCTCTCGCCGGGTGGGTAGGACCCTCGGCGTGCCCGGTCGGGCGGCGTCTCTCCCCTCCCCGACCCGGTCGGACTCCGAGGCAATCGCTCCCGGTCCCTCGTCCCCAGAGGGAACAGCTGAGCCGGGAGCATTCTCCGTCGGCGTCCGCGATCCGCCGACGGCTGAGCAGGCCGCGTGCGTGTGCCGCGGCCTGTTTTGTGCGCGCCCCTACCCTCGCCCATGACCCAGGTCTTCCTCAACGGGGCGTTCGTGGACCGCGACGACGCGCGCGTCGGTGCGTTCGACGCCGGGATGCAGCACGCCGTCGGACTCTTCGAGACCATGACGGGCTCGATCGCCGACGGTACACCCGCGATCGAACGCCTCGATGCGCACCTCGAACGCCTCACGACGTCCGCGAGCGCCCTCGGGCTCGCGAAGGAACTCAACGCCGGGCCCATCGGCGAAGCGGCGCTCGAGACCGTCAAACGCGCCGGGCACGAGCGCGCCCGCGTTCGCCTCACGGTGACGGGCGGGGACCTGAACCTGCTCGAAACGGGCGGCAAGTCGCAGCACCGCCCGACGATCCTGATCTCCGCCACCCCCGCGACGGCGTACCCCGACGAGATGTTCGAGCGCGGCGTCGCGGTCACGATCGCAGACGCGCGCGCGAACCCGCTCGATCCGACGACGAGCCACAAGACGCTCAACTACTGGTGGCGTCTGCGCGAGCTGCAAGCAGCCGCGACGAAGGGCGCGGGCGAGGCGATCGTCCTCCAGGTGACCAACCACCTCGCCGGCGGGTGCGTGAGCAACCTGTTCCTCGTCAAGGAGGGACGCCTGCACACCCCGATCGCGCGCGGCGAAGAAGAGATGGTGGGGGGCAAGGCGTCGCTCCCCTCGCCCGTCCTGCCCGGCATCACCCGTGGGGCGGTGATCGAGGCGGCGCACGCCCAAGAGCTTGAGGTCGAGCGACGCATGCTGAGCGTGAACGACCTGCTGGACGCCGACGAAGTCTTCCTGACGAACTCGAGCTTCGGCGTGCTGCCCGTGGTGAAGGTGGAAGCCGAGGCGATCGGGGACGGGGTGGTGGGGGAGACCACGAAGCGGGTGCGGGGTGCACTCGAATCTACCCGTTAGAACAGCAGCAGGACCAAGATCAGTAGAATGATCGGAAGATGGATTATCAGGATCCACAGAACACCCTGCCCGATTCCTCGGACCCACCACGGGACGACATGCCTTTCACGATCTGTGTGTGTGGTCCGCAGCGCGCCGGTCAGGATCAACGCAGCGCCAACCAACCAAAGAAAGACTAGCGGTGACCACGTCGTGCCGGCACACAGTGCTGTCAGTTGCAGCACGCCGCCGATGATTGTGCTGAACTTCGAGAATGACTTGGCTCGTGCTCGATCGCGATAGAACCACGCTTCCAGCTGCGTTCGCGAACTCTCGGTACCGCACTCAGGACATAGATATCGAATCTCTCCGGGTTGCCCTTCGAGGCTGTATCCACACCGTGGGCATTTCATCCGGAGTTGGGGCACAATCGATCATAAGTTCGATCAAACCCGCGCCGCGATCACGATGACGACGACCACCGCGACCACGGCGTGCACCACCGCGATCCACCCGAGCACCGCCGAGCTCGCGGCGAGCAGCCAGAGCGGGCTGCCGCGATCGCGGGTGCGGTGGGCGGCGACGAACCAGCCCGCCGCGCCGAGCGCGATCGAGAGCGCCCACAGCCCGAGGTCGAGCGCGACGATCCAGCCCGTGCGGATGTTGAGCACCCAGAGCAGGAACGCGCCGAAGGCGGTGAGGGCCGCGCCGACGCTGCCGCCGAGCACGGCCTCGCGGGTGAACGCGGCTGGGCGCTCGGCGCGCGTGCTCGCGGCGCCCGTTGCTTCGGCCGGCGTGCAGGTGCGTCCGCACTCGGGGCAGGTGATGGTGCCGTCGGTCGGGTTGATCGACGCGAGGTCGTACTTGCACCATGGGCAGAGGCGCGGCTCGGGTTGGGGGGGCGCCGTCATGACTCCGCAGCGGGGCGCGTGGTCGGCGGGTGCTGGGCGTTCGACTGGTACGCGAGATCGCCCGCGAGCTCGGGCGCGTCCGGCGCGGGTGTGGTGACGCCGCGCGTGAGCGATTCGGCGCGCGCCGCGAACGCGGTCGCGTCGGCGGGGGACTCGAACGCGGCGCGCGGAACGACGATGATCGACCGGTCCGCCCGGACGAGCAGCACGGCGTCGTCGGATTCGAGCACCCCATCGAGCGAGCCCGGGCGGTGCAGTGTCGCGAGATACAGCGATTCGCACAGCAAGCCCCCATCGACCCAGCGCACGCGTGTCGGGCCAGTGGCGAGCCGGGCGTCGTGCGATGCGAGCGCCGCGCGGGCACCTTTCGCGAGCGATCGGCCCGCGGGGATCATGAACAGCCCGAATACCGCCGCAATCCCGGCGAGGACCATGGCCGCGCCGCGCGCCGCCTCCGGGTTTGCAAAGAGGAGCAGGGCGAGGAGACCCAGCCCGAGCGCCATCGCGAACACGCCCATCCATCGCTGATTGGCCCGAGCCGGCGCGAGCGCCTCGGAACGCTTGCAGGTGTGGTCGATGGCGCGCTCGAGGTCCTCGCGGGTCAGCTGGAATTCGAGCTCCTCGGTCATGGGTGCGAGTCTACCGGCGGGCCGCCGCCACCCGGTCGCACGACCCGCACGTTCCGACGCCCATCCAAGGGGCCGTTGGGCGAACGAGCGCCGGCGAGCTTGAACCGCACCCACCCCACCAGCGCCAGCACCGCGAAGAGCGCGAACGCCAGGATGAGAATCGGCAGGACGACGACGAACGCGACGAGCCCGATCGCGAGCATGACCGCCCACGCCGCGGCTCGCACGAGCCAGCTCGGTTGATCGCTCGCGAATCGGACGGCGCGGTGGGCACCGGTGCCCGCCTGGGTGAAGACAACGCGGAATGGGCCGGAGGGCTGGGTCACCGGGGAATCCTACGGGGCGGGGTGGGTTCGATTTCGCGCGGGCGCGGGGTGTCGGAAGCGCCAGGTGGCACGCCGCGGCGGGTACACTCGTTGTTGCGGATACGACGACCATCGCCCCGAGATCTGGTACCCCGTGAGCATCCAAACCCCTGACACACAAGGACCTGCGATCGACCCGCGGTTTGTGCACCTGCACCTCCACAGCGAGTATTCGCTGCTGGACGGGGGGAACCGGCTCGACAAGCTCGTCAAGCGGGTGAAGGAGCTCGGGATGGACGCCGTGGCGGTCACGGACCACGGCAACATGCACGCGGCGGTCTCGTTCTACGAGAAGGCCCGGGCGGCGGGCATCAAGCCGATCCTGGGCGTCGAGGCGTATGTCGCCGCGGGCGATCGGCGCGACCGGACCTACACGGGCGTGTCGGACGGCGGGTACCACCTCGTGCTGCTGGCGGAGAACGAGACGGGATGGCAGAACCTTCTGTACCTGTGCTCCGAGGCGTATCTCACGGGGTTCTACTTCAAGCCGCGGATGGACCGGGAGATCATCGAGGCGCACCACTCGGGGCTGATCGCGATCAACGGGCACCTGGGCAGCGAACTGGGCGAGCACCTGCTCGCCATGGAGCAGAACAACGACCGGGGCGCGTGGGATAAAGCGGTCGAGGCGGCAGAGTGGCACAAGCGGGTGTTTGTTGACGAGGGCACCGGGCCGCGGTTCTACGTGGAGATGCAGAACCACGTCCACGAGCAGAACATCATCAACCCGCATCTCATCAAGCTGGCCCGCCAGCTCGACCTGCCACTGGTGTGCGACAACGACAGCCATTTCCTGCGCGCCGAAGACCACGACGCGCACGACACGCTCATCTGCATCTCGACGGGCAAGTTCAAGGCGGACGAGGGGCGGATGCGGTACACGCCCGAGCTCTACGTCAAGAGCCCCGAAGAGATGGTCGGGCTCTTCGAGGCGCCCGGGTTCAACACCGAGGAGTGGGGGGACGCGGGCAAGGAAGCGCTCGCGAACACGCGCGCGATCGCGGACCGGTGCAACGTGGAGCTGCCGATCGGTGCGAACCACGCGCCGGTCGTCGTGGTGCGCGTGCCCGAAGCGGGCAAGCTGCCTCGGCATGACGAGGAGCGGTTTGGCGGCGACCTGACCGCGTGGTTCAAGGCCTTCTGCGCCGCGTTCGAGCTCGAGCCGGCGAACGACCCGGGGCTCGACCAGGCGAGCCTGACCAAGGAGTGCGACGAGGCGCTGCGCCTGCTGTGCGAGGCGGGCATGGTCTGGCGTTACGGGCCCGACATCATGAAGTCGCGCCACGAGGTGGTCGAGGGCGACGGCGACGAACCGGAGGGCGCCACCGAGGATTGGCGCAAATGGGCGCGGTTGAACCGCGAGTTGAAGATCCTCGCCGACAAACTCATCAGCGCGTACTTCCTGATCGTGTGGGACTTCGTGAACTGGGGGCGCCAGCGCGGCATCCCCGCCATCGCGCGTGGCTCGGGCGTGGGCACGATGACGGGGTACGTGCTGGGCCTGTCCAACGCGTGCCCGGTGCACTACGGGCTGCTCTTCGAGCGGTTCACCGACCCGGATCGGTCGGAGTACCCCGATATCGATATCGACCTGTGCCAGGACGGGCGCGGCGCCGTGATCGACTACGTGCGCGAGAAGTACGGGCACGTCGCGCAGATCATCACATTCGGGACGCTCAAGGCCCGGGCCGCGATCCGCGACGTCGGGCGTGTGCACGAGTTCCCGTTGGGCGAGACGGACAAGCTCGCCAAGCTCATCCCCGAGCAGCTCAACATCACGCTCGACATGGCGCTCGAGCAGGAGCCGGACCTCAAGAAGCGCTACGACAGCGAGCCCGAGGTGCGGCGCATCATCGACACGGCCCGCGTGCTCGAGGGGCAGGCGCGGCACGCGAGCGTGCACGCCGCGGGCGTGATCGTCGCGACGAGGCCGCTGCACGAGGTGGTGCCGCTGTACAAGGCGAGCGGCGCGGGCGAGCACGAGATCGTGACGCAGTGGGACGGCCCGACGTGCGAGAAGATGGGCCTTCTCAAGATGGATTTCCTGGGGTTGCGCACGCTCTCGATCGTCGAGCGGTGCCGACAGCTCATCATGAGCACCCTGCCCGAGGACGCGATCTGGGACGCCGTCGGACGCGCCAAGGACGACGGCGGGCCCAACCCGCTGGATCTGGACCGAATCGGGTACACCGACCAGCGCGTGTTCGACATGTTTCGGCGCGGCGACACGACGGGCGTGTTCCAGTTTGAGTCGGGCGGGATGCGGCGGCTCTTGGTTGAGATGAAGCCCGACCGCCTCGAAGACCTCATCGCCGCCAACGCGCTCTTCCGACCGGGCCCCATGGACCTCATCCCGGACTACAACCGGCGCAAGCACGGGCAGGACGCCGTGCCCAAGGTCCACGAGATCGTGGACCGGTTCACCGCCGAGACGTACGGCGTGATGGTCTACCAGGAGCAGGTCATGCAGATCGTGCACGAGCTGGGCGGCATCCCGCTGCGCAGCGCGTACACGCTCATCAAGGCGATCAGCAAGAAGAAGGCCAAGGTCATCGACGCGAACCGGCCGTTGTTCGTCGAGGGCGCGGGCAAGAAGGGGCTTGCCAGGAAGGACGCGGAGAACCTCTTTGAGCTGATCCTCAAGTTCGCCGGCTACGGCTTCAACAAGTCGCACTCGACCGGGTACGCGATCGTGGCGTACCAGACGGCGTACCTCAAGACCTACTTCCCCGCGTACTACATGGCGGCGTTCCTGACCTTCGAGTCGCAGGCGCAGAAGGTCGCGGACTGGATCCCGTACCTGGAAGACTGCCGGCGCACGCGCGTGATCGACCCGACCTCGGGCGAGGTGGTCAAGCAGGGCATCGAGGTGAAGCCCCCGGACGTGAACCTGTCGCAGGCAGACTTCAGCGTGGTCTACGAGGCGAACGAGACGCCGCGTGCCTCCGGCGGGCACATCCGTTTCGGGCTCAAGGCGATCAAGGGCGCCGGCGCCAAGGCGATCGACGCGATCATCAACGAACGCGACACGCACGACGGCGATGACGATGCGAAACGCACGCCTTACACCTCGATCTTCGACTTCTGCGAGCGCGTCCCCCCGGGGACCGTCAACAAGGCCACGATCGAGGCGCTGATCAAGTCGGGCGCGTTCGACGGCGTGCACACGCGCGACGAGCGCGCCGCCATGGTCGCGTCGATCGAGCAGGCCGTGAGCGCGGGGCAGAAAGCCGCGGCGGACAAGGCCGCGGGCCAGGGCGCGCTCTTCGGGTTCGGGGGCGACGACGGGGCGACCACCGCGGCGCCGGCAGACCCACCCCTCGCGCGCATGGACCCGTGGTCCGAAGCGGAGATGCTCGCCCAGGAGAAGGACACGCTCGGGTTCTATGTGTCCTCGCACCCGCTCGTCGCGTGGCAGGACTGGGCCCGCACGTTCACGGGTCTGACGACGGAGAAACTCAAGGACGAGCCGACCGACAAGCGCGTCATCCTGCCCGCGCTGATCTCGTCCACGCGCATCATCGTGACCCGCAACGGGCGGATGGCGGGTCAGAAGATGGGCATCCTGACGGTCGAGGACCTGACCGGGCAGGCCGAGGCGGTCATGTTCCCGAGCGTCTACGCGCAGTTCGGGCATCTCGCCGAGGAAGGGACGGCCGTGTTCGTGCTCGGCCGCGTCGATCGCGGGCGCGGCGACGCGCAGATCGTCGTCGATCGGCTCGTCCCGATCGATGGGTGCCCCCTCGAAAAGGGCCGGGTCCGTGTGATGGTCAAGGCGGAGCGCGTGAACGGGTCCGGGCCGGCGGTCCTCAGGGGCGTGGTCGATCTCATCGAGGCCCAGCCGCCCGCGCCCGAGGGTCTCGAGTCGCACGGCGAGCGGCCGCGCCCCGTCGAACTCGTCGTCGAGACCGAGGACGCCTGGGTCGCGATGGAGCCCAGGCGTGCGCGTGCCGTTCGGCTGGAACCGGCAATCGTGAAGGAACTCACCGCCTCGCTCGGCGAGGGGTCCGTCACGCTCACGGGCGGGATGTCGGTCGAGCTCAACAAGGACGACGGGCGTCGGAAGTACGCCAACAAGGGCGCGTGAGCGATTGGGCCGGCGGCTTCGGTGAGCCGCACGCGCCGTCGCTACCCCCTCCGGGCGAGGCGCACGGTTTCGACCGCCTCGTTCATCGCACGCTCCAGGTCGTCGTTCACGACAAACGTGTCGTAGACGTCCGAGTCCTTCGCCTCGGCGATCTCCCGGCGGGCCTCGGCAAATCGCTTCTGGATCTGCTCCTCGCTCTCGCGCTTGCGCGCCCGGAGCCGCTCGAGCAGGACCTCCTCGGACGGCGGGAGGATGAAGACGCCCAGCGCGTCGGGCAGCTTCTCCTTCACTTGGCGCGCGCCGTCCACGTCGATCTCGAGGATGACGAGGCGCCCGCGTGCGAGTTGCTCCTCGACCCACGCGCGGGGGGTGCCGTACTTCTTGCCGAAGACGTCGGCCCATTCGAGCAGCTCGTCGCGCTCGATCATGGCGTCGAACGTCGCATCGTCGATAAACCGGTAATCGACGCCCTCGACGTCCGCGTCCGTCTTGGCGCGGGTGGTGACGGAGACGGAGAAGACGGAGTCGGCGAACGAACGCTCGACGCCGCGCGTGATCGTGGTCTTCCCGACGCCCGACGGGCCCGAGATGATGACGAGCAGCCCGTTGTCGGTGTCGGTCGGAAGGCGTGGATGGCGGGCGGTCTCGGTCATCATGCCCGCAGGGTAGCCGGCGGGATCAGGCGTTGCCCGCGGTCGAGCCGATCACCGCTTCGAGCGCCGCGACGCGAACCGCGACGCCCGCGGCGACCTGGCGGATCACGATCGAACGCGGGCCGTCGGCAACGGCGGGGTCCATCTCCACGCCCCGGTTCATCGGGCCCGGGTGCATCACGAGAGCGCCCGGCTTCATCGCGTCGGCGCGGGCTTGGGTCACGCCATACGCGGATCGGTAGTCGCGCGACGAGGCCAGCATCGCCCCCGCGCCGCGCTCGAGCTGGATCCGCAGCGCCATCACGGCGTCCGCCTCCGCGAGTTCGGCGTCCAGATCGTGCGACACGCGCACGCCCAGGGCACCCCCGAGCGACCTGGGCGCCATCGCGGGCGGGCCCACGAAGACGACCTCGGCGCCGAGCGTGGTCAGGCTCGCCGCGTTCGACCGCGCGACGCGCGAGTGCGATAGGTCACCCACGATCACGATCCGCTTGCCCCCGAAGTCGAACGAGCCGGCGAGGTTCCAGGCGTCGTCGAGCGCGAGGGCGTCCGCAAGGGCCTGTGTGGGGTGCTCGTGCGCGCCGTCGCCCGCGTTGATGACGGGGCACGCGACGGCGTCCGCCGCCATTTTCGCGCCGCCTGCCCGGCTGGTGCGAACGACGATCGCCGCGACGCCCATCGCCTCGATCACCCGGGCGGTGTCGGCGAGCGATTCGCCCTTGTTCGCGGACGACGCCTTCGAGGACAGGTCCACGACGTCCGCCCCGCAACGCTGGGCAGCGATCGTGAAGCTCGACCTGGTCCGCGTCGAGTCCTCGAAGAAGACCGTCGCGACGGTGCGCCCCGCAAGAGACTTCGCGGGCGATTCGCGTCTCGCGCGCGCCAGGGTGAGGAGCTCGCGCAGGCGCTCCGCTGGGACGCCCCGTGTGCCCAGCAAATCCGCGCCATGCCACACGTTGGTGGTCGGTGTCCTCACGCCGTCAGGTGCGGGCGATCGGCCCGCCTTGGTCGCCCGGGTTGTGTCGGGCGATCGGGTCATCAATCGTTCACCGGCTCGATGCGGATCACGCCGTTGTCCTGCACCTCAGCCCGGCGCTCGGGCTGGGATTCTTCCGCGGGCAGCGGGCGCGTGGCCTCGACAGGCTCGGACTCAACGGCGGGTTGCTGCGGCGTGTCGGGGGCGCGGGCCTCTTCCTCGACGCGCTCCGCCGCGAGCGACTCGGGTTCTTCCGACAGGGGTGCCTCGGGCCAGTCGGCGACGTCCGGGCGTGGGAAGGCACCGACCGCCCACCGCTGCGTGCGTGTGACGTGCCACGGGTCGAGCCCGCCCTCGAGCCATACGGTGATCGCCTGGCGCTCGTAGGTGCCGTCGGCGCGCCGCCCGAGCTCGACAACGGGGCGGAAGATGTCCACCTTCGACTTGCCCGTGCGGATCCAGATGCGCCCGATCGCGTAGGTCGGCAGGTCGCTCGTGCCCGCGCTCGCGAGCTCGGCGCCCGGGCCCAGCGCGGTCAGGATTTCTTGGATCGTCTCGAGGCTCACACCCTCGGGCAGGCCGACGGCGTACCGGCTCGTGCCGGGCGGGTACTGGTTGAGCACGCGCGTCAACGCGGCCTTCATGACCGCCTTGGGCTGGCGGCGGTTGGGGCTCGTGACGGACGTGGGCGACTCGGGCTCGGGGACGTTCGCGTAGCTCGCGCACCCGCCGGCGACGAGGAGCCCGGCGAGCACCGAGATCGCTGCGCCCGAACGCCCAAACCGGGCGAATCCGAAGGTATGTCCGATCCGACGAATGCTGCTCGTGCCCATGGTGGTCGCCTCCCGACGCACCACTCTAAGCGCGAGCCCGAACCCGTGCCCGGCCGGGCGGATACGCCGCGCCCCCTAGACTCATCCGTGACCGAGTCCGGCACATCCGACCCCACCGCGACGGCCCACCCCCAGCGCCGTCGGGCGCCCGTCGAGGGCCCGCCGCGTGAGACGGATCGGCGGTACGTGATCGGCGTCTCGGGCGCGAGCGGGGCGGATTACGCCTGCCGCGTCCTCGAACAGCTCTTGCTGTCTGGCGCCGAGGTGCACCTGGTCGTGAGCGAGTACGGGCAACGCCTCCTGTTCGACGAGCGGGGTGCTCGGCGTGTGACACTGGAGCAACTCCTCCCCCATCTCGCGGAATCCGCGTGGGGCGAGGTCTACGAGCGCCGGCTCATCTGCCACCCGAACAAGGACGTCGGCGCGGTCATCGCCTCCGGATCGTTCCTGCACCACGGGATGGCGGTGGTGCCGTGCTCATCGACCAGCCTCGGTGCGATGGCGACGGGCGCGGGGAGCAACCTGCTGACGCGCGCGGCGATGGTGACACTCAAGGAACGCCGCCCGCTGATCGTCTGCCACCGCGAAACGCCGCTGAGCCTGATCGACATCGAGAACATGCGGACGCTGACGCTCGCCGGCGCGGTGATCTGCCCGACGAACCCGGGTCTGTACCTGCTGCCCGAGAGCGTGGACGACATCATCGACTTTGTGGCGGGCAAGGTGCTGGACCTGCTGGGCGTGAACCACACGCTTGACACGCGGTGGACGAACGGGTGACACCCCTCAGGGCTCGTGGATCGCCAGCACGGCGCAGTCCGAGTCGCGCATGAGTTTCTCCGCGGTGGTGCCGAGCATGAAGTAGCCCAGCTTCGTCCGCGACGCGGTGCCCGTCACGATCAGGTCGGCGTGGTAGCTCTTGGAGCGGTCGATGATCGCGTTGGCGTAGTTGATCGACTCGACGAGCTCGCGCCGAACCTCGACGTCCGAGTTTGCTTCGGACACGATCGCGCTGAGCTTGTGGGTCAGGAGGTCTTCCATCTTGAGGTGCAGGTCGCCGCTGTTGGCGGGCGACCCGCCCCAGCGGGCACGCTCCCACGGGACCTCGTACACGTGCACGGCGGTGCAGTCGGCGTTGTCGAGTGCCGCGAACCACGTGGCGGACCGCACGAGCCGGACGGCCTCGGGCGTCAGGTCAACCGCCGCGATCACGTGCCGGAACGCGCCGGCGCGGTTCGGAGGCACGAGCAGCAGCGGCGTCGGGCTCAGGCGCACGCACCGGCCCGCGACCGAGCCCATCCGGTGCCCGCCCGAACCGGTCGCACCAAGAACGATCAGGTCCGCGCCGAGGTCTTCCGCGAGCTTCATGATCTCCGCCGCGGGCTTGCCCACGCGCGAGTGGATCGTGACGCCCTCAGGCAAATCGAGCCCGCCGAGCCGCTCCTGCGCTTGCTCGCGGAGCATGGACGCGATCTCCGAGTCCGCTTCTGGGGCGATACGGTGGAGCTCTTCAATCCGCTCGAAACGCGTCGCGTGCACGACATGCAACGCCGCGTTGGCATGCTCGGCAAGCCGGACCGCCTGCGCGACCGCGGACACTGAGCCGGGCGAAAAATCTGTGCCGACCAGAATGATCTTTGGCGATTCCATCGGACCCGCCTTTCTGCGCACGCGGCGCAAACCCCTCGATTGTTCGCGTCCTTTGTCCGCGGATCCATTCAGATTCCCGAACACCATCGAAAACGCGCACCGATTGGTTATGAATCGGCGGGATCCCGTGCCTCGATCGGTGTGAGGACCGTCGTGATCGAGACCCGCTCGCGCCCGGCGAGCCCCCCGGCGCGGGCCCGGTCGTCGGCGGTGCGGACGAGCCGCTCGAGCTGGTGGGTGAGCTTCCGGGCGGACTCGACCTCGTCGGGCGTCATCCACCCGATCGCGCGCGAGACGCTCGGGCGTGCGGCGAACGCGCCCTCAGGCGCGGCCCGCGCGTAGTCGCGTTCCACGCGGTTCAGGAGCAGCCGGACGACGCGGACGAGCTCGCGGACGTAGGTCGGGCCGCGCTTGCCACGCTTGAGTTCGATCTCATCGAACGCGGGCGCGAAGAGCATCTCGGGGCGGCCGCCGGTGTCGCGCTGCCCGGTCTGGGTGACCAGGCCGATCCGCGTCAGCTTGCCGAGGTGGTAGTGCGTGGACTCGACGCTGAGCCCGGCCCACTCGGCGATCTCGCGCGCCGGGACGCCCGCGCCGGGCTCGGCGATGCCCAGCAGGGCCTCGAAGATGTCACGCCGGGCCGGCGAGCCCAGCACCCGGAGCTGATCGGCGGTCCTGATCTCGAACACCCGGTCCACGCGGGAGCGTACCCTTGTTTATATCAATAAGATGCATTTTTTTGAATTATGCTGCCCGGCGCCTGGCCCGGGCGCATCCCGGTATGGCACCATTCCAGGAGACCGTCATGCGCACGCTCATCGCCAGCACCGCCCTGCTCACCGCCCTCACAACGCCCGCCCACGCCTCGCAGACCGATCCCGGGTGGGACTCGATCCGGGACGTGATCGCCGAGCAGGAGCGCGACGGGTTCGCCGGGGCGGTGCTTCTGATCCGCGACGGCGAGGTCTTCTTGAACGAGGGCTATGGGCTCGCCGACCGCGAAAAGGGCATCGCCAACACGCCCGACACGATCTTCGCGCTCGGCTCCACCCCCATCGATTTCACGCACGTCGCGATCCTGCAGCTCCTCGACGCGGGGAAACTGAGCCTGGACGATCGCCTCAGCGAGCACTTCGACGGCTTCGAGGGCCAGCACGCCCGGATCACGATCGAGCACCTGCGCTCGGGCCGGTCCGGGCTGCCCGACTTCCCGAACGACCCCGCGATCGACCCCGACCCGGACCACTCGCCCCTGTCGCGCGAGCAGCTCATCGAGCGCACGCAGCGGGCCGAGCTCCTCTTCCGCCCAGGGACGGACCGCGTGCACTCGCACTGGGCGTGGGGTGTGCTCGCGGCGGTCGTCGAGGTCGCCAGCGGGCAGCCCTACCCCGAGTACATCCGCGAGCATGTGCTCGGCCCCGCCGGCATGACACGCACCGGGTTCCACGGCGACACCTTCGAGGGCGAGCGCATCGCAGTCGGGTACGGCCCGCGCTCCTGGGGCGAGATCAACGCGCCGTCTCACTGGAACGAGACGTCCTGGCTCGTCATGGGCTCGGGCGGGATGGTCGGCACCACCGGCGACCTCCACAAGTTCCACCAGGCCATCGACGCCGGCGTGCTCCTGTCGGACGATGTCGTGGGTCTCTACCCCTCCAGCGGTGTCTACTTCAACGGAAACATGTACGGGTTCGAGACCGTTTACAACTACGGCCCGGGCGACCGGTTCTACGTGAACTGCAACACGTCCGACCCGATCAACGGGTACGCGCTCGAGCCGCTCGGGCTCGCGCTCGAAGGGCTGGTCGAGGACCTCCCGACGCCCAACTACTCGATCGGCATCGGCTTCGGCGTCGAGGAGAGCCCGCGCGGCGAAGTCCTCGCCGCGGTACAGGTGCCCCAGGGCAAGCCCGCGCACGAGGCGGGCCTCCGCGTCGGCGACGAGCTGATCAGCGCCAACGGGCGGAGATTCGACCTCGACACCAACCCGCTCGAGGTCATCCGCGAGAGCATCGAGGACGGCGCCACGCTGCGCCTCAAAGTCCGGCGCGACGGCCAGACAAAGACGATCGTGATCCTGCCGCGCCCGATGAACATCGACGACTGAGCACAGGTCCATGCCCGCCTGAGCCCACCCAAGGCCGGTATCATCCCTGTTTCTTGCGCTCCAGGGCCGATTTGAGAATTTTCCGCGGCCCACGAATAGACCGACCGGTCTACCTGTTCTCTTGGTGTCAGCGCCCCCCGCTGTCAAGGAGAACACGCATGACGACCCAGCTCACCAGTCAGGAATTCAAGACCCAGGTCCTCGAAACCAAGGGCGTCGCGCTCGTGGATTTCTGGGCCGAGTGGTGCCCCCCCTGCCGGGCCCTCACGCCGACGATCGATCAGCTCGCGAGCGACCAGGAGGGAAACGCCCTCGTCGCGAAGGTGAACGTGGACGAGGCGAAGGATGTCGCCTCACAGTTCAACGTCTCGTCGATCCCGACGGTCATCGTCTTCAAGGACGGCAAGGAGGTCGATCGCCTCGTCGGGCTGCGACAGAAGGACGACTACGAGCAGGCGCTCGCCAGCGCCGGCGCCGCCTGATTCGCACGCACAAGCGCACACGCGCAGGGGCAACACACCATGAGCAGCCTCAGAGGCAAGACATACCTCATCACCGGCGCGACCAGCGGCATCGGTCGCGCCACCGCACAGGCACTCGCGGCGCGCGGCGCAAACGTCGCGTTCACAGGCCGCCGCGCCGAGCGGGGCAAGGCCTTGGAAAGCGAATTGAAGGAGATCGGCACCAAGGCGCTGTACATCCAGGCGGACGCGGCCAGCGAGGATGACACCCGGCGTACCGTCGCCGAGACCGTCGGTGCCTTCGGCGGGCTGCACGGCGCGTTCAACAACGCCGGCACCGAGGGCGTCCTCGGCCCGATCATCGAGGCGATGCACGAGAACTACCGCAGCGTGTTCGACATCAACGTCTGGGGCGTCGCCGCCGCGATGAAGCACGAGATCCCCGCGATCATGCGGACCGTGGGCGAATCGGGCGGCGGGTCGATCGTGAACAACTCCTCGGCGATGGGTCTCGTCGCGATGCCCAACGCCGGGCTGTACGCGGCGTCCAAGCACGCCGTGATCGGGCTCACCAAGGCCGCGGCCCTCGAGGCGTCCGCGCTGGGCGTCCGCGTCAACGCGATCGCGCCCGCCGTGGTCGAGACCGAGATGTTCGACCGATTCTCCGGCGGATCGGACGAGGCACGCGCCCAGATGGCGGCCCTGCACCCGATCGGGCGATTCGGGCAGCCCCGAGAGATCGCCGAGCCCGTCCTCTGGCTGCTCTCCGATGAGTCGAGCTTCGTCACCGGGCAGACCATCGCGGCGGACGGCGGGTTCACCGCGCAGTAACAGAAAACGTCACCCCCTCACAGAGCCCCCCGCGTCGCAAACTCCCCTGGCGGCGTGGGGGGCCTGTTCGTCCGTGCTAGACGCTGCCCGCCCGCGCCCGCTCGAGCGAACGCCCGAGCTGCTCGTGCCACCACGCGAGCCCGCGCTCGCGCACACGCGAGGGCGTCGCGCCGATCGCCTGGCGGAAGGCGCTGGTGAGGTGCGCGTGGCTCGCGAACCCGGTCTCGTGCGCCAGACGGGCGATCTGGCCCTCGCGCTCGGGCAGACGCTCGACGACGGCCATCATCCGGACACGCAAGAGATACCGGTGGATCGACATGCCCGTGTGCTTGCGGAACTTGCGGCAGAAGTAACCCGGGGAGTACCCCGCGATCGCCGCGAGGTCCGAAACACCCAGCGGCTGCCCGTAGTGCGCACCGATGTGCGCGCACACCGCGCGGACCGCCTCACCCCCGATCGGGTCGTCCTTCGGGAGCACGGCCCCCCCGCGCGACCGATACGAAGCGTCGATCGATCGGTGCACGATCGTCAGCACCGACTCTTCGAGCCACGTCCGATCGATCGGCTCATCGTGCCCGAAGATCATGCGCGTCAGCCGGCACGCGGCGGCGGCGGCGCGTTCGTCTGCCGGCGACATCGTCCACGACACCGGGCGGTCCGGGCGGTCCGCCGCCAACGGGTCGTGCTCGGCGCACATCCGCGCGATCGAGTCGTCGGAAAACCCGATGAACGTCGTCGCCTCGCCCCGGTCCGTCAAAGGCTGCGTGATGTACTCGTGCCGACCGCCCGGCGTCGCGAGCGTCGCGCCGGTGAGCACCACGGGGTCGTCCGCCTCGAACCGCACGCGGATCGGCGCGTGCGTGAACGCGACGATCGGCGTTTCGCCCGTCGTCTGGCTCGTCCCGCAGTAGCCCGCGTTCGGCCCGGCGAGCCTCCGTCCGACGCGGAGCAGGGGTGTGTCCACGAACGCGAGCCCGTCGGCGGGGATCGCGTGCCGACGGACCGCCTCCCGGGGTCCCGCTTCTGAATTCGTGCCCATCCGCATGAGCGGTTCGATACGCCCGGAGGCCCGCCGGGTTTCGAGATCGGGATCAATCAAGGGTTTCTGACCGGCGCGCGCACGGATCTGAAAGCCCCGACGCCCCGTTTGGGCCACAACATGCAGTGTTGCCCACGGAGATCTCGACATGATCCGAACGCTGATTGTTGTCGCGGGGACGCTCGCGCTCGCCGCCCCCCCCTCGCCCGCCTCGATCGACCCGCGCGGCGTCTTCCTCCACAACTACACCGGCCCGTTCAACGGGTGGGAGTGGATCCAGATCGTCGAGCAGCCAGGCGACCGGCGTTACGAGTTCTCGGACCTCCGCGGCGCCGTCCCCTACCGCGGCGAGATCGCGATGGACGGCACGACCGCGTGGGATACCACCGCCACCACGGGCGGGTCGGGCCTGTTCGCCAACGCCAACCGTGCCACGTTCGACCTCGCGTTCAGCGGGTCTGTCTTCACATCCAACATCTGGCGTGCCCCGTTCACGGATTCGGAGTTCATCACATCCATCGAGTCGCGCGAGGCGGGCGATGCGGCGCTCGCCGGCGCGTGGGACGTCGTGGTGCAATCGATCGACCCGCAGACCGGCGCGATCACGGGCACGTCCGCCGACACGGCGGACTTGAGCGTGACCGATGACCTGCTGCGCCTCACGATGGGCTCGTCGGGCGTCTTCTACCAGGGCGTGTTCGAGACCGCCGATCGCGTCGGCTTCCGCGTGCAGCGGCGCAACGTCCCCGACGCGTTCGAGACATACGACGGCAGCGACTACTCCGTGAACGCGAACCTGCTGGGCGATCTCCGCGTCACGGGCGCCGACTCGTTCGAGGCGGTCCTCCTCACGGAGAACCGCGGCACCGGGGGCAATCTGAACCCCCAGCAGATCCGACTGCTCGCGACACGCGTCCCCGCGCCGGCGGGGTCGGCGGTGCTCGTGGGGGGCGTCGCCCTCGCCGCGCGCCGCCGGCGCTGACGCTCAGCTGATCGAGAGCGTCGGGCGTGACTTGCCCATCGTCGCGAGCGCCACCTGCGACTCGAGCTGCGTGACCACGCCCTCCAGGGCGCGGGGCAACGACTCGCCCCCGGCGTGCTCGGGCTCGAAGTTCTTCACGGGGTCACCCGAATCGCCGTTCTGGCGCAATGCGGTGTTGATCGGGATCGACCCGAGGAAGGGCAGCCCGAGGCGCTGGGCCATTTTCTGCGCCCCGCCACGCCCGAACAGGTCGTACTCCTTACCGTCGTCGCCGATGAAGAACGACATGTTCTCGACGACCCCCAGCACATCGACACCCAATTGCGCAAACATCTTGGCCGCCCGGGACGCGTCGTCCTGCGCAACCTTCTGCGGCGTGCACACGATCACCGCGCCCGCCAGGCTCAGCGACTGCGCCATCGTCAGCGGCACGTCGCCGGTGCCCGGGGGCAGGTCGATGATGAGGTAATCGAGCTCGCCCCAGTCCGTGCGCGCGGTCAGCTGGTTGAACGCCCCGTGCGCCATCGGCCCGCGCCAGATGAGCGGCTTGTCGGGCTCGACGAGCTTGCCCATCGTCACCGCTTTCACGCCGTGGACGTAGAAGGGTTGCAGCCGCCCCTCGATCGCCTGCTGGTCGAGCGCGTCGAGCCCGAGCATCGTGGGCAGGCTGGGCCCGTAGATGTCCCCGTCGAGCAACCCGACCGCGTGCCCCTTGCGCGCCAACCCGACCGCGACGTTCACGGCGACCGTCGATTTGCCCACACCACCCTTGCCCGCGCCGACCGCGATGATGTGTTTCACGCCGGGCAGCGAATCGCCCTTGGGCGCCGCTGGGACGTCCTGCGGCGGGCCCGCCTGCTCTTTCTTGCCCGCCACGACGCGATCGATCACGTCGCCATCGTGATCGACAAACTCGATCGTGCAGGTCTCGACGTCCTGCCCGTGCTCACGCGAGGTGTTGATGAGATCGTGGATCAGGCGCTCGCCCGTCGCGTGGCGCTGCTTCTGCCCGGCGGTCTCGCCCAGCGAGACGCAGGCGGAGATCACGCCGTCGCACGCGGCGATGTTCACGACGCCGTCGCCCAGGGCCCCGCCATCGGGGTGGGGCACCGCGCGGGCGGCTTGGGTGAGTTGGTCCTTGGTGGCGCCCATCGCATCCTCCTTCGCCCGAAAACCAGCAGGCCCCGGTCTCGAACAGGCGATCTTAGACGGTGCGACCACGAATCCCGCGGGGCGTGCAATCCTCTGGCGTGTACCGCGTTCGGCGTGGGACGAAAGGAGCACCCCGTGACGAAGCAAACCACCATCAGGACCGCCCTCGGCGTGTTGATCCTCGCGGGATCCACGCTGGGCGCCAATGCTCAGACGGACGCGTTCGACCCCCCGCCCCCGCCGGACCGCGCCCCGGGCGCCGACATCCTGCGCGGGCCCGACGCGCCCCAGGACGCCAGGCCCGACCGCCGGGCGTCGTTCGGCGAGGACGACGGGCGGCCCGGCGCCGACGGGCTCAAGCTCGGCGCGGTGCTCCGCGAGGTCCGGTCCTTGCGCGGGCGGGCCGTGCCCGAATCGGCACAGCTCACCGAAGACCAGGGGCGCGAGATCATGGCGATCGCCCGGTCGTACCAGCAGGACCGCCGCGCGTACATGGAGAAGCACGAGGAGGCGTTCGCCGAGCTGCGCGCCGTGCTTGGCGAGCTCGCACCGGACCAGGAAGAGCGCTCCACGCAGGGCCGCGCGCGCGGCCCGCGCCAACGCGGCAGCGACGGCGCACCCGAGCGCCGCCGCATGACCGACGATGATCGCCCCGCACGCGACACGCAGAGCACCCGGGATCGCGCGCGCACCGTGCGCCCGGACCGTCCCGAGCCCACGGCCGAGCAGCTCGAGGCGCTCAAGCAGTGGCGCGAGTTGATGAAGGAAGGGCCGGACACCTCGGCCGTGCTCGGCGCGGTGATGGACGTGCTGACCGAGGAGCAGCGCCGGATCGTGGGCGACAATCTCAAGCGCCGCGCCGATGAGCGCGAGCGTCCCGAGATGCGCGAGCCGAACGGCGAAGGGCGCGACGAGCCTCAGCGCCGGCAGCGCCGCGATCGGCGTGCGCCGGACATGGACAGCGTCGATGTTCCGGAACCCGAAGGCCTGTAAACCGCGTCAGCGCCCCAGAATCTGACACAAAGTCAAGCCAGCCCCGCCGGCCCGCGACGCGTTCGATGTCGTGGGCCGGCCTCTTTTTCCTGCCCTGTTTGGGTGATTTTTGCAGGCCGGGGGGCGTTTTTTGCCGTTAAGACGGGAAATCTATGTGGAAGAATCATGCCGGATCGAGCACAAACGCCGATGTTGTCATAATGTGAAATTGATCTCTCTCTCCTCCAGCGGGGCGCTGTCCAACGATGGCGCCCTGCTTTTTTGTGCGCCGAGCGCCCCGCGAGCCCGCTGAGGGCGTAATCCTCGGGTGCCCCGGCGTGGGGCCGCTCCGCCTCTTCGACTGTCAGGATTCGCGCATGGGCTCCCACCGGGTCATCGTCACCGGCGCCGCCGGGTTCATCGGGTCGCACGTCTGCGAGGCGCTGCTCGCGCGCGGCGACAGCGTCCTCGGGTACGACTCGTTCGACCCGTTCTACGACCGGGCGCTCAAGGAGCGGAACCTCGCCGAGGTGCGCGACACCGCCGAGCGCTCGGGCACCGAGTTCATGTTCGTCGAGGCGGACCTGTGCGACGCGCCGGCGTTCGCGTCGGCGCTCGCCGATGGGCGCGCCACGGGCGTGATCCACCTCGCCGCGAAGGCGGGCGTGCGCCCCAGCATCGAGGACCCCGCGGGGTACGTCCGCGCGAACGTGCTGGGCACGCAGGTCGTGCTGAGCGAGGCGAGCAGGCACGGGTGCGACCGCGTGGTGTGCGCGTCGTCGTCGTCGGTCTACGGCAACAACGAGAAGACGCCGTTCAGCGAGGACGACCCGGTCGAGCACCCGATCAGCCCGTACGCCGCGACGAAGCGGGCGTGCGAGCTCGTGGGCGACACGCACCACCACCTGACCGGGCTGCCGGTGAGCATGCTGCGGTTCTTCACCGTCTTCGGCCCGCGGCAGCGCCCGGACCTGGCGATCGGACTCTTCCTCCGAAAGGTCGGCTCGGGCGAGCCGATCCGGATGTTCGGCGACGGCTCGACCAGCCGCGACTACACCTTCATCGACGACATCGTCGCGGGCGTCCTCGCGGCCTACGACAAGACGCCCGACTTCGGGTACCGCGTCTGGAACCTGGGCGGCGACCACCCGACCAAGCTCAGCGAGCTCATCGACACGGTCGGCGCGGTGACGGGGCGCGATCCGATCGTCCATAAGGAACCGATGCAGGCGGGCGATGTGGAGCGCACCTGGGCGGACCAGACGCGCTCGCACGCCGAGCTTGGGTACAAGCCGACGACCTCCATCCGCGAAGGGATCGAGCGCCAGTGGGCGTGGATGACGCAGCACGCCTGACGCGGGCCCGCCCCGGGCGCGCTCGGCGCGCCGCGGGCTGGGCGTGCGTGTGTCTCGCCGTCGTGCTGTGCCTGTGCTGCGCCTCGTGGGCGCCGAGCCACCACACGTGGCTGGTGGACGTCCTCGCATCGTTCACGTTCCAGTCGGTCGCCGCGGCGGGCGTGGTGCTGGCGGTCTCGCTCGCCCTCCGGGCGTGGGGGGGCGTGTGCTTCGCGCTGATCGCGATCGTGCTGGGGAGCGTCGGCCTGGCGGGCGGACGGACGCTCACGGAGGACGGTCCGCCACCGCCCGGCACGCCCACGCTCACGGTGCTGGTCTTCAACCCGTACGCCCTCAACGAGCAGCCCGAGGCGTGCTACGACCTGATCGAGCGCGCGAACGCGGACATCGTCGTGCTCATCGAGCCAGAGATCGACTTCAGCCGGGCGATCCGGTGGGACTTCTCGCTGCAGGACGACTACCCCCACATGGCGACCCGATCGTGGGTGCGGCGGACGGTGTCGCCGATCATCGTGCTGTCGCGCCTTCCCATGCGTGTGATCCAACCCGACTATCCGGCGGATGAGGCGCGGTTCCTGATCGGCGTGGAAGTCGAGTCGGCGATCGGGCCCGTGGCGCTCGCGGCGGGGCAGCCGCGCTCGCCGCGGAGCGCGGCGCGGTGGGCGCTGGGAAACCGCGAGGCGGCGCTCCAGGCCGAGTGGGTCGCCGAGCTGCACGAGCCCGGGCGGCCCGCGGTGCTGTGCGTAGACCTGAACGCGACGCCCGCGGCGCACCGGGGCCAGATCCTTCGGCGGGCGGGGCTCACGCCCGCCAAGCCGCTGCTGACGCCCGCGGGCACGTACCCCGCGGCGTTGCCCTGGCCCGCGCGGATCGCGCTGGACGACGCCTGGCACACGCCGGAGCTCGCGGTTGTCGGGTGGGAGACGCTCGGCAGCGCCGGGTCGGACCACGAGGCGGTGCTGGTCACGTTCGTGCGGGCCGAGTGATCGGTCAGGCGGCCTGCGAGTCATCCTCGTAGTCGTCGTAGTCGTCGCTGTAATCTGCGTAGTCGTCGTACGAGGACTCGTGGTGGCCCCAGGGGTTGTGCTCGTCGAACCAGTCGGCGCCCTCGGCGTCTTCGTAGACGGGGCGCCACCCGAACCATGAGAGCACGACGCGGATCACGACCATCGTCACGTACGCCGCGATGACGCTGATGACGATGTTGAACCCGAAGAGCCCGATGTCGCCGCGCGCGAGCCCTGCGAGCTCGCCCAGCGCCGCGCCCATGGGCAGGATGATGAACGGGCTGTAGTAGCGCGAGCGGATCGCCTCATCGGCGAAGCGCATGAAGAGCGCGAAGACCGCGGGGTAGAGCCACATCGCGATCCACGGGTTGTCATTGAAGATGTGCCCGACGACGCCGGGCCCGACGTTGAAGTCCTCGCCCTTGCCGTCAAGCTCGATCTGCTGGGGGACGATCAGCCCGAGCCCGATCGGTTTGTTCTGGTAGAACTGGCGCGGCACGATCATCGTCGAGAAAAAGTGACCCGCGTGGAGTGTGTCGTAGGAGTACGGCTCTGGGCGGGTCTCGATGATCCACATCGAGATGTTGGCGCTGAGCTGACCGGACGCGATGGCGTTGATGCCCTCGCCGATGTCGGCGCTGGTCATTGCCTTGGCGATGCCCGACAGGCTCGCGCCTTCCGCCTTGTGCGTGCGGACGGCGGTGTACGCCGCGAGCACGATCAGCCCGCCCGCACCGAAGACCGCGATCCGCTTGAACGCGAACGCGAACCCGCCCGACTTCCACCACGCGTGGTAGAGCGCCCAGGGGACGGCGGCGAGCACGGAGACGAGGTCTCGGCGCCCGTACGTGCCCACGAGCGAGGTCGCGATCGCGACGAGGATGATCGCCCCGGCGTAGGCCGCCACGATCGGGTTCAGCAGCCGCGGCGCCCATGCCCACATCGCAAGGCCCACGGCGAGCGCGAGCTGCGCGCCGCCGATCTTGTCGCTCAGCGGGCCGAAGATCGGGACGAATGTCAGCACCTGCTTGAAGAGGATCCCCGAGCCCAGCATGATCGCCGCGAGGATGAGCAGGCTCGCCGTCGCGGGCGCGGCGTTCTCGCCCGGGAGCTTGTGCGCGAGCGTCTTGACGATGAAGCCGTGCCCGTAGACGCCCATGAAGATCAGGATGAAGGCCCACGACGAGACCGCGAAGATGATCGAGGTCCGGTCGGGGTATCGCAGCGAGTAGTCGCCGAAGTCGCCGGGCACGATCGCCCAGAGCCCCGAGACACACTGGAAGAGCAGGAACCCGAGGAAGAAGAAGTTGCGGATCGAGAGCATGTCGCCGCGACCGGTCAGGGTGTCGCGCAGCATGACCCAGCCGATGAAGAGCGTCAGGGCCACGAGCAGCAGAGACGCGAATGCCAAGCGAAGCCTCGTCGGGTCGGCGTGGGGGGCGAGCCCGGGACGGTCCCGACGCTCAGGGCGACCCCGGATCGGGTCATCCCATAACCGTATCGGCCCGATGAGCGCCGGGGTTCGCCGGGAATCGGCGGATTCTCGATGCGAACGCCACGCCGCCCGGCGGCGTACTGCGGGTCCGCCCGGGGCCGGGATCGCCCGAAAGGGCCCGCTCGCTCGGCCCGATGGAGGGGACGAGAGCCCCTAGACTGGCCTCCCCCCGCGGGGGCCGTACGACCCGAGAGGATGCCTTCGAGATGCCCGCCCGCCACGTCCTGATCAACGGCCTGTCCATCGGCACCGGCGGCGGGTACACCGTCGGCAAGGAGCTCTTCCGCACCATCGCCCAGGCCCGCCCGGACTGGACGGTCACGATGTACCTGATCCGGGGGCACAAGCTCCACCACGAGCTCGAAGCCGAGGACCTGCCCGGCAACTGCCGGCTCGAGTGGGCGCCCGAGGAATGCAAGGCGATCCGCCCGCGGGTGAAGTACGAGCGCGGCCCGCTCGCGCAGTGGGTGAACTCGAACAAGATCGACGCGGTGGTGCAGCTGAACGCGCAGCTGGTCCCCGGGCTCAGCTGCCCGACGCTCGCGCATTTCCAGGACCCGATGCCCTACCGCAGGGAGGCTTGGCCGCCGGGCATCCGCGGTCAGATCCTCACGTTCCTGAAGCGTCGTGCGAACCGCGCGAGCCTGAAGGGCGCCGCGATGTGCGGGTGGACGAGCATGTACCTCCGCGACCTGATCTGCGGGCACTGGAACACCTGGCCCGAGCAGTCGGTGGTGTTCTACAACGGCGTGCCCGAGGAGTGGATCACCGCGGCCGAGGCCGGGCTGCCCGATTGGGACTCGCGCCCGATGGAGATCCTCTCGCTCAGCAACGTGAACCCGCACAAGCGCCAGGACCTGGTGATCAAGGCGTTGCCGAGGCTGTTCGCCAAGCCCGGGATGGATGGTGTGATCTACCGCATCGTGGGCAACTGCCCGGATGACTACCGGGCGTACCTGGAGGGTGTGGCGGACGCCGCGGGCGTGCGTGACCGCGTCGTGATCGAGGGCCGCGTGCCCCTGGAGCGCGTCGAGGAGTGCCTCCAGAACGCCAAGGTGTTCTGCCTGATGAGCGTGTGCGAGAGCTTCGGCATCCCGGCGATCGAGGCGATGCGTTACGGCGCGCCGGTCGTCGTCTCGGATTGCTGCGCCCACCCCGAGGTGTGCGCCGACGCGGCGTCGCTCGTCCCGATGGACAACATGTCGTCGCTGGCGGACCGCCTGCACGAGGTGCTCACCGATCCCGCGAAGGCCGAGGAGCTGCGTCGCAAGGGCGTCGAGAACATCAAGCGGTTCAGCTGGTCGGCGATCGGGGCTCACATGGCCGACTGCGTGGACGAGATGATCGCGGGCTTCCCGAGCGGCAAGCTCGCGCCGCTGCCGCCCGCGCCGCAGACCGTTTGAGACCGGGAGCCGCCGCGTGAGCATCCGGTTCGTCATGTGTCAGCCGTCGCTCGCCTACTACCGCGTGGCGGTCTTCCGCGAGCTGGCGAGCCGCCCGGGCATCGACTTCAAGCTGATCTACGCCGAGCAACCCGGCGTGCGGAACGTCGAGCCCGAGGGGTTCGAGGCGGAGTTTGTGCCGATCAAGCGCCTGCCGGGCGGGCTGCAGTGGTACGCGCCGCATCTGGATCACACGGCGCGCGGCGCGGCCGACGTCGTCTGCCTGCCGTGGAACCCGTACTTCCTGTCGGTCTTCCCCGCGATGCGCCACGCGCGCCGGCACGGCATCGGCACCTTCCTGTGGGGGCACGGGTACTCCAAGAACGAACGCCCGTGGCGCGCCAAGATCCGGCGCTGGATGTCCACCAAGGCGGACGGCGTGATCTTCTACAACCACACGGTGCGCGACCGGAGCGTATCGGAGGGCTGGCTCGCCGACGAGCGCGCGTTCGTGGCGCTCAACGCGCTCGACCAGACGCCGATCCAGTCCGCCCGCGACGCGTGGCTCGCCGAACCCGCCAAGCTCGACGCGTTCAAACGCGAGCACGGGCTGGGCGATGGGCCCAACATCATCTTCGTGAGCCGGTTGCTCCCCGAGAACCGGGCGGACCTGATGGTTGACGCCGCGGCGCGGCTCAAGGACGACCTGCCCCGGTCGAAGTTCATCATCGTCGGCAGCGGCGAAGCCGAGGACGACCTCCGCGCGAAGGCCAAGGCGCTGGGCGTCGCCGACCGCGTTGTCATGCCCGGCGCGATCTGGGGCGAGGACGCCATCGCGCCGTGGTACCTGTCGTCCCACGCGTTCGTGTACCCCGCGAACATCGGGCTGAGCATCCTGCACGCGATGGGCTACGGCGTGCCGGTGATCACCTCGGACCGCACCGAGACGCAGAACCCCGAGATCGAGGCCCTCCGCGACGGCGAGAACGGCCGGCTCTACCCGCACCTGGACGCCGACGCGCTGGCGCGCACGATCCGCGAGGTTGTCTCGGACGAATCGGCACGATCAAAAATGGCCGCCGCGGCGCACGAGACGGCGACGCGGCGGTTCACCGTGCAGCGTATGGCCGACGGGTTCGAGCAGGCGATCCGGTACTGCGACGAGCAGGCGAAGACACGGCGTACGTAAGGGTCAGCTCCCCTGCAGGCCCTTCGCTTCGCGCTGCATCTCCTGCACCTTGATCACGATCTGCCACTCGTACATCTGCTGCAGGCGGCAGTACGTGTACCCCGCGCGCCCGTCGAGCAGCCCGAGCTTGAAGACGTAGAAGTATAGGAACTTGAGCGTCGGGCGGAAGGGCACGCGGAATGAGAGGTTCTTGAGCTCGAGCCGGCGTGTCATCGAGTCGCCGCTGAAGAGATTGCCGAGCTTCAAAGGCTGCTCGTTCAGCGCGCGGATGGTCTCTTTCGCTTCGTACGTCGAGTAGCGGTTGTGCCGCTGGATCCACTCGTTCAGCCCCTTGCTGAAGTTGTAGTGGATGAAGTGCTCCTTGAGGTACCCGGTCTCGCCGTCCACGGTGGGTACGGGGTTCGCCAGGCGCGCGAACCGGATGTGGGGCGGCTGGAAGAACCGCATGATGTGCCCCGGCGGCATGGCGTGCTTGAGCCATCGGCCGCGGAACATGTTCTTGCGCCCGCACCAGTACGCGACGGGCGAGCCCTTGTCCTTGCTCATCTCGCCCGCGTCCCACCCGTCGGCGATTCGCTCGATCTCGGCTCGCAGCTCGGGCGTCATCCGCTCGTCGGCGTCGAGGTAGAACACCCACCGGTGCTTGAACTCGATGTTGTCCATCGCCCAGTTCTGGTGCGGGCCGCGCCCGTCGTACGCACGCTCGAACCAGCGGGCCCCGCGCTCGAGCGCGATCTCCTTGGTCCGGTCCTTCGACAGCGAGTCGAGCACGACGACATCGTCGAACCCCTTCAGCGAGTCGAACAAGCCGGGGAGGTTGTCCTCCTCGTCGAGGGTCTGGATGAAGATGGAGACGGGCATGAGAGGCTTGAGTCCTGAGGCTTGAGTCCTGAGTGGGCCTGAGGCTAGTCGGCTCGACCGAGCGACGAGATGAGGCCAGATAGCACGCGGGAGCATTCGTCGTGGCGACCAAGGATCGCTCGGGCTTCCTCGTGGGGCAGAAAGCCGAGTCGCTCGGACAGATCGAGCAGGTACCCGACCTCTCGGAGCGACGCGAAGGCGGTATGCAAGAACCGCACATAATCACGCTCGGACGCTCGCCCACACCCTTCAACGATGTTTGTGGGCACAGAAACCGCTGCCCGACGGAGTTGGCTCACGAGCCCGAACCGCTCGTCTTGAGGAAACCCCCGCGTGATTCGGTAGACCTCGACCGCGAGTCCATCTGCAAGCTCAAACGCCCTCAGCTTGCGATGATCACGGCTCAACGCGCGCTCCCCACTCAAGCCTCAGGACTCAGGTCTCAGGCCTCTCCGCCCTCGCCGCGGTCACCCCCGTGACATCCACGACATACACCCCCCGCTTGCCCGTCATCGCCGAGTCGATGCAGACCTTCGTTGCGTCCGCGTTGAACCGCGGGTGCAGGTCCACCCGGAGCTCGCCGTCCAGCTCTTTGGGCGTCGGGTACCGCCCGATCTCGTACCCCTGGTCCTCGCGGCAGTCCCACAAGAAGAGCGGCTGACGGTTCTTCATGTCGGGATACCCGTCGGTGAGCACCCAGCGTCCCGGCTCGCGGCCGCCGCGGTTGAAGGTGCAGTGCCCGTCGGTGATCAGCTCGCCGCGCGCGAACGACAGGATCGGCGCGTCCTCGGCGTCGGGGATCAGCAGGTAGCTGTCCTTCATGATCTTGTTCATCAGGATGCGCGGCTTGCCCAGCGCGTAGTAGATCGGCTTGAGCGTCTTGCGCGCCAGCGTCATCGCGTGCTGCACGGGTGATTTGGATTGCGTGCCGGTTCCCAAGAGCGTCCGCTTGCCCGCCCACGCGAGGATCTGCTTGTCGGACTTCCAGTCGTAGTGCGAGCAGAGCCCCTCGAACAGCAGCCGCGGCTCGCCGCCCTCCAGGGGCAGCGTGAACAGGCGCGACTGCTGGATGCCGTCGGCGCGCGCAAAGCGGTGCATGAAGCAGAACCGCGTGCCCGACGGGTTGAGCATGATGTGGTTCACGTGCTGGTGCAGGTCGCCCGCGGCGGGGCTCGGCTCGCCCGGCGCGACGGTCCGGTCCAGGCGGAACATATCGATGAGCAGCTTCCGCTCGCCCGTGCCGACGTCCACGCTGAAAACGCCGTCGTCCTTCGGGGAGGCGGCTTTGGGGTTCGGGTCCGCGACGCCGGGCAGGCCGTACTCACGCTTCAGGCGTGTCAGACGCCCGAAACTGAGGGTCAGCCCCGTGCGCCCGTCCGGCGTGACGGCGACGAGGGGGTGCGGGATGCGGTGCACCTCGTCGCCCTCGAGGTCGAGGATCTTGGTGTACAGGTTCCCTTTGGAATCACGGTCGTTGACCATGACGCCTTCGAACCCGTCCACGTCCTTCCACCAGCGGAGATGCGCGCCCTGCTGCCAGTTCCACGCGCGGGTCGTGCCGACCTTGTGGAACTTGGGCTTGCGCGCCGTCGGGTCCACCCATCCGATCTCGGCGGGGTCGCTCGCTTCAGGGAACCGATCGACGAAGTTGGTCCGGTGCACGAGCAGCTTGGTGCCCGAGCTGTCCCACGGGCACTTGTCGTAGTACCCGAACCAATAGTGCAGCCCGTCATCGGGCGTGACGCGCCGGATGGAGCACTCGCGTTCGATCACGCGTCCGCCTCCCGGATGACGCGGTCGCGGAGTTCCTTCGCGGGCGACCCGGCGCAGACCTTCCACGCGCCCAGGTCGCGGAAGACGCTGGATCGCGCGCCGACGACGGTGCCGTCGCCGATGGTCACGCCCGGCGCGACGAAGCAGTCCGCCGCGACCCACGCGTGCTCGCCGATCGTGATGTCGAAGGGCGTCAGCGGGAAGTTGGGGTGCTCGAAGTCGTGCGTCGCGCCGCAGAGGTAGGTGAACTGGCTGATCGTCGTCCGCTTGCCGACGGTGATCCGCCCGACGCAATAGACGATCACGTCGTCGGCGAGGGTCGCGTACTCGCCCAGCGTGAGGTTCCAGGGGGCCCAGATCTTGGCGCCGGGGTACGGGCGGGCGTTCGAGGCGACGTCCGCCCCGAAGAGCTTGAGGAGCATGACCCGCCAGCCGTGGAATGGGCGGGGGGACCACCGAAATAGGGTGTTTTGCACGAGCCCCCAGAGCATGCGTCCCAGGCGTTGCTTGGTGGAGTGCGGCGAGACCATGTTGGGCTTCGCCGCGGGCATGACCAACGCCTCGGCGTCGTCTGACGCGGCGGGTGGCGGGTTGGTGTCGGCTGGGTCGGTCATGGGTGCCCCGTCCGCGGGCGGTTGGGGGGTGCTCCTGAACCCGCCCGCGTGAGGGGACGATCCTATCGAACAGTGCGAACCGGGCAAGCGGCGGGGGCGTCCGGACACCCCCGGCGTAGGATCGCCGCCCGCGACCAACCAGAGAGCCGATGCCGCCTCAGACCGACCCAACCTCCCCCGATCGCCCCCTTCGCGTGGTGCTGGTGAACCAGTACTGCTACCCGGACGTTGCCTCCACGGGCCACCTGATCCACGACCTGGCGATCGAGCTCGCCGGGCGCGGGCTCGAGGTCGAAGTGCTCACCACCCAGCCCTCGTACGGCGACAAGGACTCGTGGGTCGATTGCCCGAAGGTCCAGGTCGAGGGCGGGGCGACGTTCAAGCGCGTCTGGGTGCCCAGGGTCAGCAAGAACGTCCTCGCCGGGCGGGCGATGAAGGACGGGGTCTTCCTCCTTCAGCTCGGCGTGCGGATGCTCTTCGGGTCGCGTCACGACACGGTGTACCTCTACTCGACCGCACCGCCCTACGGCGCGATCGTGGGGGCGATGGTCGGGCTCGTCCGCCGACACCGGTACGTGACGCTGCTGTATGACAGCTACCCGCAGCTCGCGACGTGGGTCGGGACGTTCAAGAAGGGCAGCCTGATCGAGAAGGTCTGGCACGGGGTCAACCGGTTCTTCTACGGGCGCGCCAGCGAAGCGATCGTGCTGTGCAAGGCGGCCAAGCGGTTGGTCTGCGAGAACTACCCGATCGATCCCGAGCGCGTGCACCCGATCGCGAACTGGGCGCCCCCGGGGTTCGAGCCCGTCGCGAAGCAGGACACGAACTTTGCGCGCGAGCAGGGGCTCAACGACGACTTCGTGCTGCTCTACTCCGGCAACATGGGGCTGTATTACGACTTCGAGACCGTGCTCGGGGCGGCGGAGCTGCTCAAGGACGAACCGTTCAAACTCGTGATCGTCGGCGGCGGGGGCAAGAAGGCGGACGTCGTCGAGCAGGTCGAGAAACGCAACCTGACCAACACGACGGTGCTGCCCTACCAGCCGTTCGAGACGCTCAACGACTCGTTGAACGCGTGCGACGCGTCGCTCGTGACGATCGCCGAGGGCATCGAGGGGATCAGCTTCCCGAGCAAGCTGTACACCTCGCTCGCGGTGGGCAAGGCGATCGTGGCGATCAGCGAGGACTGGTCCGAGCTGCGCGAGAAGGTGGAGGCGGCCGACTGCGGCGTGTGGGCCGAGCTGCGCGACGCGGAAGGGCTCGCGGCGAAGCTCCGCGAGCTGATCCACGATCCCGCGCGCACGGCGGCGATGGGCGAGCGGGCGCGCAGCCTGTTCGAGCTCGAATACACCCGCGAGGCGTCGGCGAGCAAGTACGAGGAGGTCCTGCGCCTCGCCGACCCGAACGCGACGGGCGCCGAGCGCACGGCTCGCCGGGCGAGGCTCAAGGAGCGCCTCGGCGCGTCGGACATCCCGACCGAGGAGATGGCGTCGTGAGCGATGGTGACCACAAGCTGCGCGTGCTGATCGTCACCGAGGACGACCCGCTGTACGTCATCAAGTTCTTCGAGGTCTTCTTCGCGGAATACCCCAAGGACCGGTTCGACCTCATCGGCATCACGGTGGATGAGGCGTTCCACGAGCCGATCACCAAGACCGCGCGCCGGATGTGGGGCTTCTACGGGCCGGTGGATTTCGTCCGCGTGGGGATGCGCTTCGCGATGGCGAAGCTCAGCCGGCGCTCGATCCTGACGCTCGCGACGAACGCGGGCGTGAAAGAAGTCCCGTGCACGAGCGTGAACGACCCCGGGTACATCGAGCGCGTGCGGGCGATGAACCCGGACGTGATCGTGTCCGTCGCGGCGCCCGAGATCTTCAAGAAGGGGATCCTCGAGTCGGCGCGCCTGGGGTGCGTGAACATTCACTCGGGGCGGCTGCCGGTCTACCGCGGGATGATGCCCAACTTCTGGCAGCTGCTGCACGAGGAGCCCTGCGCGACAGTCACGGTGCACGAGATGGTCGAGAAGCTCGACGCGGGCGGCATCCTGGACACGCTCGAGGTACCCATCAGGCCGATCTCGCAGGGGGGCGACGCGCTCGATCGCCTGATCGTCGAGACGAAGCGGGGGGGTGCCCGCCTGATGATCTCCGTGCTGGACCGCCTGCGCACCGGGTCGATCCAGGCGACGCCGATCGACATGAGCGAGAAGAAGTACTTCAGCTTCCCCAAGCCGGCGGACGTGAAGAAGCTGCGGAAGCTCGGGCATCGGATGCTTTGAGAGGCTTGAGACCTGAGGCTTGAGGCCTGGGGTCGGCAAGCGAAGACTCAGGACGCAAGCCTCAAGACTCAGGACTCTCGATGGCGTTCCAGCAAGCACCCAACTCGGCCGCGATGTCCATCGACGTCGAGGACTGGTTCCAGGTCGAGAACCTGAAAGCCGTCGTCGCGCGTGACACGTGGGACGAGCGCGAGCTGCGCGTCGAGCGGAACACGGACCGGATGCTCGAGCTGATGGACGCCGCGGGCGTCACGTGCACGTGCTTCATCCTCGGGTGGGTCGCCGAGAAGTGCCCGGCATTGATCAAGCGGATCGCGGACGCGGGGCACGAGATCGCGAGCCACGGGTACGGGCACGACCTGATCTACACCCTCTCGCACGACGATTTCCGCGAGGACATGAAGCGCGGCGTCGGGATCGTGCAGGACATCACCGGGGCTGATATTCGAGGCTACCGCGCCCCCAGCTTCTCGATCACCGACTGGGCGATCGACATCCTGCAGGAGCTCGGGTTCACGTACGACTCGAGCGCGTTCCCGACGGTGGCGCACGACCGGTACGGGAAGCTGACCGGGCTCAAGCCGGGCGTGCCGATCCAGGAGATCCGCCCGGGGTTCACCGAGGCGTGCGTCTCCGTCGTGAACATCGGGCCCAAGGGCCTGCCCTGGGCGGGCGGCGGGTACTTCCGCCTCTACCCCTACCCGATGTTCAAGTGGGGCGTGAAGCGGGTGCTCAAGTCTGGGTCGCCGTACGTGTTCTACATCCACCCGTGGGAGATCGACGCGGGCCAGCCGCGGATGACGGGGCTGAAGAAGTCGCACGCGTTCCGGCATTACAACCACCTGCGCGCGTGCGACGGGCGGTTCGAGCGTTTGCTGAGCGACTTCAAATGGTGCACGATGGCGGAGCTGTTGGAAGCGAACCCGCCGAAGTGAACACCCTCACCCCAGCCCTCTCCCCGGCGGGGAGAGGGAGAAATCTCACGCCGGCGGGTCGGTCGTGCGGAAGCTCATGGTGTACTGCGAGCCGTAGATCGGGTAGTCGGCCCGCACGCGGTAGCCGCGGAGCTGGTCGCTCTCGAACCCGACGCTCTGGCACACGTGCTCGATGAGGGAGCGGTACCGGCGGACCGCGTCGGACCCGAACCGCGTCGCGCCCTGCCCGAGGTGCTCGACGCTCGCGAGCAGGTCGAACTGATCGATGTCGCGCGAGGGGTCGTTGCGGTCGGCGGTGCCGCGGATGGTCGAGTCGTACACGCGCAGATCGGGGTGCTCGTCGGGGAAGACGTCCGGGTGAACGAAGACGTCGAGCTGGAACTTCTTCGCGGGGATCGCGATGTCCGAGGACGCCCAGGCGCGGCGGGCGCGCGAGCGGGGGAGGTACCGCGGGATCTCGGCCCGGTTCACCTCGCATGTCACAACGTCCGCCGGCTCGCCCAGCCCGATGCCCTCCAGGAGGTAGTGCGTGTGCTCGCCCACCACGTGACCCGCGAGCGTCGGCACCGGCTCGGTGCTGAACTCCGGGACCACCGTCGAGGGCACCGACTCGACCGGCTCGCCCGCGAGCGTGAGCGGGCGCCGGGCGCCCGGCGCCTCGACCGAGCGGTGCGACGTGAACTTGACCGTGACGCCCGGGCGCAATCGGCGAACGCCGCGGACCGCTTTGATCCAGACGACATCGATGTGGTCCCCGTCGTCGTTGGGCCAGAAGATCGCGGCCTCGGCGAAGACGTCCGCCTCGACGCCCTTGAGCTGGCTCATCGCGCGGAACGCGGTCTGCATCCGACGGAGCTCGAACTCACGCCGGGCCTCGGGCACCCAGGCGCTGAGGACCGCCTCGAGCGCGCTGCGGTCGCCCAGGTCTGAGCGGATGAGCGACTCGAACCGATCGATCGCGGCGTGGGCGGCGGCGAGGTCCGGCGCGGCGACGCCCAGGCGCTCGCTCGCCTTGAGCACACGCCGCAGCGGGTCCGGGCCCGGGGCGCGGTGCATGGCGCTCATGGCGTCCGGCGAGCGGACCGCTTTGAGCAGACGCGACGCGAGGACTTTGTCCACCCCGAGCTCGGTCGCGAGCCGCTGGGGGCCGGCGTCCGACCCGGGGACTTGCTCGAGCACCTTGGCAAGCCCGGCGAGCAGTGCATCCCCCGTCTGGGTGATGCGAAGCTCCAGGGTCGCGTCCTCGCGGCTGGAGTTGGAAGGGGCGTTTACGGGCACGAGCGGCGTCCTCGGGGCAGAATCGGGCTTCAGGGGTTCCTGAGGCGGGGCGGGCATGCTACCACGTTGGGCGACGCCGCGCCAGATATTTCTTGGCAGTTTCTAGGAAACTTCCTTGAACAGGTGTCCGGGTGCCGGTACAACTCGGACCATCGGGACGCGATCCCGCGCGGCGGCGTGTGCCGGCGCACCAGAGACGAGACAGCCCGGGCTTGCCGGGCGGAGCAGAAAGGCGAGACCATGAACACCCTCAAGAGTGCGGCGTGCGGGACGATGGCACTGGTCGTCGCGTGCGGCGCGGCGACGGGCGGCGAGATCTTCAACACCGGCACCCCCGAACCCGGGTTCTTCGGGTTCTTCGGGTACGACGTGTTCGAGGGCCAGTCGGTCGGTGTCGCGTTCACCGTCGATCAGGACTACACGCTCGACAGCGTCGGGCTGTGGATGATGAACAACAACTTCGACTTCGCGGGCGCGCCCTACACCGTCTCGGTCCAGACTTCCGGGCCGGCGGACGTCGGCCCCGAGGGCCCCTCGGGCGTGGTCCTCGAGTCGTGGGACGTTCAGACCGCGGCGATCGGGTGGAACCCCATCCTCGAGACGCAGACCTCGGCGCTCAATGTGTTGCTCGAGGCGGGGCAGACGTACTGGATCGTCGCCGAGTCCGACTCGCCCGCGCTCATCGACGCGGTGTGGGTCGCCTCGAGCCAGGACACCCCGGTCTTGAACGGGAACACGAATACCGCGAACCCGACCCCCGGCTGGTACACGGGCTACTCGCAGGGCGCGCCGGGTCTGGTGATCAACGCGACGCTGGTGCCCGCTCCGGCGGGCGCGTTGGCGCTCGCGGGTCTGGGCATCGTCGGCACGCGTCGGCGTCGCTGAGCGGCTGACACTCTTCTCTCTGAAACGCGGCCGAGCCTTCTCTTTGGGTTCGGCCGCGTTTGTGCGCGCGGCGCGGTCGGACGCTCACGCCGGCTGCGGCGCTGGGTTCATGTAGACGGTCTCGGCGGGGGGGGTGTGCCAGGTCGCGTCCTTGTTTTTCCCGCCCGCCTGGTACCAATCGACCATCCGCTTGATGCCCTCGGCGAGGCTCACCTTGGGCTGGTAGCCCGCGTTGAGCAGCTTGTCCGCCTCGAACTTGGTCTGGGTTTTGAAGAGCTTGCGGATGCGAGCGGTCGAGATCGGCAGGTTCTTGCCGGTGAGCTTGATGGCGACATCGAACGGCAGGCCCATGAGCATGCCGAACCAGTAGGGCACGCCCGGGGCGGGCTTCTTGCCCAGGTGCTTGCTCACCTCATCCGAGATCTGGGTGCTTGTGAAATCGGGCTTGTCGATGTAGTTGAAGACCTCGAAGGGCGCGAGCTCGCGGTTGGGCTTCGCGGCGTTCAGCCCGAGCAGGAAGAGCGTGGCGTCCACGATGTTCTCGACGTACGACAGCGACTTGATGTTCGTGCCCGCGCCGAAGCGGAGGTAGCGCCCCGAGTCGATCTGGCGGATGAGCGAGTACATGTTCGCGAAGTTGTCCGGGCCGAACGTGACGGTGGGGCGGATGACGAGCGCCTTGCGCCCGTCGCCCTTGTGCGTCCAGGTCTCGAGGACTTTCTCGCCGGCGAGCTTGGACCCGCCGTACGGCGAGTTGGGCTGGGTGGGGGCCTCTTCGTGGTGCGGCTCGGGTGCGTCGCCGTAGGTCGCGACGGTGGAGTAGAAGACGACGGAGCGGACGCCGACCTCGTCCATCGCGTCGAGGAGGGTCTGGGTGCCCGTCTCGTTGACGGAGTAGTACGTCGCGTCCTCGATGCCGAAGTCGTGGTGGGCCGCGGCGAGGTGGACGACGAGGTCCACGCCCTCGAGGGCGCGCACGCAGGCGGCCTTGTCGCGGACGTCGCCCTGCAGGTGCGGGCGGTCGGCGGCGAGCCCGCCCTCGGGCGAGATGAGGTCGAGGGTGGTGGTGTCGTGCCCGAGCGCGTCGAGATCGCGGTGGAAGTAGGACGCGATGAACCCGGACCCGCCGGTGACGAGGATCTTCACAGCTGCTCTCCTGCCCGCCCGGAGCATGGCGGGATCACCAGTACCGTAATCGGCCCGCGCGGGTTCGTCCTGAGTCGGGATCCGAGGAGCGCGGGGGAAGGAGCCGGGAGCGTGCGCGACTGGTTCTTCGGACCCATCCTGTCCTTGTTCACCATGACGCGAAGAGCCGGTCGCTCACGCTCGCGGCTCCCTGAGATCGGTCATGCACCGGTTCCGAACCCGAACACCAGGGGCACCAGAGCGATCGTGATGATCCCCGCGAGGATCGTCAGGGGCCCGCCGAACTTCGTGTAATCGGACCACCGGTACCCGCCGGGGCCCATGACCATCAGGTTGGTCTGGTAGCCGATGGGCGTGGAGAACTCGCAGCTCGCGGCGATCGCGATCGCGACGGCGAACGGGAGCAGGGGCAGGCCCGCTTCGCTCGTCACGCTCAGGGCGATGGGGAACATGAGGACGGCCGCGGCGTTGTTCGTCATGAACATCGTGAACACGAGCGTCAGGCCGTAGATCACCGCGAGCAGCACCCACGGCGCGGACCCGTGCGTGATCTCGACCGCGGAGTGCGCGATCGTCGCGGCGAGCCCGGAGTTCTCCATCGCCGCCTTGATGCCGAACGCCGCGCCGATGACGACGAGGACCTGCCAGTCCACCCCCGAGCGCGCCTGCGGGCCCGTGCAGCATCGGAACAAGATCATCCCGCCAGCGGCCGCCATCGCGCCGACCATGGGGGTGACGACCCCCGCCGTGATCGCGACGACGAGGAACGCGAGGATGATCAGCGCGATCCACGCCCGGTCGTGGCGCAGCGTTGCGGGGTCGCGGCGCTCGGTGACGAGGTGGAAGTCGTTGGACGACCCGTGCCGCTCGGCGAACCCCGAGGGCGCTTCCATGAGGAGGGTGTCGCCCGGGCGCAGGCGCATGTCCCCGATCTTGCCTTCCAGCGCATGCCCGGCGCGGTGCACGGCGACGATGACGGCTCCGTACTTCGTGCGGATGCCGCTGCGCCGGACGGTCTGCCCGGCGAGCTGGGACTCGTTCGAGACGACCGCCTCGATCAGGCGCAGGTTCGGGCGGTACTCCATGCCCTGGTTGCCCGTGGGCTCGAGCCCCTTGATCTGCTGGAGATCTACGACCGATTCGAGCGCCCCGACGAAGGCGAGGACGTCGCCCTCGCGGATGATCTCACCGGGCGCGACCGCCAGCACGGGCCCGCCCTCGCGCTCGATGCGCGACAGGAACAGCCGCGGCAGGTGGCGCAGTCCGGCCTGCTCGACGGTCTTGCCGATGATGGGCGAGTTCGGGCGCACCTTGAGGGTCGCGTAGTACTCGCGTGATCCCGGCGCATCGCCGTCCTTGGGCGCGCGGTCGGGCAGGAGCCTGGGCCCGAAGATCAGCATGTATGCCACGCCGACCACCGCGATGGGCACGCCCACCCACGCGAGGGTGAACATGCCGATGGTGCCGACGTTGGCGTCCGGGTTCGCATTCGCGTGCTGCGCGAGCAAGCCGGCGACGACGACCGTCGTGCTCGTGCCGATGAGGGTGCAGACGCCGCCCAGGATGCTCGCGAAGCTCAGCGGCATGAAGAGCTTGGACGCGGGCAGCATGTTGCGGCGCGCGATCCGGTCGAGGGTGGGCAGGAACATCGCGACGATCGGCGTGTTGTTCACGAATGCGCTCAGGCCTGCCACGGGCAGGGCGAGCCGGGCCTGGGCCTCGCGGACGGTCTTGGGCCTGCCCAGCACGCGGGCGGTGAGCATGTTCATCGCGCCCGTCTCGCGCATCGCCGTCGCGACGATGTACAAGAAGGCCACGGTGATGACGCCCGGGCTCGCGAACCCGGCGACGGCCTCGTCGGGCTGGACGACGCCGGCAACGAGCAGGACGAGCAGAGCGCCCATCATCACGATGTCCGCGCCGAACCTGCCGACGGCGAGCGTCGCGACCATCGCCAGGATGAGCAGGCCCGTCAGCCAGGCGTGCCAGTCTGGAGGGCTCGGGGGCATCGGATCAAGGGTATCGGGCGTTCAGGGCCCGCCCCTGAACCCGATCCAAGGGCTGCGCCAACCCCTTGTGTCGCCCACTAACGTCTGATAACTTCCGGTGATCAGGGCGAGAGGGAGACAATCATCATGCATCATCGGATAATCACGAGCGCTGCGCGTGCGGCCGCATTTATCACGATCGCAGGCCTCGCCGCGGGCGACAGCCACGCGCAGACCACGTTCACGTGGACCGCGGGAAACGGGCTGTGGTCAGACACAAGCCATTGGAGCCCGGCCGGTTCCCCCGGCGCGGGCACATTTCTAGACGCAGCATCGATCGCAGCGCCCGGCAGCTACGAAGTCACTTTCGATGTTTTCCGTGAGATTGCGGAACTGTCAATTTCGAACAGCTCGGCATCCCTCCGAATTCAAGCCGGGCGACAGCTAACCGTGTCATCAAGTGTGATTGGCCCAGGTCGCATCATCATCGATGCCGATGTCAACAGTGGCACACTGTTCGTTCTCGACGGAGTAACGATCATCAACACAAACATAATGCTCAATGACGACCTCGCCGGCCCGATCATGGGCCATCTTTTTGGCCCGACCGTGCCGGGAGAAATAGCTACGATTGGCTCCGACGCCACGGTTTCAGGCCGCGGCGGCCTGATAGGGCTCTGGAATAACGAGGGCCTGATCACAGTCAGCAACCCCGACGATCACATCGTTCTCTTCAACCCTGGGGGCGAGTTGTCTCAAAGTGCAACCGGCAAGCTTCGAACTGACAACAACGGCGTTCTCCAAAGTCAATCCCTGACCATCAACGGAGGAACTCTCGAATGCTCGCCGACAGGGATTCTTGAGTTTCACGCCGTGACTGCAACGAATCTCGCCTTTGAAGGCGCGCTCACGGTTCAGCCCGACAACTCACTCAACCTCGGCCACGGAAATACCTACACCGCCCCCATCCGCGTTCAAGGCGACTTCATCACCAATCCAGGTATTCTTCGGGTCCTAGATGGCGTCACGATCCACAACGCCGACATTACACTCGATGCACCAAGCGCATCACGCGCTTTCTTAGTGGGGGGTATCGGTGTTAGCGACTCTGCGATAATCGGCTCAACAAGCACAGTCAGAGGCACCGGCCGTATTGGCGGCAACTGGACGTCCATTGACGGCACGGTAGCTCCAGGCTCTGACACTGATGCGGGGACCATCGACAACAACTCAAGTGGCCTGATTCTCGCCGACAGTTCCGTTCTCGATATCGATGTGTTCTCACTCACTGAATACGACAAGATCACGGGCGGCCCGACAACCGTTGGTGGCACGCTCCGTGCCCGTCTCAAGGATGGGTACATCCCGAACTTCGGCGATCGATTCACGGTCGTTTCAAATGTTGTATCGGGTCACTTTGACGATCTGGATCTTCCGGTCATCGGCGACTCGCTGTTCCGTATCGCGAGGGACGCCCCAGGCGAGGTGCAGCTGATCTGGACGTGTTACGCCGATGTCGATCCGAACGCTGTCATCAACATTGACGATGTCCAGGCGTTCGTGGATGCTTTCCTGGCCGGCGACCTTGTCGCAGATTGTGTCCGCAACGGAACGCTCAATCTCGACGACATTGACTGCTTTATCAGCAATTTCTTGATCGATTGCGACTGAAGCGATCGCGTCGATCATCCGTCCCGCCCGATCCCCAGCGCCTTGATCGCCGCGAGCATGAGCCCGTGCACGCGCGGCGGGGCGCAGACGATCCCCTTGTTCTTCTCAAGCCCGCGCCCGTGCCCGAAATCGAGCTCGTGGCCGAAGATGTCGCTGACCGCCGCGCCGGACTCGGCGGCGATCAGCGCGCCCGCCGCGTGGTCCCAGATCCGCTCGACGTACCCCTTCTTCGCCGGCAGGCGCAGGTAGGCGTCCGCCTGCCCGCGTGCGACGACGGCGTACTTGCACTGGCTGTCGATCCGCACGGGCTCACCCACGGGGTGGTCCGTCTCGCGTTCGATCCACTCGAGCATCCGGTCGGTGTCGGAGACGTTCGAGTGCGCCTTCTCGACGGACGCCGTGATGCAGATCTCCTGGTCCTCGTCGTGGTCGAGGCGCGTGAGGCGGGTTGATGCGTCGTGCGCGGATTCGAGGGAGGACTCGTACACGCCGTCGCCGCGGATCGCCCAGTAGAGGCAGCCCTTGTCGTCGGGCACGTCGAGGGGTTCGGACATGTCCGTCGGCAGGTTCGGGCACCCCATGATGCCGACGACGGGCGTCGCGTCCTCGATGTACGCGAGCGCGACGGCGTACTGCTGCCCGCGCAAGAAACCCTTGGTGCCGTCGATGGGGTCGAGGGTCCAGAAGGGGGCGCTGCCCGGCTCGTGGTCGCCCAGGTCGATCGCTTCGAGGAGATCGGACTCGGTGACGCCCTCCCACACCGCGCCCGCCGCGGCGACGGCGGCTTCGAGGTGCGGGATGTGCGCCGGGTCCCGCAGGAACCCGCTCGTCTCCTCGGCGACGAGCTTGACGGTCCCGAGGCGCTCGCGCAGGGCGTACGCGACGACGGCCTGCGAGGCGAAGTCCGCGACGGTGACGGGCGAGCGGTCGTCCTTGGTGATCTGGCGCACCTTGTCGAGCACGGCTTGCACTTCGTTGCAGACGATCGAGGCGGCGACGACGGCGTCGCGCCCCGCTTCGGCGAGTTTGGCGTAGTCGGTCATGGCGGATCATTGGCGGGCCGGCGGGGCGGGCTGAATTCGATGTAAATTCGCGACGGGCCCGCGGACGCGGGGCGTCCGGGTGGGCATCTCAACGCCCGGGCTTGCCGGGCGACTGCCCGAATCGGAAGGGGGCGCGGTATGGACGCGAAGGTGATCGCTGCCGGGTTGGCAGCGCTGGTCGGCGTGGGCGTCGCCGGGTGGGTGATCTCGGGCCAGCTGGGCGGGGGCAACAGCGCCCAGTCCGCCAGCGCCGCGTCGCGTGGCACACCGACGGGCGACGACGCCCCGAACGCCCCCGAGGGCGAGCCGGGCGACATCGATATCGACGTTCCCGCGGGCGGCGAGCGCGTCGTCCTCGGGCCCGGCGGCGCGGAGATGCAGATGCCCGCCTGGATGGAGCCCGCCCGGGCTCCAGAGGCCGGGTGGTCGTTCGAGCGCGTCGCGGACGCCGAGGCGGCGGGCGAGGCGCTCGACGTCGGCTCGGGCGTCCTTGAAGAGATCGTGACACGCGACAAGGACCTCGGTGCGCTCGGCGGCGCGTCCAAGCTCTCGCTCGTCGAGTCGTGGCGCCGGTTCACGCGGCCGCTGGTCGCGGATGATCCCGTCGCGTTCGCGAACGCCGTGACGACGCTGGGGGGCGTGGCGTCCGCCGCGGCGGACGGGACGCTGCTCGAAGGGCCCGCCGCCGGCTTGTACGACCGCCTCACCGGGTTCCTCGCGGGCGCCGTGATCGACTGGGCGGCGTCCACCACGCGCCGGGCGGACCCCGCCGACCGGATGGACGTGCCCAGCGTGCCCAGCATGCCCGGCGTCGAGACGGGCGACGGCATCCCCACGATGGTGATGGTGCTGGCGAACGAGGAGAACGGGGTGCGGACCGAGCGCCGCGCGGTGTCCATCCCGCTGCAGAACCTGTTCGCCGATGCGGCCGGCGCGTCCGAGGCGGGCGCGCCGACGGTCGAGATCTGGGTGCCCGCGTCGCTGCGCTCGGGCGACCGCCAATCGGCGGACGCGGGGATCGCGACGTTCATGACGTGGAACGCCGACCGGCGCACCTGGGCGCCGATCGCGATGCGCATCACGCTCGAAACCCAGGCCGCGACGGACGCGTTCGAGCGCGCGTCGGCCAGCGCTCGGAACGGAGGCTGACCATGAAGCACACCCGCGCGTTCTCGCTCGTCGAGCTGCTCACCGTCATCGCGATCATCAGCATCCTGCTCGCGATCCTGCTGCCCGCGTTGGGCAAGGCACGCACCGCGTCGCGCCGGACCGTCGCGCTCGCGAATGCGCGCACCGTTGCGCTGAGCTTCGACGAGTACCTCAACGAGAACGACGAGACGTACCCGTTCATCCCGCTCCAGCAGGACCTGCACTTTCCCGGCAGCGGCGAGGCGATCTTCTTCCAATGGTGGCCCGAGACGTCGTACATCGGCAATTCGGATCTGTTCACGCTCGAGTGGGCGTGGCCCGCGGCGCTCAAGTCCGTCGCGCCCTGGCAGGAGCACTACCCCGTCTGGGTCTCGCCCGGACGCGACACCGCGCTGCCCGAGGAGCCGCCCGATTTTTCTGACGACGACCGCGAGCCCGCGGAGGAGCAGATCTCCTGGCGCTTGTCCTCGGCGTTCCTGGGCGACCCCGAGATCTGGGACGTGGACAACCCGCAGGACGACCCGGCGCTGCACCGCGCGGTGCGCCGCCAGGAGGTCACCTTCGGCGCGAGCAAGGTCCTCCTCTGGGACACGCACCTGGCGTACCTGACCAGGCGTCCCGAGCTGCGCGACGGGCACTGGAACGCCCCGACGCCCATGGCCTTCGCCGACGGGCACGCCGAGACGCGCAACCCGCTCGACGCACGCGAGGGCGTCGCGAACGGGCTCCGTTTCGGCGACGACCGCCGCCTGCACAACACGCCGGGCGGGGTGAAGGGCGTGGATTACTGAGCCGGATCCGGCTGTTGCGCGGATTTTGTGTCGGGAGGGCTTGTGCCCTCATCGACTTTGGTCCGGCCGATGGCAAACGCCGCTATGACTGCACCGACAGTTGACCCAAAGACGACGCCTCCAACCCACGGCTCGCCGCTTAAAGTGACCCACACTCCTGCCGTAGTCAGAAGTAACAGTGCACCCGCGGCAATCATTTGCCCGATTCGACGTTCAGCACGATGATCGCGCTGATCGCGAATCGCTGCTGCAACCGACTTCTGATCGAGGTCGTGTCGGTGCGCCTGCTCCGCCTCCATCTGATCGACGATGCGTCGCGCTAGGCCAGGTACGACTTCATCAAAAGCCGCGAGCGTGCCTGGCGACGGAAGGGGACCCGACCAGCCTGCTACCGCGATGAATGAGCCTTCACCGACTGGCGCAGGATTCGTTTCCCCGCTCGTCGAATGCGAATCGGAGCTGTGCGGCGTCATCAAACCCGAATCGACCGGGTCCGAAGTCGAGTCGCTTTTCGAAGCTGAACTTCGCGTTGGGTTGGATTCTGGATTCGAGGGCGTCTCGCTCATGCTTGGGAAGTGTATCCAAATGCGAGATCATGACTCGTCGCATGTCAGACAACACCATCTCAGAGTCTGAGAGGCGGTCCTCTCTCATCCTCTGAAGGACCTTTCGAAAGTCAGCGTGCAGAGTGTCCCACTCCGGCCAGAACTCCAGCGAAGACCCAACCCCTCGCAAGATGTGTCGCAATGATTCTGCCATGCCCTGTTATACGTCGGAATTGCTCCCGAGTTCTCTCGCCTAGCCGATCTCACGCCCTAATGCGCTTATCGGGTGCGTATTCCCGCTTTCTCCAAGTTCTCAAGTATGACTTGTACAGACTCCTCGATGCTCAGCTCCGCCGTGGGCAGCGTCACCTCGGGCGCCTCGGGCGCCTCGTACGGGTCGTCGATGCCCGTGAATCCCTTGATCTCGCCCGCGCGGGCCTTCTTGTAAAGCCCCTTGGGGTCGCGCGACTCGCACACCTCGATCGGCGTGTCCACGAAGACCTCGACGAAGGGCAGCCCCGCCGCCTCGTGCAGCGCCCGCACCTTGGCCCGGTCCGCGCGGTACGGTGAGATGAAGCTCGTGATCGCGACGACCCCGGCGTCGGCGAAGAGCTTGCTCACCTCGCCGATGCGCCGGATGTTCTCCTCTCGGTCGTTTGCGGAGAACCCGAGGTTCGCGTTCAGCCCGTGACGGACGTTGTCCCCGTCCAGGCGGTAGGCGAACACGCCGCGCCCGACGAGCGCGTGCTCGAGCGCGCTGGCGATCGTGGATTTGCCCGACCCCGAGAGCCCGGTCATCCAGACGGTGCAGCCAACGGCGCCGAGCTTCTCGCGGCGCATGCCGCGGGGGACGGCCCCCTCGTGCCAGACGATGTTGGGGTCGCGGGTCACGCGTCCTCCGAGGACATCGCGTGCTCGGACTGGTACCCGAGCATCTCAAGGCAGGGCGCCATGATGGGCATCGCCTCGTCGAGGGCCTGCCTGGTCAGGTCCGAGCGCCAGCGTTCGACGCTGCTCGTGCGCACCTTCGCGGCGATCGAGTCCACGAACGCCTCGTCGCCCTCGAGCTCGCAGAACTCGTAGATCTCGCCGAGGTGCTTCCGAGGGTTGGCGACGAAGTCCTCGTAGCGCACCTGCAACCACCGGTCCTGGGGGATTTGTTCGAGGTCGTTGGTCGCCGTCTCGATCGCCCATGTCCACTGCGTCGCGCAGATCTGCGCGGGCGTGAGGCGCGAGCGGTCGTCCTCCCACCCCGGGTAGCGCAGCCCGAACCAGGGCGTGCCGGACTTCCGGCGGATGTGCCGGTGGTACACACCCTCGATCACGCGCGGCAGGTACGCGCCCCACTCCCACCACGGCGTCTCACGCAAGCGCCGACGCAGGTGGTGGCGCGTGTCGGATGAGGTGAGCTTGTAGCTGTAGTTCCCCGCGAGCTTCTCGAGCTGACTGAGGAGGTACGCCCGCCCATCGCGGACGATGTGGACGATTTTGGCGTCCGGGAAGACCTCGTGCACGAACTGGATCCGGAGGACGTTGCTGGGCGTCTTCTCGATGACGCGCTTGCCGCCGTACTCGTGCTGCTTGCGGAGGAAGAGGTCGTGGATCTTGCGTCGCACGCCGGGCGTGGCGTCCTCGCGGGTGGCGCGCTCGTGCGAACGCCGCGCGTGCCCGATCCTCCAGACGGTCTGCGCCTCGTACCACGCCTCGGCGCCGGGCGAATCACCCAGCAGCCTGACGAGCATGCTCGTGCCCGATCGCGTCGAGCCGATCACGAGCACGGGCGGGATCAACTCTGAGTGGTCGCCGGTCACCCTGCTCCTCACGCGGTGATACGCACCCCCCGGATCGGCGGGGGCGCCGCTAGCATAGACTCGGTCTGACCGCGTCCCGCCGCGGCACAAGGGGGGGTCATAGTATCACGACCCACCCCGCTCTCAAACCCGCGACCCCCACGGCACGCCCGCATCGATGACGAACGCCCCACACGGTTACCGGACGAATCACCTCCGCCAGTTGGAAGCGGAGGCGATTCACATCATGCGCGAGGTCGCCGCGGAGTTCGAGTCACCCGCCCTCATGTTCTCCGGCGGCAAGGACTCGATCGTCATGGTCCGCCTGGCCGAGAAGGCCTTCCGCCCCGCCAAGTTCCCCTTCCCCCTTCTCCATGTTGACACGGGGCACAACTTCCCCGAGGCCCTCCAGTTCCGCGACGACCTCGTCAAGCGGCTGGACGAACGCCTCATCGTCGCGAAGGTCCAGGACCTCATCGACTCCGGCGAAGCCGTCGAGGACCCCGGGCAGTGGCCCAGCCGAAACCGGGCCCAGATCCCGACCCTCCTGAAGGCGATCGAGACCCACCGGTTCGACGCCCTCTTCGGCGGTGCCCGCCGCGACGAAGAGAAGGCCCGCGCCAAGGAGCGCATCTACTCCTTCCGCGACGAGTTCGGCCAGTGGGACCCCAAAAACCAGCGGCCCGAGCTGTGGAGCCTCTACAACGGGCGCATCCGCATGGGCGAGCACATCCGCGTCTTCCCGATCTCCAACTGGACCGAGATGGACGTCTGGCAGTACATCAAGCTCGAGAACATCGACGTCCCCTCGATCTACTTCACCCACCAGCGCGACGTCGTGACGCGCATGGGCCAGCTCATGCCCGTGGGCGATGCGCCGTTCCAGGCGCGCGAGGGTGAGCCCGTCGAGTACAACAAGACCGTCCGCTTCCGCACGGTGGGGGACATGTCCTGCACCGCCGCGACCGAGAGCCCGGCGAGCAACATCGACGACATCATCGCCGAGGTCGCCGGCGCCCGAGCCTCCGAGCGCGGTGCCCGCATGGACGACAAGACCAACGAAGCCGCGATGGAAGACCGGAAGAAGGAGGGGTACTTCTGATGGCCGCCCCCTCCCCCGCCGCCGCCTTCGACTCCGAGTCCTACCTCGACATGGACCTCCTCCGCCTGCTCACCTGCGGCAGCGTGGACGACGGCAAGTCCACCCTCATCGGACGCCTGCTCTACGACTCCAAGTCCATCTTCGAGGACCAGCTCGAAGCCGCCCAGGTCGCGTCATTGAACCGCGGCGACGAGCGCGTCAACCTCGCGCTGCTGACCGACGGCCTCCGCGCCGAGCGTGAGCAGGGCATCACGATCGACGTGGCGTACCGCTACTTCGCGACGCCGCGGCGCAAGTTCATCATCGCCGACTGCCCCGGGCACGTGCAGTACACGCGCAACATGGTCACCGGCGCGAGCACGGCGAACCTCGCGCTGATCCTGGTCGATGCCCGCCACGGCGTGATCGAGCAGACACGCCGGCACGCCTTCATCGCGAGCCTGCTGCGCATCCCGCACATGGTCGTCTGCGTCAACAAGATGGACCTGGTGGACTGGGACGAAGAGGTCTTCGAGAAAATCCGCGACGACTTCGAGGGCTTCGCGGCCCGCCTGGAAACGACCGACATCTCCTTCATCCCCATGAGCGCGCTCAACGGCGACAACGTGGTGGACCGCTCGGACAACACGCCCTGGTACGACGGGCCCAGCCTCCTGCACCATCTCGAGAACGTGCACATCGCCTCGGACCGGGACCTGATCGACCCGCGCATGCCCGTGCAGTGGATCATCCGACCGCAGTCCGACGCGTTCCACGACTACCGCGGGTGCGCGGGCAAGGTCGCGTCGGGCGTCTTCCGCCCGGGCGACGAGGTCATGGCGCTGCCGTCCGGGCTCACCACGACGATCGCGTCGATCGACATCGGGGGCGAGCCCGTCGAGAGCGCCTTCCCGCCCATGTCCGTCGCCATGCAGCTCGCCGACGACATCGACGTCTCGCGCGGCGACATGATCTGCAAGCCCGGCAACAAGCCGATGGTCACGCAGGACCTCAACGCGATGATCGTCTGGATGCACCAGACCCCGATGGTGCCGGGCAAGAAGTACGCGATCAAGCACACGACGAACTCCGCCCGGTGCGTCATCAAGGACCTCGCCTACCGCATGGACATCCAGACCCTGCAGCGCGACGAGGGCGCAACCGAGCTCGGCCTCAACGAGATCGGACGCGTGAACCTGCGGATCACCAAGCCCCTGCTGTGCGACACCTACCGCACCTGCCGGCAGACGGGCAGCTTCATCATCATCGACGAGGCGACCAACGTCACCGCCGGCGCGGGGCTCATCACGGGCTCGAACGACTGATCAATCGAACACGCCCGTGTTCGCGGGCGTCGCCGAGTCGATCAGCGCGAGCACGGCGTTCGCGTTCTGGTTGCCGATCTGCATCGACGCGAGCTGGGCCTGCTGCAGGATCTGGTTGCGCACCAGGTTCGCGGTTTCCGCCGCGAAGTCCGTGTCCTCGATCCCGCTGCGAACGCCCGTGAGCGCCTCGAGCTCCGCCGCCTTCGCGTCCATCTCGGACAGGTTCGCGTTCATCTTCGCGCCGATCGCCGCCCGCTGCGACGCGACGGCGTTCACCGCGCCGTCCACGAGCTCCTGCGTCTTCTCGAGGTTGCCCCCCGTGAGACTCAGCGCCCCGCCCGACTTCATGTTGGCGAGCGTCCACCGCGGCGCGTCGTCGTCATCGCCCCCGCCGCCGACCGACCCGAAGCTGCGCAGCGTCTCGCCAAAGAGCGATTGCCCGTTGAACGATCCTGTCAGCAGCACGTCCTCCATGCCCGCGAGGATGCCGTCCACTTGCAGCTGGAGCGCCGCGAGTTCCTCCTCGGACCGCGCGCCCGTGTTCGCGCCGGCGACCACGGCGCTCTGCAGCTCGATCATCATCTCGCCCAGCGCCGCGAACCCGCCCTCGCGCGCGGCGAGCCAGTGGTTCTCACGCTCCAGGCTCTTGATCGCGCCCTCGAGTCGCGCGATGTCCGCGTCGAACCGCGTGACCGCCTGCATGCCCGAGGGGTCGTCGCTCGCGCGGTTGATGCGTTGCCCCGTCGCGAGGCGCTCGATCGAGTCGGCGATCCCCTGCTGCGTCAGCCCGTAGGAGCGCAGGGCCGAGGTGGTGCCGCCGAATCCGAGCCCGGGGATCATGCCCCGATCATCGGTGTGCGGCGTGCCTGTCCGAACGCTGATCGGGTTGGGTGTGCACGAGCGGCGCGGGTGGCGCCGGTTTGCCCCCGGTTCGCGGGGACCGCGCAAACAAACGCCCCGGGGCAGGAAGTCCCCGGGGCGCCAGAGTGCGAGAGAATCAGTGCGTGCTCAGCGCCGGCGCTTCAGGCAGGCGACCCCACCCATCCCCATCAGCGCCGCGGTCGCGGGCGCGGGGACGTTGCGAAAGGTGACGTTGTCGATCGCCATCGAACCGCCGAGGAGAAACGTGGCGCGGTCGGGCGCCGCTCCGAAGAGGTCCACCAGGTCGAGCATGCCGATGCGGTTCAGCGAGTTGTTGCCGTAGACGGCGCCCTGGTCGAGCGCGCCGCCAGACTCGAACTGGTCGAACCCGAGGACGCCGATGAACGAGCCGTCCTTGTAGAAGTCGATGAACGAGGTCTCGACGGTGAACCCCTCGAGGTCGATCACGTCGAAGCCCATGTGGCTGATGCCCTGGTCGAACCCGAAGGTGATGTTGCCGGCGGGACGCCCGCCCTCGTCGTCCGGGTAATCCGCGACCCCGTCGCCGATGCCGATGTCGTTCTCTTGCAGGATCAGCGCGTTGCCCATGTTGGTGTTCGAGGGCAGGTTGCCCACGGCCCACGGATCCTGCAGGTCCGGGTCACGGGTGTTGTGCGCGGTGGTGTCGAAGGCCACGGCGTAGTCGAACTTGCGGTTCGCGTTGTACGCCGCGATCGTGACCCCGTGCGACGCCTGGTACTGCGTGTTGACGACCTCGCCGTTCTGGAGTTCGTCGAAGGTGATCGTCTGGGCACCGGCGATGCCGGCCGCCGCGGCGAGCGCGAGCAGCGTGATCTGAGTCTTCATCATGTCTTCCTCTCTCGTCTCTCTCTTGTGGTCGCACGCCCGAACGGCGGGCACGCGGTCAACGCAACACTGCCACGCCGACGGGCCCGCACCCGCCGATCGCGTCATCGGTGTGCCGGATTCGTCTCGGGTTGCCCGCGCCGCCCGCGCCGCCCGCACGACCCGAACCCCGCCGGACGGAGGGCGGTGTGGGCGCACGAAAAACCCCGGGCGACCGGGCCCGGGGCTTCACCGGTTGCGGCGTTCGCGTCCGATCAGTCGTCCGAGCCGCCCAGCAGGTCCAGCACGGTCCGGGCGTTCTGGTTCGCCGCGTTCAGGACGACGACGCCCGCGTCCGCCTGCACCCTGGCGCGGATGAACTCGGACGACTC
>JAUHXM010000110.1 GCA_030426605.1 Phycisphaerae bacterium | reverse complement strand
CCTCGCCGAGGTCGGTGTAGTTGGCAGGCGGCGCGATGGGCTTCAGGCCCTGTACCGTGTGATCGACCCTTGCATTCCCGTACTGCTCGAACGGGGCTGGTGCCACATCGATGAGTACGACAACGGAACTGCCACGGAAACGCCTCGGGGATCAGCCATGGAAGTCAGTCAAGACATTTGAGATCCACTGGACACTTCACGGCTCATTTCGACGATCCGGTGTACGGTGGATCCAAATGCAAGATGAGCTGCCCGCAGCCACATGATCGCTTGAAGCATGTTCGATCACTTGAGCAGAAGTGCAATGCTGGAGCCCCTCACGGTGGCTGTCATGGGCCTAGAACTGGCCTTGATTATCCAATCCAAACCAGTTCGAATCGCATCAGATAATTTTGGATCTAACAGCGCAAGTGCCTTTCAGGCAGATGCTTATCAGCAAAAACCGCATCTGCTGCTCGTGGGCCGTGCCAAGCCAATACAGTCCCCCCCTCTCCGCTTTCTTGATTCGATATCTCTTGGCCGCGCGGGAAGCTGGCTAGAGATCGGCGTTGAGCGAGGGGCCAGCAGATTGTGACACCCGGCCATCCGGCAAGCATCACGCAGCCGTTCGATATCGCGGGGCTGCCTCGTTCACCGGGTAGAGCAATCGTGTGTCACTCCCGACATCCCGGCGCCTGACCCTGATTCTGGGCTCGAGTTCACCTCCTTCCGTGTATCGAACAGCGCTGCGGGCATTCGCTCCGCGTGCGGCCTCGCTCGGTGTCAGGTTACCGTGCGCCGCGTGGGGCCGGTAGAGATTGTGCCATCACGAGGGCCCAGACCGAGCCCTCCGGCACCTGCTTCATGCCGGATATCTAACGTGTCAGGGGGCTCGCGGACCTGACATCGGTAAGGTACTGCCAATGTATCACTTAGGCAGCAACCAACCCCCTCGCCCCCTGACAAAGCAGACATCAATGAGGATCCCGGAGACCCACAACAATCTCCTGGCCCACCGCGGTGGCGCATGCAGAACCGCCACCCGCCGAACCCATAAGCCGCAACCGACCTGAAGGAAGATCAGACCTTCCCAGCCGCCCTCAACTGGGGATCGGCTCAAGAGACCGATCCAGATATCTCGGATCGACCCCCCGCTGTGGCCCGGTGAGCCGTCGTCCATCGTGGCCAGTGCCATTGAGCCTCGGTCTGCGTACTTGAGCTAGCTCTTGGGGTGTGGCCCCGATGTGTTTCAATCCCTGCGGATTGATGTGTTCTGCGCCGATTGACGCGGAGACATGGAACTCCGACCGTGCGCGTGTCGCCGACTCTCCAGCGTCACCGATCTCGCGTGGCCGGTCAAGCCTTCAAGGTTTGCCAAACGCTCTATATCACGGAGAACCGAATCCATGGCGTTCGGTGTATCTACGCGGATCCAGGTCCGAACGCGGACAAGGTCCAGCACTGAGAGCCCAGCGCGGAACCGGGCGGTCCCGCCGGTCGGGAGGGTGTGGTTCGGGCCGATGCCGTAGTCGCCCAGCGCCTCGCTCGTCGCGTCGCCGACGAACAGGGCGCCCGCGTGCCTGACCCGTGCGGCGACGCCCTCCGGATCGTGGGTCATGATCTCGAGATGCTCGGGCGCCAGGGTGTTCACGAGTGCAACGGCTTCGTCGAGATCCCGCGTGACGCACGCGAGCCCGTTCCGGACTGCGGCCCGCGCGGTGTTCCGCGTCGGGAGATCAAAGAGCTGGCGCCCGAGTTCTAGCTGAACCTCCTCTACGAGGCGCTCGGACGTGGTGACAAGATAGACCACGGCGTCGGTGTCGTGCTCGGCCTGCGCGAGCAGGTCTGCCGCGACGACCGAGGCTTCGGCGCTGTCATCCGCGAGCACGCCGAGTTCGCTCGGGCCGGCGAGCATGTCGATGCCGACGGCGCTGGACACGAGCTGCTTGGCGGCGGTGACCCACCGGTTGCCCGGGCCGATGATCTTGTCGACCGGGCAGAGACCCTCGATGCCGAACGCGAGCGCGGCGACGGCGTGGGCGCCCCCCACCGCCAAGAACTCGTCGGCGCCCGCGATCCACGCCGCCGCGAGCGTGACGGGGTGCGCCCCGGGCGAGGCGACCACGACCCGATCGCACCCGGCGGCCCGCGCCGTCGCCGCGGTCATGAGCACCGAGGAGGGCAACGGGTACCGCCCGGCCGGCGCGTAGCACCCGACCTCGGCGATCGGCTCGATGGTGTGCCCCGCCCGCCCGCCGGGGACGGGCACGTCGAGCGCCCCGATCGCGTCCAGCTGCGCCTTCGCGAAGGTGAAAATGCGCTCGTGCACGCGCTCGATGGCGGCGATGTCCTCGGCGTCGATGTGATCGATCGCTGCGCGCATCGCATCGCGCCCCAGCACAAGCGGCTGCCCGGGTGTTCGCTCGGCGAACCGCTCGGCGTACGACCGCACCGCGCCGGCACCGCCCGAGCGGACGCGATCGACGATCTCACCTGCCGCACGCAGTGTCTGGGCATCGACCGGGTTGTGCGCTTCCCGCCCGACTTCTTCCGGGCTCACGCGACGCAATAGTTCTGTGGAGTTCACGTCATCGCTCCTTGGCATCGCCGGGCCGGCGGGTGATGGTGAGCGCCCGCGTGTCGAGCACACGCTCGGCGTCCCCGAGGGTTGCGCCGTGGCGTCGGGCGGCAACCGCGGCGAAGTACACGACGTCCGCGAGCTCCGCCGCGGCGTGCTCCCGGTTGGTCGCCTCGGCGAGCTCTTGTGCTTCCTCGCGGAGTTTGGCTGCGAGCAGCGCCGGGTCGTCGAGCAGCCGACGTGTGTAGGAACCTGGTGGCGCGATTCGCGCCCGGGCCCGGATGGTCCGGTCGAGCGCCGTGAACCCGCGCACCGGCCCGAAGCACGTCTCGGCACCGGTGTGGCAGAACCCACGCCCGTGCTGGCGGACCGTGAACCGGATGGTGTCGCGGTCGCAGTCGGCGTCCACGCGGATGAGATCCTGGTAATCGCCCGAGGTCTCGCCCTTGTGCCAGATCGCGCCGCGCGACCGCGAGTGGTACACGCCACGGCCCGTGCGGAGGGCGGCACCAAGGCTCTCCCGGTTTGAGTACGCCAGCCCGAGCGCTGTGCCGTGCTCGTCGGCAACAACGGTCGGCCACAGACCGTCGGCGCGATCGGTGCGCAGCGGCGCGGCGAACGCTTCGGATAGACCGATGGCCCCTGTGTAGAGCGCCATGCCGACTTGGGCATCGGCCCCCAGCTCGTCGGCCATCGCGATGTCGTGCGTGCTGCGCACCCCGCCCGCGATGGTCAGCCGCGCCGGCGCCGCCCGGGCGACGAGCTCGCGCACGCGCTCTGCCGGCAGCCCGGTCATCCGCCCCTCGCGCTCGACGAGGGTGATGAGGAACCCGCCGACGTGTTCCTTCAGTTCATCGATCCGGTCCTCGACGCGCTGCCCGGTGCGCTCGGCCCAGCCCTCGACGACCACCTCGCCGTCCACGGCGTCGAGCGCCGCGATCACGCGCTCCCTCGGGAGTTCGCGCAGGATCTCCGCCCGCGCCGCGGTGCCGAGGATCACCCTGACGGCCCCGGCGTCGAGCCAGCGGATCGCCGAGCCGACATCACGGATCCCTCCGCCCACGCGGCAGGGCGCGATGCGCAGCAGCTCTCGGACGACCCCTTCATTGGACCCTCGGGACATCGCGGCGTCGAGGTCGATCACGGCGACCTCTCCGACCCGCGCGAACGACTCGGCGATGGGCCTCGGGTCGCCCGCGTCGATCGCGAGCTCCTTGCCCCCGATGAGCTGGACGGCGGACCCATCGCGTAGATCGATGGAGGGGACGATCATGGGCGGATCTCCAGGCCCGCCGCTGCGAGCTCTCGCTTCACGTCGGCGACGGTGGTGTCGTTGTCGTGGAAGATGGACGCCGCGAGCACAGCGTCCGCGCCGGACTCGAGCGCCTCGATCATGTGGGCGGGCGAGTCCGCACCGCCCGACGCGATGATGGGAATGCCCACGCGGGCCGACATGGCGCGCAGCAGCGGGAGGTCGTACCCCTCGCGCGTGCCGTCGCGGTCCCAGCTGGTCAGCAGGATCTCGCCGGTGCCGAGCGTTTGGGCTTGCGCGGCCCATTCCAGGGCGTCGAGGCCCGTGCGCGACCTGCCCGAGCGGGTGACGACTTCCCAGAACGCGCCGCCTTGCCTGGCCGCGTCCAGCGCGAGCACGACGCACTGTGTGCCGACGAGGTCGGCGAGCTCGCGGAGCAGATCGGGGCGTTCGACCGCGGCTGTGTTCAGCGCGACCTTGTCCGCGCCCGCCTCGAGCAGCCTGAGGGCGTGCTCGATCGTGCGCACCCCGCCGCCCACCGTGATCGGGACCGCGATCGCCTTCCGCACCAGTGAGACGGTGCGCGCGCACGCGTCGCGGTCCTCGGCGGTCGCCGAGACGTCAAGGATGACCAGCTCGTCCGCGCCCTGCTCCGCGTATGCCGTCGCGCGCGCCACGGGGTCGCCCGCGTCGCGCAGCCCCGCGAACCGAACGCCCTTGACCACCCGACCGTCGCGGACATCAAGGCACGGGATGATCCGCCTGGTCAGCATGACGACACCTCCTCGGCGAGCGCCCACCGCTCGAGTATGCGTTGACCCCACTGGCCGCTGAGCTCGGGGTGGAACTGGCAGGCGAGCACGCGCCCGTGCCACATCGCGGAGACAAACGGCCCGCCGTGATCGGTGATCGCCGCGTCCCACCCGGATGGCGCCGTGGTCATCCGGTACGAGTTCGCGAAGTACGCGTGCCCCGTGTCGACCGGGCCTGGTGCCGAGGGCTGCACGCGGTTCCACCCGAACTGCGGCGTGCGGACGCCATCGGGGAACCGGGTGACAGCGGCGTCGATGACCCCGAGCCCGCGCACGCCGGGCGACTCGTCCGACTCCCTCGCCAGCAGCTGAAGGCCCAGGCAGATCGCGAGCGTGGGCAGCCCTGAGCGCACGCGATCGGTGATCGCGGCATCCATCCCTGACTCTCGGAGCGATCGCATGCCCGCCCCGAACGATCCCACGCCGGGGAGCACGGCCAGCTCGGCGTCGCGGACAGCGCCGGGATCGGTCGTCACATTTGTGGTCACCCCGAACCGCTCGAACGCGGCGCGGACGGACGCCGTGTTCGCGACACCCGTGCGCACAATGCTTGCCCTCATCACAGCGTTCCCTTCGTCGAGGGCACCCCGACGGCGCCCGTATCGCGCGCCACAGCCTGGCGCAGCGCCAGAGCGAGTGCCTTAAACGCCGCTTCCGCGCGGTGGTGGTCGTTGTCCGCCCGGATCACGTCCGCGTGGACGGCGCACCGCGCGTTCGCGGCGAGCGTCACGAAGAAGTGCGGGATGTTCTCGCACGCCACATCGCCCAGCCGCTCGCGCCTGAACCCGAGGCTGACCGACGCGTGCGACCGGCCCGAGAGGTCGATCACGACGCGCGCCAACGCCTCGTCCAGGGGGGCGTACGCCCAGCCGAACCGCGCGATGCCCAACCGATCGCCGAGGGCCTGGTCGATCGCTCGCCCGAGCACGATCGCGACGTCCTCGACCGTGTGGTGGTCGTCCACCGCAAGATCGCCCTCGGCGTCGATCCGGAGGTCGATCCGCGCATGACGCGCGAGCGCGTCGAGCATGTGATCGAGAAAGCCCAGCCCTGTCCGAGCTTCGCAGATGCCGGTGCCATCGAGGGCGATCGAGCAGCTGACGGTGGTTTCCGAAGTGCTCCGTGAGACTTCGGCACGCCGCGGGTCGGTCATGGCAACACCTCCTGAAGTTCTGAGAGATCGCGGAGCACGCGGGCCACGCCGGCGCGCTCGAGGGTGGACGCCGTGTCCGGCTCCGCCGGCGCGCAGACGCCGATGGGAACGACACCCGCCGCCCGGGCGGCAGCCGCGTCGTCGGGCGTGTCGCCGATCATCCAGGCCCGATCGACCCCGAGCGTGCTCATCGCGAGCCGGACGCCGTCCGCCGCGGGTTTCGCGGGCGCGTCCTCCATCGCCACGACGGTGTCGAAGCACGCCCGCACGCCCGACCGCTGCAAGAACCACTCGGCCTCGTCTCGCGGGCGCCCGGTCACGATCGCGAGCGGGAGACGCCCGCGCAGCGTGCGCAGCAGCGCCGCGTCCGGGATCAGACGCTCGCTCTCGCGTAGCCCGGGGCATGCGCGACCACCGAGGTAGACACTCTGAAAGGCATCCACAACCTGCGTCAGTGCGGCATCCACGCCGCGGTTCGCGAGCAGCCGGCGCGTCAGCTCCCAGTCGTTGTTTGCGTTGCCCGCTGCTTTCGCGGCGGCGATGTCGCCTGGTGTCAGCGTCACCCCGAACGAAGCCGCGGTTTCAATGATGGCCCGCCGGTAGGACGACGAGACATCCGCGAGCACGCCGTCGAGGTCGAGGAGCAGGGCCTGCGGGCTCGCGGCGACGGCGATCGCCTCGGACAGGCGCGCGTACGCCCCCGCGTCGCCGGGCAGCGTGATCCGGCAGAGCCCGGGCGACGCCGCGCTGTCCAATAGGCGGACCGCGATCCCAAGCGACCCGAGCGCGTCGCGGACCCAGCCCGCGCGCTCGGAACACACCGTGACGAAATTCGCCTGGGTCGGCAGCGTCGGCAGCCCGTGCTCGGCGCAGAGTTCGACGAGCCCGCTCCGTTCGGACCGGACCGCGCGCACGTACGCGTCCGCCCCGGTTTCCCACGCGGCCGAGGCCCCGGCGATCGAGACCCCGGGAACGGGGTAGGGCCCGCCCGCCGCGCGCAGCCAGCCCGCGATCATTTGCGGTGAGATCGCGTACCCGACGCGCAGCCCCGCCAGCCCGTACGCCTTCGAGAACGTGCGCATCACCACGACGTTGTCCAGATCGAGCACGCCAGGCGTCGGGTCGTCGTCGGCGAAATCGATGTACGCCAGATCCAGCAGCACCGCGGCGCCGACCGACCTCGCACGTTGGGCGATGCTCGCGATCGCTGCCTTCGGGATCACGCCGCCTGTCGGGTTGTTCGGCGTGACGAGCGCGACGAGCCCGGTGCCGGGCGTGATGGCGTTCAAAAACGCGGCCTCCGGGAAGGCACCGCCGCACCACGCGACCGTAGTGACCTCGGCATCCGCGAGCCGCGCCCCGCGCGGGATCATCTCGAACGTCGGCGTGTGGGTGAGCAAGCACCGTCCAGGCTCAAGCATGGCCCGGCACACGCGGTCGATCGCGTCGTCCCCGCCGTTGGTCACGACTACGCGGTGCGGGTCGATCCCCCACCGCCCGGCGATGCTCGCTTCGAGAGAGCCCGTGTCCGGGTATCGGCGGAGTGACTCCGAGTCGCACGCGCGCAGCGCGGTGAAGACCGGCCCCCCCGGCGGCGCCCCCTCGTTCGCGTCGAGGCGCAGGTCAGTCGTCCACCGCCGCGCCGGTGGATCGTACGCCCGGACGTTTGCGAGCCGCACCGCGGGGCGCAGGTCGGGTTGGTTGGTGAAGTTGCTCATCGGGTCACAGCACGATCTGCTCGGGGGTTGTGACGATGATGTCCGTGCCGCCGCACCGCTTGACCTTGGGGATCACGACCGCGAGCGACGACCGGGGGACCGCCACCTTGACGGCGTACCCCGAGTCGCCGCGGAGCGACGCGACGGTTGGCTCGCGCATGCACGGCAGCACCTCGATCACCGCGTCAAGCCGGTCCGCGGGGACGTTGACCTCGATCAGGGCCCGCGCCCGAGCCTCGAGCACCGACCCGACCAGCATCATGAACCGCTCGATCTCGCGCCGCCTGGCGCGGTCCTCCATCGCGGGGCGCGACGCGTACAGACGCGTCGTCGAGCCCATCAAGTCATCGACGATGCGTAGGTTATTCGCGGTCAGGGTCGAGCCCGTCGAGGTGTTGTCGATGATGCAGTCCGCGTCCTCGGGGGGGAGCACCTCCGTCGCGCCGTACGACCGGACCACGCGGGCGTCGAGCCCCTTCTCTGCGACCCATCGGGCGGCGATCGAGGTGTACTCGGACGCGACGATGAGCGGTCGTTTCGGGAACCCGCCGTTGTCGAGGATGGACGCGGGCGCCGCCGCGACCAGACGTACGGGGTCGAACCCGGTGTCGAGGAGCTCGACGAGATCAACGCCGTGCTCGGCGACCCAGTCGGCGCCCGCGAACCCGAGGTCGCGGTCGCCGCGGGCGAGCATCTCGACGATCGCCCGGGGCTTGAGGATCTTGGCCTCGTACCCGTCAAGCCCGATCGATGGGCGGTAGTCCCGCGAGGTCGAGCTGACCCGGACGCCCGCGTCGCTGAGCAGACGCACGACGGCGTCGTACATGCGACCCTTCGGGATCGCGAATCGGATCAGCTCACGTCGTTGTTCGCGTTCCACGGCTGGCTCCTGTACGGAACCGGCCCACTCACCGGCGCGCGCCCGACGCGGGCACGAAAAACGCCGGCTCGGGGCCGGCGTTGGGTAGGCTCGTCGGGGGAGACTCACCCCGTCAGTTCGACACCACCCCCGGCTCCCGGGCTGCATGCGCATGGTGGTGATGATGACGGAACGAGAATGCCATGGCCAAACTCTAACCCCTCTCCCCCGCGTGTCAAGAGAAGCGAGCAGAATCGGTCGAAGCTTTCAGAACCCTGATATATAGCCTCTGGAGGGAATCTCCTTCAACGGCGCCGGCGTGCCGCCACCAGGCCGCCGAGCCCGAACAGGCCCGCCGCACCCGGCGCCGGGACATTCGTCAGAACCGTGAGCGAGCCGAAAATTCGGGCGTCGATCTGCCCGGGCGCGTTGTTCCGGATGTCAGCGCGGCCAGCAGATTGTGACACCCGGCCAGACGGCGAGCATCGAGCCGCCGCGCGATGTCTATAGATCACCTCGCTCACCGGGTCGAGCAATCGTGGATCACCGCCGACGTGTTGGCGCTTGATCATGATTCTGGCTCGAGTTCACCTCCCTCCATGTACCGAATAGTGTCGCGTCTACCCAACCCGCGAGCGGCGTCGCTGGGCGTCAGAGTACCGACCGCCGCGTGGGGCCGGTTCCGCACGGCACCGGGTGA
>JAUHXM010000006.1 GCA_030426605.1 Phycisphaerae bacterium | reverse complement strand
GCCAGAATGTCGCCGATGGTCGCCAGCAGTATCAGCGACAGAAGCAGAAGACCGAGCAGCAGCACCGACTCTTCTTCGAACAGGTAGCGTTCATACCACTTGTGGAAGATCTCGAGCACGGTCAGCGTTTCCTCAGTAAGAAATAGTAGCCTTCTTCGACATCGTCAGCTCGAAGCAGTTCGTGACCGCTCTGACGGGCAAAAATCTCAAAGTCCCGCCGCGAACCAGGATCCGTGGCCTGCAGGGCCAGCAGTTGGCCAGGGTCCAGCGTATTCAATCCGCGCTTCGCCATGAGCAGGGGCATGGGGCAGCGGTGGCCGCGGGCATCCACGACCAGACCGTCTCGCGGATCTACGGGTCTGATTTCTCGCGCAACGAGAGCGTCACGCGGTGGGGCAGCTTCGCGCCCGGGCCGATCCTGGTCGAGGGGTGGGCGCCGGTCTACCTCTCGGGCGACAGGTCGGGTGACGAGAACCTGTTCATCAACAACACCGTCACGCACAACGCCGTGCAGGAGGGCGTCTCGGGCATGTACGTCATCGGCGGGCAGCCGACGATTGCCGGGTGCGTCTTCGCGCACAACACGTCCTCGTTTCCGTATGTGAGCACGGTTTCTGTCCGCCTCGCCGACGGCACGCGGTTCATCAACAACGTCGTCGCCGACAACACCGCGCCGAACGCGTTTACGAACAACGGATCGGGATTCGTCGGCAACACCAACGACCTCGTCGTCCAGAACTCGATCTTCTGGAACAACACCGCCGGCGGCGTGGTGAACAACCAGGGCAACAACTTCTACTCCAACCCGACCAAGACCGGCGTCATCGTTGACCGCGTGATCATCGATCAGTGGGACGGCACCATCCCGGGCGTCGGCTCGGGCGACGACCCGCTCTTCGCCGACGCGGCGAACGCGGACTACACCCTGCTCGCCGGTTCGCCCGCGATCGACGCCGGCGACAACGCGGCCCTGCCCGCCGACACCCTCGATGCCGATGGCGACCTCGACGTGCTCGAGGCGCTGCCGCTCGATCTCGCGGGCAACCCGCGGTTCGTGGATGACCCCAGCGCGACCGACTCGGGCGTGGGCGGGGCACCGATCGTGGACCTCGGGCCGATCGAGGTCCAGGCGCCCGCCGCGTGCGTCGCGGACTGCGACGGGTCTGGCACGCTGAACCTCGACGACATCGACTGCTTCGTCGCGGCGTTCCTGAGCTCGAACCTCGCCGGGGCGGACTGTGACGGGTCTGGCACGCTGAATCTCGACGACATCGATTGCTTCGTCGCAGGGTTCCTCGCCGGTTGCCCCTGAGCCCGCCGCAACCCCGCAAGCTCCGCGTGCGAATCACCGATACCGTCGGCTCCGGCCGGCGGTTTTTGCATGCCCATACGACGACCCATCCCGATGCCCGCTCCCGGGCGGGCCTTCACCCTGATCGAGCTGCTGGTCGTGATCGCGATCATCGCGATCCTGATCGGGATCCTCCTGCCCGCGCTGGGCAAGGCGCGCCTGACGGCGCGGCAGCTCGTGTGCTCGTCGCGCCAGCGCCAGGTCGCGACGGGGTGGCAGATCTACGCCAATGACTTCGACGACCTCTCCGTCCCGGGTCAGCCCGGTCGGTACGCCGACGAGGAGCTCAATGTCTACCCGCTGGGCAACGGTGATCACTACCGCCCGCGCTGGTTCGCCGTCATCGGTGCGGCGGCGGGGTTCGACGCGTACGCCCGGCCCTCGCCCGACCTCGCCGACGAGCACGCGCTGCCGGTGAACGGGTCGGACGTGTTTTTTTGCCCTGAAGCACGCGGCTGGACGTCCACGCGGAATTTCGGCTGGGGGTACAACTACCAGTTCCTTGGCAACACGCGGTTCCGCGACGACGACGAGACGGCCGGGTTTATCAACTTTCCGGTGCGCGCCAGCTCGCTCGTGGGCGACACGGTGATGTTCGCTGACGCGCTGGGGACCGCGGCGGGCAAGCCCGAGGCGCTGCGCACGCAGAATCTGGCCGACGGTTCGCGCGATCCGGAACTGCTCGCCGAGGGCGGGCACGGGTACGCGCTCGACCCGCCCCGCCTGGTCGAGGGGTCCGACTTCGCCGACCGCCGAAACCGGGCCCCGGAGCACCGGTCGGGCCCGCACGAGCGGCATTCGGGCCGGGCGACCGTCGCGTTCGTCGATGGTCACGTCGAGGCGCTCTCGGCTGGGGATCTGGGGTATCTCGTCCGTCCCGACGGGTCGATCGCGGCGGAACGGGCAGAAAGCGAGGCCCGGACCGCCCCGCCGACGAATGCCCGGTTCTCGGGCTCAAACCTTGATCTGGACCCCCCGAAGGTGTCCGGCGGGTGAGCCCGACCCGCACGATGGTGCAAGCCCGTCAATCGATGGGGCAACCGTCCTTGGAATCCTGCGAAGGTTGTGGTATCCAAAGGGGGCGGATTCCCGCCGGTGACCCAAACAGATACTGAGCGGTGGGGGAACCCGCCGCGTTGTGAATCAAGGAGCAGGGGATGACGATGGCACGAACCGTCAGCGCGTTGGGTGTCGGCGCGCTGGTTCTGGCGGCGGGCGGGTGCTCGCTGCACAACACGACCGCGGGCGATGCGGTCGCGGTCCCGGACCGGGCGGCGCCGCCGTTCGAGCTGCTCACCGAAGAGGGCGTCGTGCAGGAGCAGGTCTTCGACCTGACCGAGCCCGGCGACGTCGCGTGGGGATCGACCGAGGTCGAGATCATCGACACGCGCACCTTCCCGAATCAGATCCAGGACGTGTCGTCGATCGACGGCAAGTCGCGCGGCACGAAGGTCATCCTCCCGCCGCACCAGCGGCCGGGCTCGATGGCACCGGACGCGATGAATGACATGACGATCGACGGCGCGCTCGCGTCTGTCCCGCGCGCGACGCTCGAGTCGAGTTTCTCGGCGCTGAACAGCACCGGGTGGGTTCCGCCGGATCCCGCGCTCGCGGTCGGGCCGAACCACGTCGTGGTGACGGTGAACCAGTCGCTCGCGTTCTACACGAAGTCGGGCACGCTGCAGTTCCAGGCGATCCTCGGCTCGCAGGGCTCGCCCGGGTTCTTCGAGACGGTCGGCGCGGGCAACTTCGCGTTCGATCCCAAGTGCTTCTACGACCACTACGCCGACCGCTTCGTCGTGCTCGCGCTCGAGGTCTACTCCTCGACGGCGTACGTCACGATCGCCGTCTCCGACGACTCGGACCCCAACGGCGTGTGGTACAAGTACCGCACGGACGCCGTGACCACCATCGGGTCGAGCACCTACTGGTGGGATTACCCGGGCCTGAGCTTCGACCAGGACGCGTACTACGTTACGAGCAATCTGTTCATCCTCTCCGGCGGGGGCAGCGGGTTCGGCGGGGCGGGCTTCCGCGTCTTCGACAAGACCCCGATGCTCTCGGGCAACCCCGCCGTCTACTCCACATTCCGCGACGGCGGGTCCGCGTCCGTCCAGGCGTGCCAGCACTTCGGGAACAACGACGACGGCGCCTACTTCGCCTCCGAGGGCCCGGGCTCCACGATCCGCATCCACGCGATCACCGACCCCGTCACCGCGCCGGCGCTGACCAGCACCGACGTCGGCGTCCCCGGGTACGCGGGCGCCATTGACGCGCCCGTCAACGGCGGCGGGTCCATCTCCGTCGTCGGGTCCCGCATCATGAACTGCGCCTGGCGCAACGACAGCGCGTACGTCGCTCACACCGTCTTCACCGACGGCAAGGACAACGCCCGCTGGTACGAGTTCGACACGGGCGACTGGCCCAGCTCGGGCGGCGTCTCGCTCGTTCAGTCCGGCGAGATCGACATGGGCCCGGGCATCTACTCCTACTTCCCCGCCATCTATCCCAACAACGACGGCTCGCTCGGCATGGTGTTCGGGTCCAGCTCGACATCCCAGCGCGTCGCGATGTACGTCACCGGGCGCAACACCGACGACGGGCCCGGCGTCATGGGCGACCCCGTCCTGGTCCGCCAAGGCAACATCAACGGCACGTCGGGGCGTTGGGGCGACTATTACGACATCGCCATCGACCCCGACGACGGCACGACGTTCTGGGCGGTCGGGCAGACCGACGAGAACGCCGCCGGCGGGTGGGATCCGTGGGTCGGCGAGTTCACCGTCGTCGCCGGCACCCCGTGCGAGGGCGATTGCGACGGCAACGGCACCACCAACGTTGACGACATCGATTGCTTCGTCGCCGGCTTCCTCGCGAGCGATCTGAGCATCGCCGACTGTGACGGCAACGGTGCGCTGAACGTGGACGACGTGGACTGCTTCGTCGCCGCGTTCCTCGCCGGCTGCCCCTAAGACTCACCGACACGACCACGCATTGCCTCTGAGATTCCAATGGAGAAGACCACCATGTTCCGTGCAATGACCATCACCGCGACGCTCCTGAGTGTCTGCGGCAGCGCGCTCGCCGAGGCCCCCGAGCGGGCCCGGCGCGGCGTTGTTTCCGAGCCGACATCCCCTGTCCTCCGCATCGACACCGGCGTGGAGTCCGTCACCATCGGCGCGACGGGCGAGAAGGTTGTCGTCCCCACCGAGACCGTCTGGCGCCCCATCTGCGCCGGCGGCCCGACGGCGATGACCCAGGCCGACCTCGCGCAGATCGCGACCACCCACCAGCAGATCATCGACGCCGAGACCCAGCCCATCGTCGTGGACTCGGGCACCCGCGGCGCGGGGATCAACGTCATCTTCACGCTCAGCGGGTCCATCCCGGCCGACGCGCCCGGAGCGTTCACCATCGCCGAGAACTTCATCGAGTCGCAGTTCAGCGACCCGATCGACATCAACGTCTCGGTTTCGTTCGCGAACCTCGGCTCGGGCGTTCTCGGCGCGACGAGCTCGAACTATCTCGCCGTGACGTACCCCGAGTACCGCGACGCGCTGATCGCGGACATGGACGCCGACGACACGCTGCAGACCTCGCTGCCCTCGGGCTCGACCATCCCGGTCCGCTACAACGCGAGCAACACGAACGTGACCAACGAGAACCGCGTCTGGCTGACGCGCACGGTCTACCGCGCGACCGTCGGCTCGCTCGGCGGGCAGTCGGGCAGCATGACCTACAACAACGCCTTTAATTGGGACTACAACCCCGCGAACGGCGTCCCGGGCAGCGCGCAGAGCCTCGTCGATGTCGTCATCCACGAGGTCGGGCACGCGATGGGATTCGCCTCGGGCGCCGACTTCCGAACGAGTGATATCGAGGCGATCGACCTCGTCCGCTTCCAGCGAACCGACGGCTCGGGCGACTACAACCCGGACTCGCTGTCTGAGTTCGGCACCACCCCGCGCACCGTCGATTTCAACAACCCCAACGACGACGCGAACTCCGACCTCATCTCCGCCGAGTACCGCATGTCCGACGGCAACCCCTGGCAGGCGTCGCACTTCCGCGAGCAGGGCAGCAACATCGGGCTCATGGACCCGGCTCTGTCCGGCGGGCAGACCTTCATCGGACGCGGGTACTACTCCGACGCCGACACCGACATGTTCGACTTCATCGGCTTTGACTACCCCGCATGCGTCGAGCCCGGCTTCCTCATCCAGCCGACCGATCAATCCGACTGCGCCGGCGGGCAGGTCTCGCTCATCGCCCAGGCGCTCGTCGGGGCCGACTACCAGTGGATGAAGGACGGCACCCCGCTCGTCAACGGCGGCAACATCTCGGGCGCCACCACCCTCCAGCTCACCATCTCCAACCTCTCCGCGGCGGACGAGGGCTCCTACTCCTGCGAGATCACGGACACGGGCACCGAGTGCACCGCCGAGTCGAACGCGGCGATGGTCACCGTGGACACCGGGCCCGGCATCATCTCCGAGCCCCCGGCGACCCTCGATCTCGACGAGGGCGACAACATCAACCTGTTCGTCTCCCAGCTCGGGGCCGTCACGTTCCAGTGGCGCAAGGACGGCGTGAACGTCGTGAACGGCGGGAACGTCTCCGGCGCCACCACGGCGAACCTCACCATCACGGGCGCCACGCCCGCGGACGACGGGACCTACGACCTCGTGATGGCCTCCGCCGCCGGGTGCGAGGTCACCACGTCGGGCACGGTCATCACCGTCGAACCGGCCGGCGTTGCCTGCTTCGCCGACTGCGACGGCAGCGGGTCGCTCAATGTCGATGACATCGACTGCTTCGTCGCGGCGTTCCTGGGTTCCGACCTCGCGGGCGCCGACTGCGACGGCAACGGCACCCTGAACGTCGATGACATCGACTGCTTCGTCACCGGGTTCCTCGCCGGCTGCCCGTAAGAGCCGCGAACAATTGGGTGATCACACCGAGCCCGGGCGCCCAGCGCCCGGGCTCTTTCTTCTTGCAATTGGTACGGTGTGCTGGGAACCTGGCCTGAAGCTGATACTGCGGTACCGTGTGCCAGACGGAGTGGATGAATGAAAGTGTCCCTGCTGGTAATTATCTTGTTCTGGGGGGTTGTTGCGCGTGCAGATGAAGGATTGCAGTGCGCCCAGCGTGACATCGTCGCAACCTTGGATGTTCACCCCGGGCTCGTTCGACACATCGAGAGCGTTGACGAACGTGTGTATTGTCTTAGTGGTATCAACTCGAGTCCGGTCAGTTCTGCGGTGGTTTCGATCATCGATGTTCGAACGCCCGAGAGTTCTCGCGTCGTCAGCGAGTTTGGTGTCACGTCGCTGCAATTGGAAATGGCAGTCGACGGCACGACGCTGTACCTTGCAACCGACGATCGCCTGATCGATGTCTACGACGTGTCGGACCCCGAAGCCCCCACTTTGCAGGGGTCTTTCGTTTCGGAGTATCCGGTTTCGAGGTTATATTCGATCCGCGTGGTCGATGGGGTTCTATACGCGGCCGGCAGTCTTGAAAATGAGCGCCACCTCCTGATACTGGATGTCCGCGATCCTGGCGAGATAGAAATGATCGCCGAGGTTCCGGTGCCGGGTGCAGAGGAGATCCACGTGTCGGGCGATCTCGCATTTGTCGCGGGAGGGGCTGATTCCGGTCTCTTGATCTTTGACGTATCTGACCCAGCGGTGCCCGTGATGACCGGATCTCTCGAGGGCATGTATTACACCGCACGGGATCTTAGATCTAGCGGCCACATCCTGTGCGCCGCAATGAGCCCGGGTTCTACGCGGGGTGAGTTGAAACTGATCGATGTAAGCGATCCGGCGAACGCGTTTGAGGTAGGGTCCATCGGGATTCCATCATGGCCGAGCGGGATGCGCATCGCCAACGACCTTGCCTACGTTGTCCATCAAAGCGGCGTTGAAGTTGTTGATATCAGCGATCCAACGACTCCCGGGCGCGTGTCGGCGTACCCCAGCCGAGGCGACGCCTACGCGATGGCACTCACTCCCGGGGGAACGCTCGTCTACCCATCGGTAAACGGCACGGCCAATCCCGTCGAGCTCCACGTCGTCGATACCAACACGCTTCCGCAGCCGTACATCAGCTCGTGGTTCGAGACGGTTGGGGGCGCGGATCCGATGGTGATCGAGGGGTCGGTGGCCTATGTCGGGGTGGCTCACGACGATATCCACATGTACGACATCGCAGACCCAGATGCACCGGTCTTCATCGGGACCATCGCGGAATCCGAGACAAGGCTCGGCGACGTACTTTTTGTATCTGACGGAATCTTGTTTCTGGCAACCCAGTGGACCGCTTGGTGGCGAATGTTTGATCTCGCCGACCCGCGAGACCCAACGTTCATCGTTGCGCGTCAGGAGAATGCACAAGCGTTCGGGAAGATGGGAAGTACCCTACTCGTGGGGCGTCTCGGCTCCCCGACCGGCATTCAGGGGCTGTACATGCACAGCCCCACCTCGCTTTGGCCCCGGAGCATGTTCGAAATGGGCAAGGTCCGAACGTTGCTCGTGTCAGGCGACCTTTGCTTCGCGTCAGACGAGACGAGCCGTGTCGTCCGCGTCATCAGGTACATCAATCCGAACCAGCCGGTTCAGCTCAGCGAGTTTCCGATCGAGGGCGTAGCCGTTGCGTTCTTGCTCCGGGACCAGGTGCTGTACGTTACGGACGGGCAGAAGTTGACGGCGGTCGATGTCGCCGACCCCTCGGCCCCGGAGGTTCTGTCGTCGACCCCCATGCTCGGCTGCTACGACCTTGCCCTCAAGGGAGATCACCTCCAGGTCACGTGCGGAAATGAGGGGATCTTCGTCGTGGATGTCTCGGATCCTGCAGAACACACGATCCTTGCGCAAGCGCACGCGGATCCCTGGTCGCTGCGACAGTTGGAGGTTGTGGGCGATCGTGTCCTCGTGTCCGCGACCCGGGGTTGGCCCAGCTCCTCGAACGGGCAGTTGAGGGTTTACGACACAGCCGACTGCCCGAATTGCCTCGCGGATGTGAACACAGACGGCACGCTCGATCTCGACGACATCTCCGTGTTTGTTTCAGCATTCCTCTCAGCGGATCCCACTGCGGACCTGACAGGCGATGGCGTGCTCAATTTCGATGATCTTGACGCGTTCGTTGACTCATACTTGTCCGGCTGCGCGTGAGAGCCGACACGCCCGGCCTTCCTACGGTTCGCCCCTGAGGAGGAACGCCATGCGATACCATGCCGTCGGATCGAGCGATGTCAAGGTCTCCGAGATCGGGTTCGGCTGCTGGACCATGGGCGGGCCCAACTGGTCGCTCGCCAACGGCAACCCCATCGGGTGGGGCGACGTGAACGAAGACGAGGTCCTCGCGGGCATCAAGGCCGGGCTCGACGCGGGCGTCACGCACTTCGACAACGCCGACATCTACGGCAACGGGCGCGCCGAACGCATGCTGGGCGACTGCCTGACCAAGCTCGGCGTCAACCGCGACGATGTCGTCATCGCGACCAAGACCGGCCACTTCGCCGGCACCCACCGCCACGCGTACGAGCCGCACGCCATCCGCCACCAGTGCGAGCAGTCGCTGCGCAACATGCGGGTGGACCACATCGACATCTACTACCTGCACCACGACAACTGGGCTCCCGATGGCGAGCCGGGCAATCTTCCTGAGGCCGCCGCCGAGGTCCACAAGCTGCGCGACGAGGGCAAGATCCGCGTGATCGGGCAGAGCGCCTACTCGGACGCCGGGTTCGCGCGCTCCGTCGAGGTGCTTAAGCCCCAGGTCTTCCAGAGCTGGGCGAGCATGCTCTTCGACAACTTCATCCGCCCCGGCGCGAAGGTGCAGGAGTTGATGAGCGCGAACGAGATCAGCTACGTCGCGTTCTCCCCGCTCGCCCAGGGGCTGCTGCTCGACAAGTTCGACCCCGAGAACCCGCCGAGCTTCGACGAGGGCGACATCCGCACGGGCAACGCCGACTTCGGCACCGACCGGCTCCGCCAGCTCAAGCCCCTGATGGGCGAGCTCAAGGGTCGGTTCGGCGATTCGGTCGAGGACCTCGCGTCCGCCGCGTGCCGGTTCGTCGCGGCCCACCCGAACGTCTGCTCCGTCATCCCGGGGTTCCGCAACGAGCGTCAGGCGAGGTGCAACGTCCGAGGCGGGACGGACACCCCCTTCACCGACGCGGACGCCGCCTTCTGCCGCGAGCGGTTCACGGATCTCCAACTCCGCGGCTGAGCGCAAGAGAAAGGGGCGACCGGGCATCAGCCCAGCCGCCCCTTCTTCGTTCAGCGGATCGGGCTCCGCTGCGTGCTCTGGGCGTTAGCTCAGCGACTTGCGGACGCCGTCGATCGCGGCCATCAGCTGGGCCTCGACCAGGTTGAACTCCGCGGTCTTCTCGCACCCGGTCTTCTTGTCGTTCACGACGTACGTGACAGACTTGGTCTCGCAGGTGGCGGCCATGTCGCACGCCTTGGTCGAGCACTCCATCTTCTCGCCGGCGACCTCGTAGGTCATCTTGACCTGGTGGATCGCGGCACGCGCCATCGCGGCGGCCTGGATCGCCGCGCCCGCGTCGTCGAAGACGAGCGTGCCGACCTGGTACTTCATCGCCTTGCCGGTGCTCTCGCACGCGATCTTGGCGCCGACCGGGCACTCGGTGTGCTTGCCATCAACGTTGAAGCTGACGTGCGTCATCGACGCGAGCATGTCCTTCATCGCGGCGTACTGGGCTTCCTTTGCCTCGACCGAGCAGTTGTACTCCTTGCCGCTGACGAGGTAGGTCATCGACTTGCCGGTCTTGTCGCACATCTTGGCGGCGTTGTCCGAGCACTGGGTGGTCTCGTCGCCGACCTTCATGAGCATGACGGGGAACGCCGCCTCGAGCGGGCACGACTTCGAGCAGTCGCCCTCGCCGTACGCGACGGTCTGGACCGAGGTGCCCTCGCACTTGGTCTCGCAGTTCGGCGCTGTGGTGCAATCGCCGCAGCAGTCACCCTTCGACTCGTTCGCAACGGTCTGGACCGCGGCGCCCGTGGCATCGCAGCTCTTCGAGCAGTCCGACTTGGTGTCCGCGACGGTCTGCACGCTCGCGCCATCGCAGGCCTTGGCGCAGTCGCTCTTGGTCTCGTTGGCGACGGTCTGGACCGCCGCGCCGGTGCCGTCGCAGGTCTTGGTGCAGTCGCTCTTGGTGTCAGCGACCGTCTGGACCTTCGCTTCGTCGCACGCGAGCACGCACTCGGTCTTCGTCTCGTTGGAGACGGTTTGGACCGTCGATTTCTCGGATTCGGGGCATGCCATCGCGGTGGTGCAACACATCGCGAGGGCGGCCAGCATCGCCTTGGTGGTCATCGGAAGAACTCCTCAATCAGGTGGGTGAATCTCTGCCTCCGAACCGCCACGAAGCGACGCACTCGTCCGCCCGGTTCGGCAAATCTCGTCCTCTACCAATACGCCCTCAGGCCGCCTTGTTCCCCGAATATTCCCGTTTCGGACCCCATTCGGGCCCAAAGCGGAGAGATTCTCAAGCGGCACCGACTAGAATACAAACACATGCAACCACGGGTGTCACGCGGGCCAGATTGTCCGACCGCCCCCGGGCGGCACGATCGCGTCGATCCTGGCGCGGGTCTCGGCCTCCATCGCCCCGAACGCCGCCGCCCCGGTGTTGAGCTCCGCCTGCCGCCGATTCCGGGCCCCGGGGATCACCGTCGTGACCGCCTCGTTGGCGAGAACGAACCGGAGCGCGAGCTGGCTGAGCGTCTCACCGCCCGCTGCAAGCGGGCGGAGGGACTCGACGGTCCTGAGATCGGCCCGGAACTGCTCGTTCTGTTCGGGGTCGTCGATCCACGCCTTGCGGAAGTCGTCGCCCTCGAACTCGGGCGGGTTGTCCGCGTCGAACTTGCCCGTCAGGATCCCCATCGCCAGGGGTCCGCGCACGATCACCCCGATCCCGTGCTCGCGGCAGTAGGGAAAGACGCCCGTCTCAGGGGTGCGGTTGAGGATCGAGTAGTCGATCTGGATCGCGTCGAGGTCGCCGTGCGCGTTGAAGGTCTTGATGTGCTCGAGGTCCGCCGTGCTCACGCCGAACGCGCGGACCTTGCCCTGCTCCTTCATCTTCCGGAACCCCTCGACGAACACATGCGTGTTGGGCTCGGGGTAGAAGACGTGGCACTGGATGAGATCGACGTAGTCCGTCCCCATCCGCTCGAGCCCCTCGTCCACACCGGCGATGAGCTTCTCGACGGTGTCGTACTGCGACTTGTTCGCATCGCCGTCGTAGTTCATCCAACCGATCTTGGTGCCCACGATGAACCGGTCGCGGCGGCCCTTCATCGCCTTGCCCAGCAGCGTCTCGGAGTGCCCGTTGCCGTAGACGTCCGCGGTGTCGAAGAACGTCACGCCCGCGTCGAGGGAGGCCTCGATCGCGGCGATCGCGCCCTCGTCGTCCGTCGGGCCCCAGTGCCCGCCCGCGGCCCAGAGCCCGGTGCCGATCTCGGACACGCGCGGCCCGTTCGTGCCCAGCGCCCGCACGGGGATCGTCGTCATCGTCATGGTCATGCGTCTCCCGTAAGGCTCCCACGCCGAGGGTACCCGCGCCGCGCGAACCCACGAACCCCCGCGTCCGAATCGGATACGTGATGACGGACGCCCGGACCATCCTGCACGTCGATATGGACGCGTTCTTCGCGTCCGTCGAGCAGCTCGACCGCCCGGAGCTGCGCGGCAAGCCGGTGCTGGTGGGGGGGACGGGCCCGCGCGGCGTCGTCGCCGCGGCGAGCTACGAGGCCCGCGTCTTCGGGTGCCATAGCGCCATGCCCACCGCCGTCGCCCGGCGGCTCTGCCCGCACGCGGTCGTCGTCAAGGGCAGCTTCCACCGATACAAAGAGCTCAGCGCCCGCGTCTTTGAGATCCTCGAGAGCTTCTCGCCCAGGGTCCAGCCGGTCTCGATCGACGAGGCGTTCGTGGACGTCACCGGGTCCGCCGCCCTCTACGGCGACGGGCGCACGATCGCCGCGCGCATCCGTGAGCGCGTGAAGGCGGACACCGGGCTCACCTGCTCCGTCGGCGTGGCGCCGAACAAGTACCTCGCCAAGCTCGCGTCCGACATGGACAAGCCCGACGGGCTCGTTGCGCTGGAGGGCGGGACGTATCAACAAGTCCTCGATCCGCTGCCCGTGTCGCGTGTCTGGGGCGTCGGGCCTGCCGCCGAGCGTTCGCTGGCGCGCCTGGGCGTGCGCACGATCGGTGACCTGCGCGCCGTGCCCGCCGGATCGCTGAATGCCCGGTTCGGGGACTTCGGCGACCACCTCTGGCGCCTCGCCCGCGGGATCGACGACCGGCCCGTGCGCACGGACCGCGACTCCAAGACCATCTCGCACGAGCAGACGTTCGCCCAGAACCTCGCCGAGCCGGACGAGGTCCGGGCCGTTCTGAGCGCGCAGGCCGAGCAGGTCGCCCGACGACTCCGCCGCGCGGGGCGGTTCGCACGCACCGTGACCGTCAAGATCCGGTTCGGCGATTTCGAGACCGTCACCCGCTCGCGCACGCTGGACGACGCGACGGACCGGACGGACCTGATCGCCGCCGCGGCGCGCGGGTTGTTTGATGTCTGGGCCGAGTCGTTCCGGTCCGTCCGCCTCATCGGGGCGGGGGTGAGCCACCTGACCGAGTCGCGCGGGCAGGGATCGCTGTTCGACCGAGAGTCGGACGATCAGCGGCGTTCGCTGGACGCCGCGACGGACGCGATCGCCGAGCGGTTCGGGACGGACGCCGTGCGGCGCGCGGTATCCTTGCGTGCCCCAGGGCGTCACGGGGCGCACGGCCCGGGGTCGCACACCCCGACCGAGGAGCGATCATGAGCGCGCGGCCGCCCAGTCTCACGACGGCCGAGGTCACCCGGTTCGTCGGAGTCGGTTTGGTGATTGAGGGCATGTCGGCCGTTCCATGACGCGGCAAACGGGCACGATCGTGGAAATAGGCAGCGCTCCGCGCACGTAGAGACTCCCGATGAAGATCCAATCGCACACCCCCGAGCGGCTCGTGCTGACCGGCGTGCCCGGCGGTGCCGGGTGGATGGTCTTCGCGACCATCCTGGGTGCCGCGCTCGTGGGCATCATCGGGACGGTCGCGTACAAGATGTACGCCGCCAACGGCATCGGCTGGCCGCACCTTGCGATGGGGATCGGCGTCCTCATCGGCGGCGCGATCTTTGGGATGGGGATCGTCACGCTCGCGGTCGGGCGCCTGCGGCTTGAGCTCGACCTCGTGACGGGCAAGGGGTCGTACAGGGTTACGTCGCCGATCGTGGAGGCGGGCAAGCCGTGCGAGTTCGACCTTGCGCACGTCAGCGCTGTCTCGCTCGAGCGGCTCGATGAATCTCGCCCGCACGGCAGGGCCGGGCCCGACGTCGGCAAGGGGACAGCCAGCATCTTCCGCGCGCGTCTGCGCCTGAACAAGCCCCGACGCGCCATCGTGCTGGACGAGACGGAGAACGGACAGGACGGCCGCGTCGAGCGCCTCGCGGCGACCGTCGCGGCGTTCCTCGGGCTCGAGGTCACACGCAGCGATGGGTGACGCGATGTCTCACGCGGCCCGTGCGCGCCCGAGGCAGGCCGCCAGGTCGGCGGTGAACGCATCGCGGTTGAGGGGTTTCGCCTGATACAGATCGCAGCCTGCGGCGAGGCAGGCCGCCCGGTCCGAAGCCAGCGCGTGCGCCGTCAACGCCATGATCATGCCGTTGTACCCGCTCGCGCGCAGTTTTCGCACCGCGTCGTATCCATCGAGCACCGGCATCTGCATGTCCATGACGATCAGGTCGTACTGACCGGCCATCGCGGCGTCGTACGCCTCCTGCCCGTTGCTGACCAGCGAGACATCGATCCCCTCGCGCTCGAGGAAGATCTCGATGAGGCGGCGGTTATCCTCGCAGTCGTCGGCGACGAGCACCCGACCCACGGTCGGAGACGCCGCTGCCGGAACAGCGGGCACGGGTAGCCGCTCAGTCTTTTCGGCCGCTTCCGGGGCCGGGACGACCAGCCGGAAGGTCGAGCCATCACCGGGCACGCTCGTGGCCGTCAGCGTCCCGCCCATGCCCCTGGCGAGCGATTCCGAGATTGCAAGCCCGAGCCCCGTTCCCTGATGCCGGCGCACGTGCGTCTCGTCCGCTTGCGTGAACGCCCCGAAGATCGACTCGAGCTTCTCCGGTTCAATCCCGACACCCGTGTCGTGAACCGATATGTGGAGCATGCCCAGGTCCCACGCGACACGCACCACCACCGACCCGCGATCCGTGAACTTGAGCGCGTTGCCCACCAGGTTGATAAGGATCTGGCGCACGCGGTCCGAGTCGCACAGCACCGAGGGGGGGACCGTCGGGCTGATCTCGCACTCGAGCGTGTTCAGGGCTCGTTTCGCGTTTCCCTCGAGCGTTGAAACGACCTCTTCGGCGAGTTCGTGCGGCGACATCGGCTCGGCGTGATACTCGATCTTTCCGGATTCGATCTTCGAGATGTCGAGGACGTCGTTGATGACTTTGAGCAGATGCGTCCCCGCCGCTTGAATCCGCGACGTCGCCTGGCGGATGTCCGCGTGCTCCTCGCCGTCACCGATGTGGTCCGCGATCACGTCGGTGAACCCGAGGATCGCTGTCATCGGCGTGCGTATCTCGTGGCTCATGTTTGCGAGGAACATGGATTTCGCTCGGCTTGCTTCTTCTGCCCGGCTCGCGAGCTCGCGTTGCTCTGCCTCGCTCGACCGCAGGCGTTGGGTCATCCGGTGCGCGAGCCGTCGCGCGTGATCGCGTGAGCGCGCCACGAGCCAGACGATCACCCCCAACGCCACGCCCGAGCACGCCCCGCCAACCAGCACCATGGTCGCGTAGCCGTCGAACACCGATGCGTGCTGCGCGTGGTCGATCCAGACCTGGAGCTCGAATGCACGCCCGCCCACCATCATCTGGAACTCATGGTTCACCGGGTCGATCATCGAATCCCGGCGCGCCCCGAAGATCACGGCGCGGTCCCCCTCGGGATCGGGGATCAGCAGCGTCAGGGAGGCGTCCTCCCACGCGGGGATCGACTCCGCGGCGAAGAAGTGCTCGAAATCGATCGGCATCATCGCCCACCCAACCACCGCGTCCATCCGCTGCTCGGGGGTGTCCGTTGGCATGCCCGGGGCGAAGTGGGGCAGCGAGAGCACAACCCCGAGGTTGTCGTCTTTGCGGCGCTGTTTCAGCCTGAAGGGGATCGAGCACCGCACCTCGTTGACCCGGGCAGACTCGTCGTACACCGCCCGGTTAACGGGCAGCGATGCGACGTTCAAGCCCCACGCGGACCGGTTCCGCTCCTCGGGCACGTGGAACTTGATCACGTACAGCGGCTCGTCAGGATCAACCCGGCTCCCCGACGGGTGGTCGTGGATCGCGAAATCAGTGAACCCCGATTCGTGCATCTCCCTGACGAGCGACGGGGCCTCATCGGCTTCGATTTTCGAGACGTACCCGAACCCCCACACGCCCGGGTGCGTGTGCTCGAGCCTCGCGGCTTCGACGAATGCGTTCCACTCGTCGGCGTACACGATCTCCGAGGAACGGAGGAGCGCGCGCATCGTGTGGAGCACCTGGATGTACGAATCGAATGAGTCCTCGACAGACGCGTCGACCGCAACCGCGGCCTCGTGAGCGCTGATCGCGCGTTGCTCGTCACCGATCGACCGGAGTTTGATGTACGACAGCGTCGTGACCGCCGACACGATCACCTGCACCATCGCGAGCGTCACGATGGTCTCCAGCGCGGCGCGGCCGCGGTGCGTGGTGTCGGGATTTGAAGCGCTGTCAGTCATTGCCCGGCTCGGTGGCGATCGATCGGATGATCCACCTCTTCTGTCGGCGTGTTTGACGCGCGGAATTGGCACCCGACGACTCCGTAACCCAAGGAAGTCACGGTGCTGACACGCCCCTCCGGGACACGCAGCCACACCGCCGGAACGGGGTGCCCGAGAATCAGGGCGTCGATCGCTCCGCCGTGAGAGCCCAGGCCGATCGACGCGGTCACCGCCGACGTGGCGGTCGGGCGAGGAGCCGACAATCCGCGACACGCGCCTGGGGGGGTGGGCCCCGCCGTACAGTCATCGCGGAGGTCAGGTCCATGAACACCCGCCCACGACTCGCGATCTGCGTGCCCGCCCTCGCGCTCATCGCGGGGTGTCAGCAACCGATGCAGAACCAGACGGACCCCTTCGTAGGCAACCGACCGACCACCGCCTCCACGGCCGGCTCGGCCCGAACGGTCGCCCGCTCGCAGACGCAGGTCATGGACTTCGCCGACGACTTCACCCTCCGCCTGGCGGACCTGACCGACCGGATCGAGGCGCGTCAGCCGTCGATGGACACGCGCATCTCGATCCACCGCTTGCGGTACACCATGGCGCACGGGCTGACGGTGATCGCCGCCTCGGCAAACCCGAAGGTCGCCCTGATCGACGCGGTGGTGGTGATGACGATCCAGCGCCGGCTGGTCGAGGAGCGGCTCGTTCCCGAGTATTTCAAGGACATGCCCTGGATCGCGGGCGTCTTTCGGAATGCCGAGGAGCAGATCAAGTCGTACGCCGCCGAAGTCTTCACCGAGGCGCAGATGGCGGACATCCAGGCGCTGTGCGACACCTGGGTCGAACAGAACGAGTACAGGCACTACGCGGCGTACGTGCGGCTGGCGGATTTCGCGGGCACGCGTCAGGAGGCCGCGCCCGGGCAGACCTCCCGCGCCCAGAGCCTGTTGGGCTTCCTGACGCTCGACCCGCTCGCGGGGCTCGACCCCGCGACGAAGGAGATCGAGCAGACGCGTTTGTTCGCCGAGCGCGCGCTGTTCTTTCTCCAGCGGATGCCCCAGCTGATTTCGTGGCAGGCGGAGCTGCTCTACATCGACACCGCGTCCGAGCCAGAGGTCGTCCAGGCGCTGATCGACGTGTCGAGTGCCACCCAGTCGATCGACCGGCTGACGCAGGATTTCAGCAACATGCGCGCCGATCTGCCGGCTCTCCTCGCCGCCGAACGCGAGGCGGCGATCGATCAGGCGAGCGCCGCGTTCTTCGAGGGCTTCGCCGCGGAACGCGCCGCGATGCTCGACGAGCTCGAGCAGCGGGCCGACCGGCTCGACGGCACGCTCGAGAGCTTCACCCGCGCCTTCGAGGCGGGCGACAAGTTCAGCGCGAGCACCGCCGACCTGGTCTCGTCCGTCGATGCCCTGCGAGCTTCGCTCAAGTCCTCCGGCGGCGAGCCCGACCCGGACGCCGAGCCGACCACGATCAAGGACTACGAGGACACGATCATCAGCGCGACCACGCTCGTCGAAAAGCTCGACGGGCTCATCGCGGACCTGAACGCGCTCGCGGCGGACGACGCGTGGGAGCGCCGTCGCCAGACGATCGACGACACGATGAGCGACGCCCAGCAGCGCCTCGAGACTGTCCTGGACCGGACCTATCGGCGCGCGTTCACCCTCGTGGGGCTGCTGCTCGTCGGGTTCTTCGTGATCGGGCTCACGCTCAAGCTCGTGCCCGGGCGCAAGCGGGTGTGATCAGCGACGCCGGCGCGCCGCGGCGATCCCGCCCAGCGCCAGCAGCGCCCCCGCGCCCGGAGCTGGCGTGAAGCTCAGATCGTCCAGGTAGACCACGCCCGAGTTGCTGGGCTCGGGCCCGAACGTCTGGATCGCGTAGACCACGCGGGCGGTGTCCGCACCCGCGGCCGCGGTCGCGGTGAGCGAGAACATCTCGTACGCGCTGCTGCCCGGCGCGACCGTCTGGTTCGCCGTGCGTGAGACCTCGGTGTCCGTGCCCGAGTCGCGCCACTCGATGCGGAACTCGATGCCCAGATCGAGCCCGGCGCCGATCCCGATCGCGTGATACCCGGAGAACGTGTACTCGCTGCCCGCGGTGACCATCACGTCCTGGAAGACGCCCGCGAAGGAGTTGTCGTCGCCCAGGATGTTGAGCTCGGCGTGCTGCGCGCCGGAGCGCGCAAAAACGTTGTTGTTGAACGCCGCGGAGTTCACCGAGCCGTTGAAGCCCTCCCAGGAGCCGACGAACGGCGCGCCGTCGTAGGTGATCGGGTCCTCGAACCCGCCGTTGACGAACAGGTTGGCGCTCGCGGCGGACGCGGCGGCGGCGAGAACGGCGGCGGACAGTGCGGTCGTGGTGCGCATGGTGAATATCCCCTCACGTGCCGCCCCCGGAATGGGAGCGCCGATACCTGAAGGTGCCACACACCCCGCCGTCGGCCACCAAACCCCGGATCATCGGCCCAAACCGCGGAGCCCACAGGGTTTCCGTGGTTTTCCCCGTTTGCCCGGGTTCACGCGAGGTCGAAAACCAACAACTCCGCCTCGGCGTCGGCCCGGATCTCGACCGCGGGCTCGTCCTCGATCGCAGCGCCGTCGCCGGCGGCCATCGATTCGCCGTTGACCGTGCACGACCCGCGCGCCACGTGCACCCAGACGCCACGCCCGGTCGCAATCCGGTGTGAGATCACATCGCCTTCGCGGATGGTCGCGCCGAACATGAGCGCGTCCTGGTGGATCGCCGAAGAGCCTTCGCGTCCATCGGGCGACGCGAGCAGGTGCAGCATGCCGGGCTCGTCGTGCACGCGGACGGGCCGCGTCTCGTGGCGCGGCTCGTGCCCCGGCGCATCGGGCAGGATCCAGACCTGCAGCAGGTGCACCGGGTCGGACGCCGACGGGTTGCGCTCGCTGTGCCGGATCCCCGTGCCCGCGCTCATCCGCTGGATCATCCCGGGCCCGACGTCCTCCTCGTGCCCGAGGCTGTCGCGGTGCCGGACCGTCCCCGAGAGCGGGTACGTGATGATCTCCATGTCTCGATGGGGGTGCTCGGCGAACCCGCGCCCGGGCGCGACCACGTCGTCGTTAATCACCCGCAGCGACCGGAACCCCATGTGCGCCGGGTCGTGGTACTCACCGAAGCTGAAGGTGTGCGCGGTCTTGAGCCAGCGGTGATCGAACGACCCACGCTCGCCCGCGCGCCGCAGGGTGATCACGTCAGATCCCCAACGCCCGCGCCATCGCGGCGCCCATGTCCGCCGGGGTCTCGGCGATCTCGGCGCCCGCCTCGCGCAGCGCCTCGACCTTCGAGTCCGCCGTTCCCGTGGGCTTGCCGCCGGCGCCCGACGAGATGATCGCCCCGGCGTGCCCCATGCGCTTGCCGGGGGGCGCGGTCTTGCCCGCGATAAAGGCGGCCACCGGCTTGGAGCACTCGGTGCGGATGACCTCCGCGGCGCGCTCCTCGTCCTCGCCGCCGATCTCCCCGATCATCAGGATGCCGTGCGTGTCCGGGTCGTCCTCGAACAGGCGGATGCAGTCCGCGTGATCCAGCCCGCGCACCGGGTCGCCCCCGATGCCGACGCACGTCGATTGCGCGAGCCCGAGGTTGGACGTCTGCCAGACCGCTTCGTACGTGAGGGTGCCCGACCGGCTGACGATGCCGACCGCCTTGCCCGTCCTGGCTTCCGAAACGTGCGTGTGGATGTACCCGGGCATGATGCCGATCTTGCACCCGGCGTTGGTGTACTTGCTCTGCGCCGTCCCCTCGCCGGTCTTGGGCCCGGGGGTGATCACGCCCGGGCAGTTGGGCCCGACGAGCGTGAACAGCTCGCGCGAGTGTTCGGCGTCCGCGCCGCGCGCCGCCGCGTTGCGACCATCAAGCACCGCCCGCACGCGGATCATGTCCGCGACCGGGACGCCCTCGGTGATGCAGCAGATCAAGCGGATCCCCGCGTCCATCGCCTCAAGCACGGCGTCGGCCGCGAAGGGCGGGGGCACGAAGATCATCGTCGCGTCCGCGCCGGTTGCCTCGACCGCCTGGCGGACGGTGTCGAAGATGGGCAGCCCGTTGGCGTCGGTCTTGCCGCCCTTGCCGGGGGTGACGCCGCCGACCATCTGGGTGCCGTACTCGAAGCACCCCTTGGTGTGGAGGGCGCCGTACGACCCGGTGATGCCCTGGCAGATGACCTTGGTGTTCTGATCGATGAGGATGGACATGGCGCAAGCTCCCGGCGGGGTGACTGGGCCAGTAGCCTAGCCGCCCCGCCGGGGTCTGCACCGCCGGGTGGGTCAGCGCCTCCGCCGCGCCGCGACGAGGCCCGCCAGGCCCAGCACCGCCCCGGTGCCCGGCGACGGCGCGAGCATCACATCGACCTCCATCGCGCCCCAGAACGGACCGCCGAACCGCGACTCGGGCATCGCGTCGAAGACCCCCTCGATCGTGTACGTCGAGCCCGCCGCGACCGTGATGGTCAGCTCCAACTCCGCGGCGAACGAGCCCGTGCCGTCGTATCGCAGCTCGAACGGCGACGACAGCCCGTCGAGCCGGATGAACGCGTTGCGGACCGCCTCACCGTCATCCACAACTTCCAGGCGCATCGAGACCGTCAGCTCCGTATCCGCCTCGGCCTGCACGCGAAGCTCGTACCGCGACGACAGATCCGCGAACGCGAAGTCCGCTTCCGACGCGTCCGCCTGCCCGCTCGCGGTGAACCGCATCTCGGCGTTGTTGAGCGAGAGCGACGTCCAGACATCCGTCACCAGGTTCGCGCGGGCCGACCCGATGTCGGCGTCGAGGATGTTCCGATCGCGGAACGAGTACGGCCCGGGCTGCCCGTCCTGGTGCACGGCGAGCTGGACGTCCAGGTCGTCGTACCGCTCGACAAACGCGCCGCCCCCGTCGATCTCGGCGAACGCCCGCTGCTGCACCTGAAACCCGCTCTGGGCGTCCTGAAAGCCCGCGAGCGATGCCGGGACTGCGACCATCACACCGCCCGCGCACGCCAACGCGCGCACCCACACCGTGCCGTTCTTCATGACAAGTTCCTTACATCGTTCACGCAAACCAACGGGCCGCGCCGGAGCGCAGCGTCCGATCAGTCCCCACCAGACCATGCCACACGGGGGGGCGGGGGCCACCGAATCCGTGTGAGATGTTCAAGAAGAGGGATTCGCCTGGGCCCGGGCTAACATTCGCTCCGAGCACCGAAGAGGGGTTTGCCATGCGTGTGATCGTCACGGGTCAGGTCGGGATGGACAAGAAGCCGTACCTCGAGGATGTCGCCGCGTTCGCGGGTGAGCAGGGCGAGACGCTCGATCTCTATCACGTCGGCGACATCATGTACGACGAGGCCCCCGATGTCCGCAAGGGGCGGATTCTCGACCTCCCGCTGAGCCGGCTGAACTCCCTCCGCCGCGCCGCGTTCAAGGACGTCATCGCCGACTCGAAGAACAAGGACAACATCGTCGTCAACACGCACGCGACGTTCCGCTGGCGCCACGGTCTGTTCAGCGCGTTCGACTTCGACCAGATCGCTGCGTTGGAGCCCGACCTGTTCGTCTGCCTCGTGGACAACATCGAAGTCGTCCACGACCGACTGCACCGCGACCACGACATCGACGCGACCCTCAAGGACTGCATGGTCTGGCGCGAAGAAGAGATCCTCGCGACCGAACTGATGAGCAAGGCGATCCCCGGGTCGGACTTCTGCATCGTCGCCCGCGGGCGGCACGCCTCGACGACGCGGTCCATGTTCAGGCTGTGCTGCCGTCCCGAGTTGAAAAAAGTCTACCCGAGCTTCCCCATGAGCCACGTCGTGGACATGCCCGACGTGATGGCCGAGATCGACGCCTTCCGCGCCGAGCTTGCCGACCACTTCATCACCTTCGACCCGGGCGACGTGGACGAGAAGCTGCTGCTCGACCGGGCCGTCGAAGCCGTCAAGGAAGGCAAGGACCACTTCGACCACCAGCCCCAGCAGCTCGGCGGCGTGCAACGCGACCTCCCGCCCATCCGCATCCGCACGCGCGAGGTGCTGGACATCGCCGGCGACATCGACGGCCAGATCTACATGCGCGACTTCAAACTCATCGACCAGGCCGACATGATCGTCTCTTACGTTCCCGAGCTGATCCGCGAGGGCGGCAAGGTCATGCCGGGGCTCTCGTCGGGCGTCGAGCGCGAGCTCCAGCACGCGTGGGAGGGGGCCAAGGAGGTCTACGTCGTCTGGAAGCCCTCCAAGCCCCCGAGCCCGTTCATCACGGAGACGGCCACGAAGGTCTTCACCTCCACCGCCGAGGCGCTCGAGTACTTCGAGACCCAGGGCATGTTCGGCACGAAGAACCTCTTCGGGCACTGAGGCGAGCGGCGCATGATCCCCAACGCATCGGAGGTCATCCGCCGACGCTGGACCATCGCCACGGTCCTCCGGGTCCTCTCGATTCCTGTATTTTTGAGCGCGGCCATCCCGATCCTGTCATGGATCGCCGAAGGCATCCAAGACTCGGACCTGCTGGACGTGTCGTGGTACTGGCCGCGCATGTTCAGCGGCGCCGTGCTCATGATCGGCGGTGCCGCTGGCTTCGCGCTCGCTGGGCTGATCGCGCGTTTCGTCGTTCCCGCCCGCGATGGTGTCCGGTGCCCCCGATGCCGGTACCGACTCGAGGGGCTTGTTGAGGCACGGTGCCCGGAGTGTGGGCTGACGCTCACGCCGGAGTTTCTGGGAGTGCCGGGCGAGCCGGACAAGCCCGAACCCAGCGCGGTGCACCTCGTCAAACTCCGGGACACGCTCGTACCGATCCTGCGCCTCGCGGGCGGGATCCTCGTGTTTGTGTACTTCTTCGCCGTCATCGGACGCACGTTCTACGTCGTCGTCGAAGCGCCGAACAGCCAGTATCCGATCGCCGTGATCCGGCTCATGCACAGCTGGCTCGGGCTGCTGGTCGGTGCGGTGCTCCTGTTCCGCGGCCAGCGGGTCGCCGCGTTGCTCGTACCCAAGCCAGACGACAGCCATGAATCGCCCCCGACCGCACCCGACGGCGCGAACACCGCCCGGACCGACCCAGTAGATTGAGCCGATGGTGCCCAACGCCTCGGATCTCGCGCGACGCCGCTACACCGTGCTCGGCGTGCTGCGCGTCTTCGCCGTGCTCACCTGGCTCGCGACGACCGGGCCCGTCATCCTCATGCTGTCGATCATCGCGACGGGCGACGCGGGCGACGAGCCGGCCATCGCCGCGTTCTTCATCGGCATCGGCGGGGGCATCGTCGGCCTGGCCCTCTGGCTCATCGCGCCCTGGCTCAGCGAACGCATCCTCCCGCCGCCCCGAGCCCACGCCTGCAGCCGCTGCGGCTACGACCTCCGGTCCATCACCGAGCCCCGCTGCCCCGAGTGCGGCACCGCGCTGACCGAAGAATTCCTGCCCGACCACGTCGCCGCCGGCCCAACGTCCACCGGGCTCGGGCTCGAACGCAACGCCCAGCTCGTCGTTGCCCTCATCGGGCGGGCCATCGGCATTCTGCTGGTCCTGGGGTTCGGTGCCGCGGCCCTCGGGTCGGCCGTCTGGTTCATCGACGAGCCCGGCGCCGACGCGTGGATCGCCGCCCTCTGGCTCGTCTACTCGCTCGGCGGGATGCTCGTGGGGGCGGTCCCACTCGTGTTCCCGCGCCCGTTCGCCCGGGTCTTCGTCCCCCGCGGGTTGGCTCTGCCCGCCGCCCAGCCCCCCCCCGAGCCATCCACTGCAGGCCCGCCCCCGCACCCGCCCACGACGCCCTAGGGGTGAAATCCGCCCGGACCGCCTCCCAACGACCCAGAAGCGCGGCCGCCGCGCGACCGGTCATACTCGGGAGAATCATCCGATGGGGTTCGCGATGCCAGCCGACGCTTCTGACTACGTCCCGCCGCCCGTCAACGAACGCGGCCGCTACACCGACCCCGACGCCACCGACGACGAGCGCACCTTCAGCCTCCTGGGCCACCTCAGCGTCCTGGGTCACATGGTCGTCCCGGGCCTGGCCATCATCGCACCGATCGTGATGTACAACGTCAAAAAGAAGGAGTCGCCCTTCGCCGCGGACCACCTGCGCGAGGCGATCAACTTCCAGATCACCCTGTTGCTCTACTCGACGGTGCTGCCGATCGTCGCGACGATTTTCGGCGTGCTGACCCTCGGCATCGGGCTGATCCTCCTCGTACCGATCGCGGTGCTGCCCTACGTGCTCGGCGTGATCGGGGTCATCATGGGCTCGATGGCCGCCCAGCGCGGCGAGTTCTATCGATACCCCATGACCCTCCGGTTCCTCAGCGGGCCCTGACCCCGCGCTCCGATCATGGAAGTCCAGACGCGGATCCCCCCGGATATCCGTACGCCCGCGGCGATTGCATACCGCGGCATCCACGGAACCCGAGGAGAAGGATCATGTCAACGCACCAACAGTGTTTCGCCCTCGCGGCGCTCTCCGCCCTCGCCGCCCCCGCCCTCGCGGGCGTCACCATCACCGAGGACAACCGCAGGCTGTTTGCGCTCGTTGAGGTTGATGTCGCCGGCAGCGTCGATACCGACGATCGCGACACGATGCCCCACGGGTCGTCGGTCCTCGGCGCTTGGGCGGGCGGCACCAGCGCCTCGACGACCTCCGCCAGCGCACAGGTCGCCCAGGTCTCGAACTTCGCCCAGGGCGGGCTCGCCGGCTCCGGCACGCTCTCGGTCTTCGCCGAATCCATCGCCGCGCCCGACGCCGCGACGAGCGAAGCGGACGCCTGGATGTCCCACGCATTCACCGTCACCGACGCGCCCGAGCGATTCTTCTTCGACCTCTCGTTCGACAGCGTCCAGACGGGCGACGCGTCGCACCTCGCCCTCGCATCCATCACCCTCACGCGCGGCACCACGCTGGTCTACTCCAACTCCCTGCACGACGGCGGCACGATCGCCGAGTCGTTCGACCTGGCCACCGGGGCGTACAACCTCCAGATCCAGTTCCGCGCCGAGTCGCACGCGAGCGACGGCGAAACAGGCGCGATCGACATGACGTACGCGTCGAGCTTCGTCGCCCCCGCGCCAGCGGGCATCGCCCTCTTGGGCATGGGCGTCGCGGGCACCGCACGCCGACGCCGAGCATGATCCGGACACCCGCGCCGCGAGTACACTCGGCGGATGCCACTCGCCGGTGACGATGTTGCCAGAACGCGCCTGTATGCCCTCGCCGCGGCGAGGCTGGGCGCGCTGGCGGTGGTCACGTGGTTGGGCGCTCGGGCTCTGGTAGAACTTTTTCTGATGTTGGTCGGTGAGCTCGTTGGCGGGATCGATCTGTCCTCGATTGGCACTTTGGGACACGCGACGAGTTTCGTGCTCCAGAACGCCCACATCCCCGTATTCGCCATTCTGCTCGTCATCCTTACCAATCAATCGATCGGGTGGATCGTTCCGATCCGGACCGCCGAGTGCCCGGGGTGCGGGTATGAGACCGACGCCCAACGTTGCCCCGACTGCGGGTTGCGGCTGAGCCACGATCCGGACCCCGGTTCACCCGCGTAGAATCGATCCATGCCCCTCTTCGAGGCCCGCAATCTCAAGAAGGTCTACAACGGCCGCACCGTCGTGGACGGCGTCTCCCTCCGAGTCGAGGAAGCCGAGATCGTCGGGCTCCTCGGCCGCAACGGCGCCGGCAAGACCACCAGCTTCCGCATGACGATCGGCATGATCGAACGCGACGGCGGCGAGGTCTTCTTCAAGGACCAGGAGGTCACCGGCCTCCCCATGTACCAGCACGCCCGCATGGGCATGGGCTACCTCTCCCAGGAACCCAGCGTCTTCCAGCGCCTCACCTGCGAGCAGAACCTCCTCGCGATCCTCGAGACGATCGACATCCCCCGCTCCGAGCAGAAACGCCGTGCCGCCGATCTGCTCGCCCGCTTCGGGCTCACCCACAAGGCCAAGGAGCAGGCCCGCACCTGCTCGGGCGGCGAACGCCGCAAGCTCGAGATCGCCCGCTCGCTCATCACCGAGCCCCAGCTGATTCTGCTCGACGAGCCCTTCAGCGGTGTGGACCCCATCGCCGTCGAAGAGCTCCAGACCGAGATCCGCGAGCTCACCACGCTCGGCATCTCGTGCCTGATCACCGACCACAACGTCCAGCAGACGCTCCGCGTCTGCGACCGGGCGTACATCATCGACTCGGGCCGCGTGCTCGCCGAGGGCACCCCCAAGGAACTCATCAACGACGAGCTCGTCCGGCGGGTCTACCTCGGGTCGCTCTTCCGCGGCGACGAGTTCGACAAGCCCTTCGAGTCCAAGCAGGACAAGCGCGGCGACGACAACCGCGGGCCCGGCCCACGCCCGCCGGGAGGCGCCCCCCGCGGCCCCCGCCCCGTTGAGCCCAAGCCCAGCGCCGGCCCGCCGCGCCCCGCCAAGCCGCGCGTCCGCCCGCCCTCGCCCGCGCCGACACGCCCGAGCGCCCAATGACACCATCTGAACCGATCGCCGACACCGCCCACGACACGCTGTGGATGCGTGCGGCGACGTTCGCCGCCCGCGCCCACCGCCTCCACATGCGCAAGGACAAGCGCACGCCCTACGTCGCGCACGTCTTCCGCGTTGCCATGCTCATCTGCCACCGCTTCGAGCACGACGACGACGTCACGCTCGCCGCGGCGATCCTCCACGACGTCATCGAGGACACGCCCAACGACTACGACGACATCTCTCGCCGCTTCGGGCACGACGTCGCCGAGCTCGTCGCCGCGCTCACCAAGAACATGCTCCTGCCCGAGCCCGCCCGCGAGAAGGACTACGACCAGCGCCTCCGAGCGGCCGACTGGCGGGCCAGACTCATCAAGCTCGCCGACGTCCTCGACAACGCGACCGACGGCATGGGCAAGCCCGCCAAGCTCCGCGACAAATGCGAGCGGGCGATCGCCCTCGCCGAGCCCGACGCGGCGGACCACCCCGAGACCCGCCGCGGCATCGAGCTCGTCCGCGCCCTGCCCATCATGAACGACTGACGGGTGCCACGGGTTGACCCGAAGGGCAACCCGTGCCCGGGAGCGCGTTGAATCACGGCTTGCAAGTCAAGCCGTGGCACCCGCTCAACCTCCACGCCACCCGGGTCAGCGGGGTAAGCTGGGCGTCATGAACCGCCGAATCTTTGCCATCGCCGGGTGTGCCGCGCTCGTGGGTCTGTCCGGGTGCATCGAGCGCCGCATCCGCGTGACGTCCGAGCCGCCGGGCGCGATCGTCTGGCTGAACGACCGCGAGATCGGACGCACACCCGTCGAGACCGGATTCACTTTCCACGGCGACTACGACGTCCGCCTCGCCCTCGAGGGGCACGAGCCCATCCACACCGAACGGCGCGCCAAAGCACCCGTCCACGAGTGGCCCGGCATCGACCTCGTCGCCCACGCCCTGCCCGTGACATTCGACAACACCATCGAGTGGCACTTCGACCTCGAACCCTCGCTCGAAGTGACCCAGGAGCGCGACGCGTACGAGACGGGCCTGGTCGAACGCGCCGAGCGCCTGCGTCAGCACGCCATCACCGGCATCGCCCCCGCGCCCGAGAGCCCCGCCGCCGACTAGGCATTGTTCGACGGATCGGATACGTGCCACTGACCCGTCCTCGGGTCGGTGGCACAAGGACCAGCCGCGTCGAACCTCAGGGCGTCGCCCGCGCCGGCACACCGACGACCGTCACGCCGTCGGGCACGTCCTCGCGAACCACCGAACCCGCCCCGACCGTCGCGCCGTCGCCCACGGTCACCCCGGGCAGCACCACCGCCCCCGACCCCACGAGCACGTCCCGACCGACCCACGCCGCCCCGCCGAGCACCGCGCCGGACGCGACGTGGGCGTTCTCGCCGACTTGCACGTCGTGCTCGACGATCGCGCCCGAGTTGATGATCGCGTGATCGCCAACGCGCGCCCGGGTGTGGACGACCGCCCCGGGACCCACAAACACGCCGCGTCCGATCGTCGCGCTGGACGACACACTCGCCTTCGGATGGACAACAGTGTGCGCCCCACCGATGCGTCGGGCCGTGTCGGGCAGCGAATCGAGCAGCGACCGCCGAAGCGCCAGATCCCCGATCCCGAAGATCCACGCCGACCCGCCCGCGGTGATCTCGCCGAACATCGCGAGCGGCCCGAGCCGGTCGAGGCCGCCGGGCCCGCCGGCTGCCGCTGGTTGGTCCTTGTCGTCCAGACACCCGCGAACGCCACCCGGAGCATCCACCAGGCTCGCCGACTCCGCGACAACCGCCCCATGCCCGCCACCCCCGACGATCACCAATCCGCGTTGTGTCACATCATGGGACATATGACTCCCCTTCTTTTGGGGGAATGGGCTCGGCTTCACGCTGTCAGCAGGATACACTCGGCCCCATCGGACGCCCGCACCCGCGTGCGACCGCTCAGACGATCCGAACGTGTTTAAAAAAATCGACGCCGGGCTGTAGGGCAGCCCGACGCCGGGTGGGTAGGTGAACCGTTCTCAGGGCTGGGCGCCTCTCGGCGGGGCCCTGAATGATCGTCTCGGCGAGAGTCGTTCTCGGTTACGTCGGCGTTCGATGCCTTTGATCTCTACTCTACCCAAATTACCAGCCGGGCACCCCTTATCGCCCGCCGGGCGTGGTCAAGGCTCCCGTCTGCAGCCCAGGCGCGCCTCCGCACGCCCGGACTATCCTCAAACTACCCCCGATTTGCCGGAGTGCCACTTCTTGCGCGTTTCCGGCCCACATTTCAGGAGCACCGCCGCATGCCACCGCCCGACCTGCGTATCGCCTGCGTCAGCTACCTGAACACGATCCCGATGATCGCCGGGCTCGACGCCGCCCAGGGCGTCACCCTGATCCGGGCCGTCCCGTCCAAGATCGCCGGGCTCATCGCCTCAGGCGACGCCGACCTCGGGCTCGCCAGCGTCATCGACCTCGCCCGCGCCCCCCTCACCGCCGTCGCCCGCGCCGGGATGATCGGCAGCCGGGGACGCACCATGACCGTCCGCCTGCTCTCACGCGTCGAGCCCGCCGCGATCACCAGGCTCCACGCGGATACGGACTCGCACACCTCCACCGCGCTCGCCAGCGTCATCCTCGACCACGAGTTCGGCGTCCGACCCGAGATCGTGGACTACCACGCCCGCGAGCTCCTCGCCGGCGACGACCTCCCCGAGTCCGTTCTCATCATCGGCGACAAGGTCGTCACCGCGGCGTTCACGACAGACCAGTACCCGCACCAGATCGACCTGGGCGAAGCCTGGGCCCGCATGACAGGCCTCCCCTTTGTCTACGCGCTCTGGGCGTGCGCAAGCGATCGCGCCGATGACAAGCGCGTGATGCTTGCCGCCGACCTGCTCGAACGCCAACGCAAGCGCAACACGATGCGCGCCGACACGATCATCGCCCCCGAAGCCCACGCCCGTGGCTGGCCCGGCGACACCGCCCGCTCGTACGTCGGTGACCTGCTGCACTACGAGGTGGGCGAGCCCGAACGCAGCGCCGTCAGCGCGTTTCTCGCTCGAGCCCACGCGCTCGGGTTGGCGGGCGCGTCCAGCATCGCGTGGAACGACGCGCCGGAGCACGCCGTTTGAGATGCCTGCCCGCGCTCGGACCAAGTCGCAGGCGCTGACGGATCTCGCCGGCCGCCTCGCGTCGCTCGACGCGGCGGAGCTCCCGGGGGTCATCGACCGCGCCGAAGCCCTCGCCGGCGAGATCGACCCCGACGAGCTCTACGCCGAAGACGGGCTGCTTCGCCGCCTCGCCGCGCGTGAGATGGACACCGACAACCCGGGCGTGATCGTCGGTCGAGCGATCCTGACGGATCTCTCGTCCGTCGTCGAAGGGCTCAGCGAGCTCGCGGAACAGACGCTCGACGACCTCGGCCCCGGCGCGCTCACGCCCGGAGAGCTCTCCCAGCGCTGGTCGATCTCGAGCAAGTCCATCGCCCGGTACCGACGCGAGGGCCTGATCGCCCGGCGCGTGCGCTCGGGCGGTCGTGTGGTCGTGATGTTCTCCGCACGAGCCGTCGAGATCTTCGAGCGCCGCAACGCACACCGGCTGGCGCGCGCGGGGCGGTTTTCGAGGCGCACCGGCGACGAGCACGCACGGCTCGAACGCGAAGCACGCCGGTACCGCGCCCGGTTCGGATGGTCCCTCAACCGCGTCGCACGCCGCATCGCCGAGCGCCGCGGTCGGAGCGTCGAGGGCGTCCGCCAGGCGCTGCGACGCATCGACGAAAACTCTGAGACCCCCGTGTTCGAGGCCGGCGGCCCGCCCGACGCGCACGAGCGTGCGGTCTACGCCCGCGCCGCCCGGCGCGGCATCGAGCCCGCGGACGTTGCGCACCACCGCGGGCGATCCGTCGCGAGCGTCCGCCGCGGCGCGACCGAGCACCGGGCGGACTTCCTCCGCTCCCTCGATCTCTCGGGCCCGTCGCTCGCGACGTTCGAACGCGACGAGGCGCGCGAAGTGCTGCTGGGTGCCGCGTCGGTCCGCACAGGGCTCGGCGGCGGTGGGGTGGTCGCGCTCGGGGCTTTCGTGGCCGACGCCCGGGCACGCCGCGTGCCCGACCGCGCCGCCGAGCGAACCCGGCTCATCGCCCGTCACTTCCTGCGCCACAACGCGGCGCGCGTCGTCGCCGGGCTCGACCGGACGACCGCCGAGCCCTCGCGCGTGGACCGCGCCGAGACGGACCTGCGCTGGGCGTCGAGCCTGAAGGCCGAGCTCATCCGCCCGCACCTGACGCTGATCGTCGAGACGCTCGACGCCGCCGCGGGCCAGCGTCTCGAGCAGGTGCCGGCGCGCGAGCTGGCGCCCTTGCTCCGGCGCGCCATGCGCGCGGCGTCGCGCGCCATCGACCGGCTCGACCCCGCCCGCGAGGGCAGCATCGCCGCGCCCATCGGGCTGGCGATCTCACGACTCGCCGCGGAGTGGACGCACGGCCGCGCGCCCGAGAACGACCCGGCCCGCGCCGCCCGCGTGCTGCCGGCCGACGAGCCCTTCCGCGACTGGACCGCGTCCCTCGACCCTTGGCAGGCCGAGATCACGCTCGACCCACGCGTCCGGGTTGTGCTCGACAACCTGGAGCCCCGCTCGCGGGATGTGCTCCGCCTGCGCCACGGGCTCGCGTGCGACGGCGAGACAGTCCCGAAGACGCTCGCCGAGACCGCCGAAGCCATGGGGACATCCGTCGTGCACGTCGCTCGGTTCGAGCGGGCGGCGATCCGCTCGGCGCTCGCCGCCGCCCGGGCCCGGTGACGCCCCAGAGCGGTACGATCGCACCATGCCGCCGACGGTCCAGCACGTGCGCCCGATCATCGGGATGGAGATCCACGTCGAGCTCTCGACGCGGGCGAAGGTCTTTGCGCACGCGCCCAGCCCGGCGTGCACGCTCCTGGAGCCCGCCGGCGCGAACGTGATGACCGACGAGCTCGTGCTCGCCCTGCCCGGTTCGCTGCCCGTTCTGAACCGGAGGGCGGTCGAGCTGTCGATGCTCGTCGGGATGGCGCTGGGATGCGCCATCGCCGACCTCGCCGTGTGGGACCGCAAGAGCTACTTCTACCCCGACCTGCCCAAGGCGTACCAGATCTCGCAGTACGCCGACCCGATCTGCGGCCCGGGCGTCGTTGAGGTGCCGGGACTCGACGAGCAGGGCGAGATTGATCTGGACGCCGATCCCACGCCGATCCGCATCACCCGTGCGCACCTGGAGGAGGACGCGGGCAAGCTCGTGCACGACTGCGCCGGCGGCACCGGCACAGGTGTGGACCTCAACCGCGCGGGCACGCCCTTGCTTGAGATCGTGACCGAGCCGGACTTCGTCAGCGCCGCGCAGTGTGTCGCGTTTGCGCGCGAGCTGCGGCGGGTATGCCGGTTCGTCGGCGCCACGCTCGGCGTGATGCAGCGCGGGCACATGCGGTTTGAGCCGAACATCAACTGCGAGCTGACCCTGAGCGACGGGCGGAAGGTGCGGACGCCGATCGTAGAGGTCAAGAACCTGAACTCGTTCCGGGCGCTCGCAGGCGCGGTGGACTACGAGCTCCGTGCGCAGCCCGAGCGGTATCTTGAGGACGGGCGTGAGATGGGCGTCGGCGCCAAGTCCACGCGCGGGTGGGACGACGAGCGGATGACGACCGTCGCCCAGCGAGATAAAGAGGACGCGCACGACTACCGGTACTTCCCGGATCCGGACCTGCCGCCGGTGGTGGTGGACGCCGCGTGGCGTGAGCGGGTGCGGGCCGCGCTGTGCGAGCTGCCCATGAGCCGGCTGCGCCGGTACGTCAAGGACTACGGGCTCGCGCTGAAGCAAGGCGAGCAGCTCGTCGAGGAGCGGCCCGTGTGCGACCTGCTCGACGCGTCGGTCGAGGCGGCCGCAGCGACGGGGATGGACCCGAACGATGCGGGCAGGCAGGCGGCGAACCTGCTCTTGCAGGCCGGGGCGCGGATCGCCAACGAGCGCGCGCAGGAGACAGGCGATCCAGTCCTCCCGTCGGATCTCGGGGTGAACGCCCCGCAGATCGCCGCGCTGCTCGCGATGCGCGCCGAAGGGGCGATCAGCGCCGACGGCGTGGACACGGTCTTCGAGGCGCTCGCCTCGGGCGAGCACGCCGGCGGCGATGCCCGCCTGGTCGCCGAGACGCTCGGCGTCATCATCGTCCGCGACGAGGGGCAGCTCGAAACGTGGTGCGACGAGGCGATCGCGGCGATGCCCGAGATCGCCGACGATGTGCGCGCGGGCAAGGTCCAGGCCGTCGGGCGACTCATCGGCGATGTCCGCAAACGCTCGGGCGGGTCGGCGGACGCCAAGAGCGTGCGCGAGATGCTGCTCAACAAGCTCGGGCAGGGGTGAACGGTCTCCCCGTCGTCGGACGGCATGACCGTGCGGATCAGTTCGACGGGCGTCGCATGACACCAAGCTCGGCGGGCTGCCCGTGCGCCTCGGGGTGCAGGTACATCCCGCGCTCGTCCGCCGGCTTGTCCTGCTCGACAATGACCGGGTTCGAGCGCGCAAACGCGTCCTTGCGTGACCCGGTCACCTGCCACGACACGCGCATCCCGGGGTTGCCGCCGGCGATCACGAACGTGTTCGCGCTGATCTCCCGCTCGATGTAGACCGGCGCGTGCCCGCCGAGGCAGGTGAGCTGGTACCGGAAGTCTTCGTTGAGGGCCTCGAAGTAGTCGGGCAGCCCGACCTCGGCCCGCCCGGCGTCGTCGAGGGTGATGACGCCGTCGTAGATGTTCTTCATGTCGGGCGATTCGACGAACGAGTGGGAGAGGTACTTGTTGGCGGGGTCGAGGGGATGGTCGATCTTGAAGGTGCCCGCGCCCTTGGCGAGGGTTCCCGTAACGGTCACATTGCCGCCGAAGTAGCCGGCGGTCCCGGAAGTGGACGCCCCGTAGATGCCGACGCCGCTGGTCGATTCACCGAGCACGCCCCACCCGTTGCCATCGTGGGACGCGTGAACCCCGATACCGAGCCCGCCGGTCCCGTTGTTCTCGGCGCGCACGGCGGCGGAGTAGCTGCCCGGATTCGTGGACTCGACCACCGCGTGCACGCCGTAGGCGTTGGCCCGGGTGCTGGCGGTGACGACGCTGAGCGCGGGCTCGGTGCCCGTCAAGGCGTTGTTCCTGATCTCAGCGGGCAGCCCGTCGGGTGCGTTGGAGGCATTGAACGCGCGGAGTCCGGTGCCCGTGCCGGTCGTCATGAACGAGCCGCCGGTGCCCGAGGCTGCGGCGCCGACGACGCCCACGCCCGAGCCGGAGGCGCCGGACACACCGGTCGCCTCCCCGACCGCGCTGACCCCGATCGGGGCGGCGGCGACGATGGGGACATCCGTCGGGGTGCCCGCCTCGGCACGGATCGCCGACCAGGTGCTCCTTGCCTTGATCGCCGAGCCCGAGTTGATCAGCGTGTTCTCGACGTACAGCACCCCCTGCGTCGGCTCTGTCGTGAACCCGACGAGCTCGGCGGGGAGGGACAGCGTGTCCGCGACGTCCGCGTGCACAGCCTCGGGGGCGTCGGCGAGCTGCTGTCGCGGCAGCAGCGTCGTGAAGGCGCCGCCGCCCGCGGGTCGGCACCCGATCTGGAGGAACCGGTCCTCGCCGTTGAAGGCGAGGGGGTTGAACGGGATCTCGACGGTGAACACGCCCCGTGTGACCGGAACGTTCGCGACGAACTCGGTCGCGACGATGACGTCGGGCCCGCCGGGCGTGGCGTCGGTATAGAGATCGAAGAGCATGTCGTACGTCCCGCTCGCGGGCACGCCCGCGTCCCGCAGCACGCCCTGGTACGTGACAGGGGCGGCGAGCGCGACAAGCTGGGTAAGGCAGACGGCAGCGACGGCGGCGAACAAGCGCATGACAACCCTCCTGTGCGGTGCCCGCCCAGCGTACCCGCGGCGTCTCGCACCACAAATGATGAGCGAAAGAACCCGTGGGGACTCACGCAGCGTGCAGAAGAAGGCTCCGGGAATCAGCCCTCGGGCGTCTCGCCCACGCGCGAGAACCGCAGCCCGCTCTTGTCCAGATGCACCCCGTCGATCCCGAACACTTGAAGCGTGCCCGCGACGAGCAGGAACCCGGGCACCAGCACGCCCGCGATGCCGATCATAATCAGCATCCTGTCCGACGACCGGTTGGGCTCGGAGTACCCGGTCACCGGTCGGTGGACGGACGGGTCCGCCGGGAGGTAGACGACGGGGATGGTCCGGGCGTTCTCGAGGTCGCGCCACGCGGCGCGGTCGAGCATCACGTCGTTGTCGTGCTCTTCGCCCGCGGGGTCGGTGAACCGGTACTCGACACGCGGCGCGATGCCGTTGTGCATCCGGTGGTCGGTCAGTTCGGCCTGCACGACGACGCCCGTCTCCTCGAGTGCTTTGTCGATCTTCCGCGCGTCGAGTTCGCTCGTGATGAGCCAGAAGACGCCATAGACAAGCGCGAGCCCGCAGGCGATCCCCACGACGCCCATCACCCGTGCCTTGCGCACCGCGGCGGAGCGCTCGTCGTCTACATCGCGCGTCGGCGCGCCCCGGGCGACGTCGCAGCGCAGCTCGATCTCGTCGGCCAACGCGTCGAACTCGGCGAACCGCGTCGAGCGGAGCTTCGCGATCGCGCGCTTGCTCTCGTCGCGCATGACCAGCACCCGGTGGTCGAGCCGACCCTTGCCCGCCGGGTTCTTGGGTTTGGTGTGCCAGCCCGACGAGAGCGACTCGTCCTTCGCGATCCGCACGGACGCGACGGCGCCCCACGGGATGCGCCGGGTGCCCGCCGCCTTGACGATGACGAGCCCGTCGTCCGTCACCAGCACGCGGCGCGGGCCCGAGAGCATGTACACGCCCGCGATGATCATGAAGACCGTCGGCACGAGCGTGCTGCCGACCAGCCCAGGGTTCACGGAGCCGGGTGAGAGCAGCCCGACGAGGACCGCCAACCCGAACCCGCCGACGAGCAGGGTGGCGCCCAGCGCGATCAGCCCCCACCCGAGCCACGGGCTCGCGTGCTTCGCGGTCAGATCCAGCGCGGGCGGGTCTGGCGCGTGTGGTCCGGGCACGGGCGCATCACACCTTCGCGAGCCGCGTCCGGACGTTGTCCAGCACGTTCATGAAGTTGATGTACCCCTCGTACGGCGAGTCGTACGGCGAGAAGTACTTGTGCACGTCCCCGTCCGCCCAGTACTTCGTGCACATGTAGTAAAAGTGATCGCTTGTCGTGAGCTTCCGCCAGTCGTTCAGGAGGTGCCCGGCTTCCTCGGCCCGCCTGGGGTCCGTGGTGCTCTTCACCTCGACGACGCGGTCCTTGATCTGCTTCTCGAGCTTGAAGGTCTCCTCCAGCGCGTTCCACTGCATCGCGTTGCCGCGCCACGCGGTGAGGTCACGCTCCGTGTCGGCCCATGAGATGAAGTTCGGCACGTCGTACGTGCCCACCGCGTCGAACTGCTGGAACGCTTCAGAGGGCGTGATGAAGTGGTTCTCGCCCGGCGCCCGGTCGAAGATCGCTGCGGGCAGCTTGTCGAGGAACTGGAAGATCCCCGTGTCCTCCCACTGGTGCTCGCCGAAGGTCTCGTAGTCCATGAACAGGTTGCACAGGTACCCGTCCCCGTTGATCTGGTGCACCCAGTCGGCGAACTTCTCGGTGGTGAGCGGCCACTCTTCCCACCCGCGGTTGGAGAACCGGAACGCGATGTCGTCGCTCAGCCGGTAGTTCTTGAGGAGCAACCCGAACGGGCGACCGTCGCGCCCCATCAGGGGCTCGCCGTTGTCGTTTGCCGGCGGCGTGTAGACGTAGTTGGGGCTGCGGTACCCGAGCAGGTGGTCTGTGCCCTCGCACAGCGTCCCGTAGAACCGCGGGTTGCCCTTGTCGTCCGTGATCGACGCGAGCTCGCGCGCCAGATCGTTGTGGTAGATGAGTTCGGTGTTGCGGAACACCGTCGGCGTCTGCCCGAACAGGTCCTGCACCTTCTTCGTGTGCATCTGCACCTGCTCGCGGAACTCTTCACGCGAGTAGATAAAGCTCAGCGAGTGGTAGTACGTCTCGCCCACGAACTCGCAGCAGCCGGTTTCTGCCAGCTGCACAAACAGGTCGATCACATCGGGGCAATATTTCTCGAACTGATCGAGCACGGTCCCCGTGATGGCGTACGAGACGCGGAAGTTGCCCTCGTGCCGCCGGACGAGGTCGAGGATGGTCTTCGTGGTGGGGCGGTAGCACTTGTCGGCGACCTTCTCGCAGATCTGCTTGTTCGCCGCGTCCTCGAAGTAGAACGGGTCGGAATCGAAGACGGAGTACTTCCGCAGGCGGTGGGGCTGGTGGACCTGGAAGTAGAAGACGACGGACGCCATGGGAGCCTCCCGCGCACGAGATGGGGACGTGACACCCCATTGTGCCGTGTCTTGCCCCGGAAGGGAAGCGCCGGTGGGTGCAGAAGTTGCGATGTTTGGTGCCGCGGCTTGTTCCGCACGCCGTCCGATCCGACCACGCGGGGTGACGCCGGTGGCACCCCGACCGGTCAGGTCGGGATGCTGGTCGATCGGGCCAGGGCGATGACGGTCAGGATCATCACCGGGACGAAGACCCCGAGCCCCGCGGGCACCCCCGGGATGCCCGCCGACGCGCCGAGCACGCCCCCCATGATCGCCACGATCGCGATCGGGGCGCACTTGAGCGACTGCACCACCATGTTCGTCGGTTCGCGCGTCGCGTAGAACGGGATCGCGATCAGCAGCGTCAGCAAATTCGCCAGCACGATCGCGAACCGGCCCCACCGGAGTCGCTGCAGCTGGCGGGCGGACGCGGGGTCCCTGCCGGGTTGGTCGAGCATCTGCCCGAGCTGCCCGAAGCTCATCGCCTGGCGGAAGGACTGGAACCGGTCCATCTTGAGCTCGGTCGGTCCCAGGGCGGTCTCGATGCGATCGACCGTCTCGCGCGTGGCCCGGGCCCCGGTGCGGATGCCCCTGGGCTCGGCGACGCCGTTGATCAGGTCCCACCCGCCGTCACGCCAGACGGCGCTCTCGGCGGAAATCACGCGCATGGGCCGGCCGTCCTCGTCGCGCTCGAACACGGTGAGCCCGGTCATCACCTCGGCGTCGGCGTCGAAGGACTTGGCGTAGTAGACCCGGTGCTCGCCGTCCTCGATGAGCTTGACCTGCGAGGTGCCCAGCTCGACCTTGCCCGCGTCGCCGTGGTCGCGCGTGAGCAGCGGGGCGATCCGCGGGATGACCAACTCCTGGTTGAGCAGCTGCACGCACGAGAGCATCACCGCGATGACCATGATCGGGCGGATGACCCGCGCCAGCCCGAGCCCCGCCGCGAGCATCGCGAGGAACTCCCGGTGCCGGTTCAGCTGCGAGCACGTGAACCCCATCGCCGCGACGAGGACCATGCCGAGCAGGAAGTTGAACAGCTGGAGCAGCCGCGGCCACCACAGGTTCACGATCACGAGAACGGTCAGCATCGTCCTGCGGAAGAACCCGGGCTCGGCGTCCGGGTCGCCCTGCTGGGCCAGCTCGGTCGCGACGCGGCTGAAGCGTTCGAAGTTCAGCGACACGTCGATCACGACCACGAAGCTGAACAGGATCGTTAGCAGCACCACCACGTTGATGAGATACTGGCGCGCGATGTAGCGGTCGAGGATGGACATGGAATGCTGAGCAGTCTGCGGTGAGCGGTCAGGTCTGAGATTCGGGCATGGTATCGCGCTCGGTCGCGCGCCCGATCCGGGCGATGATCGCGGCCGCGGAGACGCCGAGGACGGCCCCCAATGCCACGTCCGTCGGGTAGTGGGCCCCCGCCAGCACCCGCGTGAGCCCGCACCCCGTCGCGAGGATGAGGGCAGGGAGGCGCAGCTTCGGCGCGAGGACGCCCAGCACCGCCGCCCCGCCGAACGCGACGGCGGTGTGGCTGGAGGGGAGCCCCAGATTGGTCTTTTCCCAGAACCCACCGAGGAACGGGCCCAGCGGGCCGTCCTTCCAGACGTAGTACGCGTCGTTCTGGATCACGAACTCGCGCACAGGGCGCTCGCGCCCGAGCACGTGCTTCGCGAGTTCCGCCAGCCCCCCGGCGAGCGCGGCGGACCCGAGCAACCCCGCCGGCCAACGCCAGTCGCGCTTCCAGAGGAACGCGACCACCGCGACGCCCACCCACAGGCGGATATCGCCGACTTGCTTCAACGCCCAACGCCACGAGTCGTCGCGCTTCTCAGGCTCGGCGAGTTGGAGGATCAACGCCCGGTCCGCGACGCTCAGCACGATGAGCATGAGCGCCGTCAGCGCGAACGCGAGCAGCCAGCGCTTGGGTACGCTCAGGCGCGAGATGTCCACGCGGGCGCTCAAGGCGGGCCCTCCGGAGCGTCCGGGTTCGGCGTCGGGCGGACGACAGGGTCCACGCCCGCGGCCCACCCGGGCTCATAATCTCGGATGTCCGCGTAGTCGTACCCGACCCACGCCGTGCGGTTCGCCTTGGGCTCGCCCGGGAGTGGCCCGAGGTCGTACACGGGATCGAACGACGCGGCCCATTGGGCCCTTCGCCCGCCCAGCATGACCGCCGCCCGCCCTCGGAGGGCCTCGTTCACCACGGGGTTGGCCAGGTCGGTCTCGGGCCAGACGTCGTACTGCGTGCGCCGCCCGCCGACGGAGGCGCTGGCGCAGTAGACCGTTGGGTGCCCGGGCAGGTAGAACGCCAGCTGCGACGCGCGCCCGTAGTGCTCGGCGATCACGAACGGGTCGTCGCCGGTCTGCTCGGCGAGGGCGTCGAGGCGGTCATGCACCGCCGCGGCGTGGGTGCGCATGCCCGTCATCCGCTGCACGGGGATCTGCCCGCCAAGCCTGCCGACGCGCGACAGCGCCGGCAGGATCGGCAGCGCAAGCGCGACCGCGAGCCCCGTCACGAGCGCCGCGCCCCAGAGGATGCGGACCGCGCCGTCGCGCCGGGAGACGCCGTCGATCACGAGCCAGGCGCTCGGGGCGATCATCGCGCCGACGGCCGCGATCGCCCAGTTGCCCTCTGTCTGTGCGACGAGCGATACAGCCAGATACACGAGCGCGATCGGCAGGCTGCACGCCGTCGCGAAGACGAGCCCCGCGCCGAGACGTCGTCGCTCGAACCACGCGACGACCCCGAGGATCAGCACGGGCCCGCCCATCACGACGAGCAGCCCGAGGTACTCGAGCGCCCACACCGGGGTCCACGCGTCCTTGTGCTGGTGGGCGGTATCGCCCCCCGGCGCGCCGAGGTGCCCGAGCAGGTGGCGGACGGTCGCCCAGTCGTGCTGGGCGTTCCAGATGCCGACGGGGACGAGCCCGAGCAGCGCGACGAGCGTGCCGGCGACGACCCACGCGGCGTGCGACCGAGCCCGGCGTCGCCACGCGCGCCGGGCGAGGACCGCCGCGATCAGCCCGGGGACGAGCAGGACGATCGTGTACTTGAACAGGAACCCGATCGCAAGAGCGCCGCCGACGATGATCCAGGCGCGCGGGCGGTCGTGCAGCAGGGCGCGGGCCGCGCCGAAGCACGCGAGCGTCCAGCACGCGAGGAACGGGCCGTCGATGGTCATGAGGACGCCCGTGACACCGATCGCGGGGACGCACTGGTAGAGCGCCGCCGCGACGAACGGGGCGGCCCGCTGCGCCGGGTGGGCCCGCGTGTGCTCGCGGACGACCTCGCGCGTCAGCAGCGCCGCCGCGACCGACCCGACGGCGCCGGCGATCACCGCCGGCAGGCGCACCGCCCACTCGACATGCCCGAAGAGGGCCGTCCCCGCCCAGATCGCCCACGCGACGCCCGGGCCCTTCGAGTAGTACGACCAGTCGAGCCGGCGGGACCACTCCCAGTAGTGCGCTTCGTCCTCGATGAGCGTGTAGTCAGAGAACCAGACGAGCCACACGACGCGGAACGCCGTCAGGATGAGCACGAACGCGGGCACCGCCCACCAGCGCGACGCGGCGTCGAACCACCACGCCCGATGCTCGGATGTCGTCGTCGGCTCAGTCACGGCGTCAATGGCGGCGCAGCTTCAGGTACATCCAGACCGCGAACGCGCCCAACCCGAACACCCCGAACCAGAGGAGGGGCAGCCCGATCCACCCCTGCCGGTGCGTCGTCTGCTGGCCCGAGCTGATGAAGATGATCGTGCCCAGCGCCGGGAAGAAGCTCCACATGTAGACCACCAGCGGCAACGCGTGGCGTAGGCGCAGCGCCATGACCGCGCCCGTGAAGACCATCACCAGACAGCTCGCGTTCATCGCGAGGCGCTCGTGCTGCTTGCTCGTGATCTCGCGGTTGAGCTTGCCGATCTCGCGCACGAGCCGCTCGGACCGAGAGTTGATCGCGCCCTTGTCGAGCGTCTCGGCCCGCGCGATGAGCTCGGCGCTGGGCATCGCGCGGAGCGCCGGGTAGGGGTCGCCGTCCACGCTCAGCCCGTCGAAGCTCCAGCGCGGGCGCTCCGTCGTGGTCGTGCCGCCCGTGCGCACCTCGACGCGGTCGAGGGTCAATTCGAACGTCAGGCTCCCCGAGGTCGTCTCGGTGAACGGGTCGTCGGGCTTGACGCGCACCGGCTCGAGCCACGCCCGCTCCGCCCGGTAGCGCTCGAGCGACCCGTTGGGGTAGACCTCGAGCTCCACCCGGTCCAGCCCCGGCGGCGGGCGCACACGCCAGCGCTTCGTCGGACCGTCCCACACGAGCGCGCCCGTCCGCAGGCGGTGCTCCACGCCCGCGGCGTTCCGGAAGGTCACCGTCCCCGTGTCCTCCGCGCGGGCGCGGATCGACTCGATCGTCTCGTCCGACGCGATCGCCCGAGCGAGCTCCAGCCGGCGCTCGTCGATCCAGTTCATCCGCTCGGGGTCGCCACGAAGCTCGCGCAGCTGCCCGGCGGTCAGGAACTTCGGGTCGTCCTGGAACGCGCTGGGCAGCTCGTACGGCGGCGACGTGATCGACTCCTGATCGATCACCTCGCCCGAGCGCCGCTGCATCGCGAAGGCGTCCACGAAGTGCATCCGCACGACGTTCTTGGACGGGTGGATGCCCTCGCGCTCCGCCTCGGGCAGGTGCTCCGCCTTGAACATGAAGACGTACGCCTCGCTCGCCGTGACCTCGACAACGATGTCGCCCGTCTCGTCGAGCTGGAGCGCGACGACGCCGACGAGCCGGAACTGGTCGTCGATGTCTTCCGAGCTGGGCTCAACCCGCGAGACGGCGTCCGCGTGGATCTGCACGTCGCCGAAGCTGGCCGACTCGCCCTGCTCGAGTGATCGGATCATGACCTGCGCGAGGTCCTTCGTGACGATCTTCTCCATCCGCGTCAGGAACCGCGGGATGATCTGGGCGTTGAGCATCGCCAGCCCGAGCGACAGCACCGCCCCGATCGCCAGCGCCGGGGTGAGCACCTTGAGATGACTCAGCCCGCCGGCGAACGACGCGGTCACCTCGTTGTCCTGCGCCATCCGGTGGTAGGCGAGCGTCGCGCCGAACCCGGCGGCGAACGGCAGCGCGTACGCCAGCATCGGGGGGACGGCGTAGAACATGAACCGCAAGGCGTCCAACGCCGTCAGCTTGCCATCGGCGAGGGGCTTGACGGTCGCCGCGAACGCGATGACGGCGACCAGCACCGCCGTGCTGAGCAGGACGAGCCTGCCGACCTCGATGAAGATGTAGCGCCAGAGCGTCCAAGGCATGGGTGGGGCATCGTAGTTGGGGATCGCGGTCGGGGTCTTCTCGGAGCCGCTAGGCGCGGCATGTGCAGATTCCTCCCTCTACCCATGGGGGAGAGGGCCGGGGTGAGGGGTCTACCGCTCCTCTGTCTTCTACAAATCGCACCGCCGCAGGACGAATGGTGCTCGCATCCCTCAGCCGTCCGCTTCGCGGACACCTTCTCCCCCAAGGGGAGAAGGAGGGTTATGCCGGCCCGACCTCGACCTTCCCGCCGGCGACGTCCTTGATCGCGTACCCCTTGCCCGCCAGCTCGTCGCGGATCGCGTCCGAGCGGGCGTAGTCCTTGGCTTTCTTCGCCTCGGCCCGCTCGGCGAGCAGGGCCTCGACCTCAGGGTTTGGATCGATGCCCTCGAATATCGCAATTCCACGACTCACTGTTTCCGTCCCGCTCTTCGCAATGGGAAGAACACCCAGAATCCGATGGGCCTCCGCCAATGCCGACCAGAGTTTCGCCATACCTGGGTTCGTGCTCGGATCGGGTGCAAAATCGGGTGTGAGGACCTCGCGGAACCAGTCACCGGTTGATTCACTCAGAGAGCGTAGCTCTTTAGCTTTTTCGATGGCGGCCTCAGACTTGTAAGCTGCAGCATCGCGCATGATCACGTGAATTCCAGCGATGAACCCAGCGACATTGAGATCGCTTGAAAGCGCATCAACTATGACTTCGACAAGGTCGTCAGCGAGCTCAGCAAACCTTGATTCATCTGAGGCAGCGAGTGAAGGGTGCTCTCTAAACAACCGGAGATGCTTGCCAAAGTTGCGCCAACGCTCGATTGTGATCGCACTCTCGCGCAGGCTGTCCATGGAGAAGTCCGCGTTCGATCGGTAGTGCGTCTTGACAAGTTCGAGCCGAACCGCCGCGGGATCGTGCCCCTGCTCGAAGAGCTGGCGAGCCGTGTAGAACGTCCCGGCGGACTTGGACATCTTCTTGCCCTCGACCATCAGGAACCGCCCGTGGAACCAGTGGCGGGCGAACGTGTCGTGCCCGGTGGCGCAGCAGGACTGGGCGCGCTCGCACTCGTGGTGGGGGAAGATGTTGTCCTCGCCGCCCGAGTGGAGGTCGATCACGTCGCCGAGCAGCGCGCGGGACATGGCGCTGCACTCGATGTGCCACCCGGGGTAGCCCGTGCCCCACGGGGAGCGCCATTTCATCAGGTGCGACTCGTCCTCTTTCCAGAGGAGGAAGTCGGCGGGGTGCTTCTTCTGGGATTGGTTCGCGTCCGAGACGCGCCCGCCGGCACCCCCTCGGAGCTGGTCGAGGGTGTTGCCCGAGAGCGCGCCGTAGGTCGGGTAGGACTGGACGTCGAAGTAGACGGCCTGCGAGCCGGCGTCTCCCGCGACGTACGCGTGCCCTTTGTCGATCAACGACTCGATCATCGGGATCATGCCGGGCTCGACGTAGGCACTGGCGCGGGGCATGAGCTCGGGGTTCGCCTCGGCGTCCGTGATGACCTTGAGCCCGAGGGCCTTCGCGTCCTCGACGAACCGGTCGGTGAAGAACACGCCGATGGCTTGCGGGTCACCCGGATCGACGTCGGCGTCCTCGGGAAGCTTGCCGGACTTCTTGGCTTCGAGTATCCGCTGTCCGGCGGTCGCCATCTTGTCCTCGCCGCCCCCGTCGGCGGCGGCGTCGTCGGTCATGTGCCCGACGTCCGTGATGTTCATCACGTGCACGACGGTGCGCGGGCCCGTGTGGGTGCTGCCATCGGGCGCCTGCAGCGTGCACAGCGGGCTCTCGATCCAGCGGCGCAGCAGGTCCGCCGCGAGGAAGGACCGGAAGTTCCCGATGTGGCAGTCGTCGTAGACCGTGGGCCCGCAGGTGTAGAACGTCACCCGCGACGGGTCGCCCGGCACCAGCGGCACGAGCGAGCGGGTCAGGGTGTCGTACAGGCGCAGCACTGCGGGCGATTCGCTCATGATGGCCGATGGTACTCCCCGCACGTGTTCGCGCCATCCGCCTCCCTCTCCCCTTGGGAGAGAGGGCCGGGGTGAGGGGTCTACCGCTTCTCCATCTCCTCCGTCGATCGCCACCGCCGGACCGATCGCGCACGCACCCCTCGCCCGCCCGCTTCGCGGCCCGGGTTCTCCAGGTGGAGTCGGGGCGGTTACTTGCCGTCGTCGGTCGCGAGCGCGTCGGAGCTGGGTGTCATCGCCTCGACGCGCACGCGGACGACCCGCGTCGGCTCGGCGAGGATCACCGTCAGGCGCGTCCCCTCGTGGTCCAGCGTGTCGCCCGACGCGGGGATCCGCCCCAGCGTCGTGACGACGAACCCGCCCACGGTGTCGTAGTCGTCCGACTCGGGCAGCTCGAGCCCGATGGGCTCAAGCGCGTCGTTCGCGTCGTCGATGTGCACCCGCGCGTCGAGCTCGGCTGTGTTGTTGGGCTCGTCCAGGTCCACGCCGGTGTCGAGCTCCTCGGGCTCGTCGTACTCGTCGGCGATCTCACCGAAGATCTCCTCGACGATGTCCTCGATCGTGACGAGCCCGGACGTCCCGCCGTACTCGTCGGCGACCATCGCCAGGTGCACCCGCGCCGCGAGCAGCTCGGTGAGCAGCTGGCGGACGGTCTTCGTCTCCGGGACGAACAGCGCGTCGCGGATGACCTCACGGAGGACGAAGGGTTTGCCGTTCCCGCCGTGGTTGATGATCCAGCGGAGCAGGTCCTTCGCGTAGAGCATCCCCACGACGTTGTCGAGCGAGTCTTCATAGACCGGCACGCGCGAGTGCCCACGCTCGTCGATGAGCTTCTTCACCTCGCCCAGGTCGTCGGTGTAGGCGAGCGCCTCGACCTCGGTCCGCGGCGTCATGATCTCGGAGACGGTCGTGGACCGGAACTCGACGACCGCTTCGAGCATGTCACGCTCGGTCTCGTCGAAATCGTCGCCCGCGTGCTCCTCGACGACGTCGCGCAGCTCGTGCTCGAGCTGCTCGTCGGCGGTTCGGTCCTCGGGGCCCGCCAGCCGCCGGACGACCTCCCCCTGCGCGCGGAACGCGCCGCGGAAGGGCAGCAGAAGCACCGCGAACGCCCGGATGACCGTCGAGCCCGCGATCACCACACGCTCCGCGGCGTGCTCGGCGATCGACATCGGCAACGCGAACGCGAGCAGCCAGATCGCGATCGCCGCGATCCCCAGGCCGATCCCCGCGTCCCCCGCCGTCGGGGCGGCGTGGGCGTTGATCGCGCTGACCCACATCACGAACCCGAGCGCCGCCGCGAGGTTCGCAAGCGTGCGCGGCAAGCCCAGCACCGCGGCGTGCCCGGGCATATCGCTCAGGATGGTCTTGACACGCGACTCAACCCCGCCCCCGGCGTCCGCCGCGAGCCCCTCGAGCCGCGCCCGCGAAGCCTCCGAGAGCGCAAAGACGATCGTGGACAGCAGCGCGCCCACGAGCAGCGATCCGAGCGCAATCACGAGCCAGAGGGTGCCGCTCATCGCGCACCCCCAGCGTCGAACGTCGCGCCCACGCCGATCGCGTGGAGGATCTCGTCCTCCGTCGCGTGCATGCGCGCAAAGTCGGCGTCGTCGCGGTCGTCGAACCCCACGGCGTGCAGCATCGCGTGCAGCGTATAAAGCAACAGCTCGCGCTCGACGGGGATCGATCGCTCCCGCGCCTCCCGGGCCGCTTCGTCCGAGCAGACATACACGTCCGCGTCCACCACGGCGTTGTCGTCGGGCGCGAGGTCGAACGTCAGCACGTCGGTCGTCGTGTTGATCCCGGACCGCTCGTCGTGCACGCGGCGCATCTCGTTGTCATCCACGACCAGCACGCGCGCCTCGCCCGCGGCGCGCTGACGCGACGCGATCTCGCCCGCGGCGAGCGCGGCGTGCTCGCGCAGCCACCCGAGCGCCTCGGGCGTGAGGTGGTGGTGGGGGTCGGTGATCTCGACGCGGACGCCGCGCTCGGGCGCGGCGTCGGTGGTTCGTCGGGGTTCGTCGTCCGGGTGGCTCACACCCGGACTGCCCGGTTCAGATGTCGCGGAATCATCCATCGCGTGCCACATCGGGTCTGCTCGGCGGGGCAACATGCCCCTGTCCATCACCGAGCCCCCTGGGCGAGACCACAACTGTATCGGCGCCGGACGACCCATCCAAGAGCCCGTCTGCCCGGAACATCCGTCCGAGAACGCTCAGCCGCCACCCCCCGCGAGCCTGGGCCCGACGACGGGGATGCTCGCCCGCCGAATCGCAAGGATCCCAAGGCTCGAAACGAGCACGATCACCGCCATCGCGAACAGCGACGGGCCCGCCAGTGGCTCGAGCCGCGGGTCGCCCAGAGCCGCCGGGTCGATCGAAACCCCGAGCCTGGTGAGGTGGGCCATGATCGCCCCAGAGATCACGCCCGCCGAGAGCATCGCCCCGTAGACGACCGTCCGAGGCATGAGCAGGAGGACGACAGCGATCAGCTCCATCACCGCCGTCGCGTACCGCCCCATGGGCTCGGCCCCGAGCACGTCGAAGAGCGCTTTGGTCTCGCCCGCGCCCGTGAGCTTAAAAAAGAGCGTCTGCCCCAGAATGACCGCCGCGATGATCTGCAGCACCCAGCTCGTGACGATCAGGGGCTTGGCTGGTGTGTTCGCCAACGCGTGCTCCTTGCGTGCCCCTCGGCACCGCCGGGCAACGGCCGGGGTGCCCACGCTATTCCGCCGGGACCCTCCCCGGCCCCCCGCGTCCGACAGCGACGCGACGGGTTGAACGCGACACTCACGCCGCGCGCGATCCGCCGCCCGACAACCAGGCGTGGGTGAGCCAGAGCAGACGCACCGGGTCGATGGGCTTGGTGATCACGTCGTCGAACCCGGACGCGAAGCACCGGTCCCGCGTCTCGTCGCGCGCGTCGGCGGTCACCGCGATGACGGGCAGCCGCGGGTGGTCACGCTTGATGCGCCGAACCGTCTCGTACCCGTCCATCTCCGGCATCTGGAGATCCATCAGCACGACCCCGAAGGGTTCGGGCGCGGCCTCGATCGCGTGGAGCGCATCGAGCCCGTTGATCGCCTCGTGGACCTCGGCACCCAGCCGGTCGAGGTGGAACGCGATGAGCCTCCGATTGTCCTCGCCGTCATCCACGAGCAGGACGCGCCCCGCGAGCGTCGGCTGGGCGTCGAGCCGCGGCGCGGTGCTCACGACCTCACGCGCCGCCCGCGCGGGGTCGTCGAGCATGCGGGTCTGAGCGATCTCGCCAGCGTCGATCTCGAGTCGGAACGTAGAGCCCCGGTCGGGCGTGCTCGCCGCGGTGAGGTCGCCGTCGAGCATCCGCGCGAGCGTGCGCGAGATCACGAGCCCGAGCCCGGACCCGCCGAACCGGCGCTCCGTCGATGTGTCCGCCTGCTCGAACGGCTTGAACAGGCGCCCGAGCTGCTCGCCGGTCATCCCGATCCCGGTGTCCGCGACCTCGACGACAAGCCGCCCGCGCCCGCCCTCGTCCTCGACGCGCGCCCGCACCGTCACACCCCCGGTGTGGGTGAACTTGATCGCATTGCTCACGAGGTTCATCACGATCTGCCGCAGGCGTGTCGGGTCCGTACGCACGCACTCCGGGAAGGGCGCGTCGAATTGCAGGTCGAGCGTGATCGCGTGATCGTCCGCGACGGACTCGAACAGCGCGACGCCCTCCGAGATCACGCGGTGGGCCGCGCAGCTGACGGGCTCGACGCGCATCTTGTTGTGCTCGATCCGGGCCATGTCGAGCACGTCGTTGATCACCGTCAGCAGGTGCCGCCCGCTCACGCGGATGCGTTCCGTCAGCTCGGTGCGGGTCTCCGGGTCGAGGTCCGGCTCGTCGATGATGTCGGCGAACCCCAGGATCGCGGTCATGGGCGTGCGGATCTCGTGGCTCATGTTCGCGAGGAACTCGCCCTTCGCGGCGTTCGCGCGATCGGCGTCCACACGCGCCGCGCGGAGCTCACGCGTCCGCGCTTCGACCGCGCGTTCCAGCTCGTTCGTCCGCTCGAGGAGCGACTCCTCGAGCTCCCGCTGCAGACGCTTCGCCGAGAGGGACACACGGAACGCGTCGAGGTTCGACGCGAACCGCCACGTGAAGAACCCGAGCGGGACCAGGCACAGCGCGACGAGCCGGTACGCGGGCCAGAAAAACATCAGGATGCTCGCGGCGTACCCGCAGACGGCACACCACAGGAAGATCCACGCGAGGTCCATCAGCTTCCTGTTGCGGTCCTCCGGGCGCTCGCCCAGATACGCCCGGCGCCAGAAGACGAAGATCTTGAGATACCCCGCGATGACGATCGCGTTCAGGCCCAGCAGCGCCCACACCCAAGGCCAGTCGGTCGTGCCCTCCTCCGTCACCATGCAATGCGTGCGCGCCATGTACGTGCCGCGGTTGGTCAGCTCGTCCACCAACCACAGGCCCGTCAAATCGCCTTCCGACGCGACGCCGCACACATCCCGAGGGTCCATGGCTTCGCTCAGCGCCGCGGCGTGACCGGCCGCGCCCGCCTCGGGGTCGTGCATGAGCCGCCCGCCGAGCCCGACGATCACGAGCAGCGACAGCATCAGGAACGCCAGCGTCGCCAGGATGGAGAGTGTCCGCGTCATCGGGTGCCCGGTCCGTCAGGCATCCGTTCATCGACGCGTGCACGCCCTGTGTTCCGCCCCGCGCGGCCATGCCGGCGTCAAAGCGGATCCGCGCGATCGGCTTGACACTGACACCCCGTCAAACCGGGGTGGACGTTCCCGCGTGCAAGGCGGTCATCGCACCTCGGCCGCCCAGAGCCGTGGTCCGATCACCCTCGGGCGGATGCGCCGATCGAGACCTTCACGGGCACGTACGTCCGCTGCACGCGGTTCTCGAACTCGTCGCGGAACTTGTTCATGATCGTCTTCGTCGCCCACGAGTTCCCGTCGGCGAGCCCGCAGATCGTCGTCCCGGGCATGCTGCCCATGCTCGTCGCGATCTCGAGCGCCAGATCGAGGTCCTTCGTCTTCGCGTCGCCCGCCTCAATCCGAGTCAGCAGCTGATACAGCCACCCCGAACCCTCGCGGCACGGCGTGCACTGCCCGCAGCTCTCGTGCTTGAAGAACCGCGCGATGTTCCGCGCCACGCCCACCATGTCCGTGTCCTCGTCGAACACCGTCGGGCACGCGGTGCCCAGACCCAGCACGTTGTACTTGCGCCCGATGTCGAAATCGAGCTCGGCGTCGTACTGATCCGTGTCCAGGATGCCCATCGAAACACCGCCCGGGATGGCAGCCTTGAACTTCTTGCCGTTCCGCATCCCGCCGCAGTAGTCCTCGACGAGCGTGCGCAGCGGGATCCCCAGCTCACACTCGAACACGCCCGGCGTGTTCACATGCCCGGACACGCCCATCAGCTTGGTCCCGAAGCTGGGCGGGCCGCCGATGGACGACTCCACGCCCTGCTCCATGAACGCCTTGGCGCCCTCGGTGATGATGAACGGCAGGTGCGCCAGCGTCTCGACGTTGTTGATGATCGTCGGACGCCCGAAGAGGCCCTTGATCGCCGGGAACGGCGGCTTCACCCGCGGCCACCCACGCTTGCCCTCGATCGCTTCGAGCAGCGCCGTCTCCTCGCCACAGATGTACGCGCCCGCGCCGCGGTGGACGTAGCAGTCCGCCGTCCACGTGTCGCCCGACGCGTTGGACTTGGAGAGCAGCCCGTTCTTGCCGAAGATGCCGTTGGCGTACGCCTCCTTGATCGCTTCTTCGAGGACGTGCGCCTGGTGGTGGTACTCGCCGCGGATGAAGACGTACGCCTTGGTGAGTCGGCACGCGTACATGCAGATCGCGATGCCCTCGAGCATCAGGTGCGGGTCGAAGTCCAGCAGCAGCCGGTCCTTGAAGGTGCCCGGCTCGGACTCGTCGGCGTTGATCGCGAGGTACCGCTCCCCGCCGTCGTTCTCGGGGAGGAACGTCCACTTGACGCCCGTGGGGAAGCCCGCCCCGCCGCGCCCGCGGAGGACGGAGGTCTTGACCTCCTCCGTGACATCGCCCGGCTTCATGGTCAAGGCTTTGCGCAAGCCCTCATAGCCGCCGGTCTTGACGTACTCGTCGTAGGAGACGACGTGCCGATCACGGATGTGCCCGAACGGCGGCGTGGGGATCCGCTGGCAGAGGATGTGCTTGGTGAGGGTGTCTTGGTAGGACTTCTTGGGCATCGGTCGGCAGCCTTCACGGATTCTGGGTCGGCCCGCGCGGGGGTGAGGTCGGCGGGATTGTAGACGATCGCCCGGCGGGCCCGGCCGCGCACGCCCCGCCACACGGGTTCTCCAGCTGGCCCGCCCCCAGCACCTTCGACAGCGACCCGCGCCGCTTGCTCAGCATCTCGAACGCCCGCTTCGTCAGCGGCCGCCACCCGGGCGAGCTCAGCCGGAACGACCACGCCCGCCAGCGCCTCAGGGCGTACAGGCACACCAGGTACGCCTCCGTCCCCCGGTACACCCCGCCCGCGTCGTCGATCGCGGTGATCTCCTCGCCCAGCCCGCTGAGCGTCGGGTACCGCATCGTCGTCCTCACAGCGCTCGCCGCGAGGAACTTCACATCGATCAGCTTGGGCTCGCCCGCCATCCAGCGCACGCACCTTCGGCAGAACGGGCACCCGTCGTCGTAGATCACGTCCAGGCGTTGCATCGCGCGCTCCTTCCGTCGGTTCAGCTCGCGGGCTCGACGCGTTCGCTGGGCATCACCGGGCTCTCGCGCCGCATCATCAGCGAGCTGGACCGCCACTTGCTGATGAACCCGATGTTCACGAAGTGCATGATCCCGAGCACAATCAGCACGATGCCGAGCTTGGTGCTCAGGAAGAGCGCCGCATCGGGCACGCTCGTCGGGTCGTTGCCGAAGCGCAGGAACATCGAGACGAACCCCACGTTGATCAGGTAGAACCCAACCACGAGCAGGTGGTTGATCGAATCCGCGAGCACCTCGTTGCCGTGCATCGCATCCACCAGGAACGCGCGCCCGTTCTTGTGCAGCGTCCGCGCCACCCAGACCGTGATCGCGATGCTCACCGCGATGTACAGCGCGTACACGATGGTCAGGTCGAAGTCGTTGAGTGACTCAGCCAGCTGTCGGGCTCGCATGTCGGGCTCCTCTCGGAAAGCGCCCAGCGGGCGCGTGTTCTGTGATTTCTGTCAAAACAGAAATCGGTGGGCGAAAGCAAGGCCCCATCGGGGGCCGTGCGACGAATCAGGACCCGGGCAGCAGTGCCGTGACCTTGCCGCCGAGTTTCAACACTGTCTTGAGGGTCGAGGTCGGGAGCGCGCGCATCTGCCGATACCACGCGTCCGCGGTTTCCATGAACTCGAGCATCGACTTCACGCCGGTGACGACCGGCTTGGGCTCATTCCCCGCGTCGCACGCATCACGGCACTCACGCAGCATCCGGATCGTCGGCTCGATCTCGCGCTTTCGGCGCTCATCCATGATCAGTCGGAACCCCTCCCACACGTCCGACGTCGTCGCGTAGTGGTCGCGACGGTCGCCGAGCACGGACGCCTGGTGCACGATGCCCCATCCCTGGAGCTCTTTGATCGACGTGCTCACGTTCGACCGCGCCATCGAGAGCGTCTCGGCGATCTCCTCGGCGTGCAGCGGCCGCCCCGACAAGAACAGCAACGCGTGGATCTGCGAGACCGACCGATTCACGCCCCAGCGCGTGCCCATCTCGCCCCAGTGCAGGACGAACTTCTCCATGACCGGCGTGAGGACCATCGGGGGCTCCTGTGTCAGCTATGTCAGAATAGACAGAAATGACTGACAGATCAAGCGGGATCGAAGAAGTGCCCCACAAACCCCCTTCTCGGGCCCGCAGGCGGCTTACCCGGCTTGCCCAGCCGGCACCCCCCGCACCCGCCGCGGCACGATCGCCGCCCGCTTCGGCCGATCCCGGGCGTCCCCCGCCCGCTGTGGCAGGGTTGCGGGTCCCCACGGAGATGAAGAGATGAAGACCCGATCGATCGCTGTGGTCGCGCTGCTCGCCAGCGCCGGCCTGCCCGCCGCCGCCCAGAACGTCCGCACGATGGACGGCGCGGGCAACAACCTCAACGACATCTCCATGGGCGCCGCCGGCACCATGCAGACCCGCGCGACCGACGCCCTCTACGCGGGCACGGAAGGCATGCGCGCCGGCCCCAACGCACGCGCCGTCTCCAACGCGATCGGCGTCCAGACCGCCACGGGCAACAGCGCCGGGCTCAGCGCCATGTTCTGGCAGTGGGGGCAGTTCATCGATCACGACATGGTGCTCACCAACGGCGGCGGCGCGTTCGCGCCTATCTTCGCGCCCGGCGGAGACCCCGTCTTCCCCGCCGGCGCGATGATCCCCTTCTCACGCTCCGCCGCGACGATCGACGGCTCGGGCACGCCCCAGTACGCCAACCAGATCACCAGCTTCCTCGACGCCTCGATGGTCTACGGGTCCGACGATCTCCGCGCCTCCGCCCTGCGCACCTACGCGGACGGCATGCTCGCGCTGGACGGCGGGTTCATGCCCCTCAACACCGGCGGGCTCGACAACGCCAACGAGGGCTTCATGCCCGACGCCACCATGTTCCTGGGCGGCGACGTCCGCGCGAACGAGCAGGCCGGGCTCACGTCGCTGCACACGATCTTCGTCCGCGAGCACAACCAGTGGGCCGAGCGCCTCGCCGCCGAGAACACCGGGTGGACCGACGAGGAGATCTACCAGACCGCGCGCAAGATCGTGGGCGCCGAGGTCCAGGCGATCACCTACAACGAGTGGCTCCCCACCATGCTCGGCGACGGCGCTCTGGGTGGGTACACCGGCTACGACTCGTCCGTGGACGCCTCCATCTCGCTCGAGTTCTCCACCGCCGCGTTCCGGTTCGGGCACACGATGCTCAACGAGGAGCTCTGGCGTCTGAACGAGGACGGCACCACCTTCGACGGCGGGAACCTCACCCTCCACGAGAACTTCTTCAACCCCGCAATCATCACGGGCGACGGCGCGCTCGAGGCGCTCATGCGCGGCATGTCCGCCCAAGAGGCCGAAGAGCTCGACACCCAGATGATCGACGGCGTCCGCAACATGCTCTTCGGAGACCCCGGGCACGGCGGCATGGACCTCATGGCCGCCAACCTCATGCGCGGCCGCGACCACGGCATCGGCACCTACAACGACATCCGCGAAGCCATGGGCCTCATCCGCGTCACCGAGTGGTCCGACGTCACCTCCGACGCGCAGCTCGCCGAGCAGCTCGCCGCCCTCTACGGCTCGACCGACGAGCTCGACGCCTGGGTCGGCCTCGTCGCCGAGGACCACCTCGACGGCGCGATCGTCGGCGAGACGCTCTTCGCCGTGCTGGGCGACCAGTTCGACCGCCTCCGCACCGGCGACCGGTTCTTCTACCTCAACGACCCGGACCTCGACCCCTGGCTCTCCGACATCGCGGGCACCACGCTCGGCGACGTCATCGCGCGGAACACCCGCATCGACGGGTTCGACGGCTCGGTCTTCTACGCGACCGTCCCCGCGCCCTCGAGCGTCGGCGTGCTGGCGATCGGCGGGATGATGATGACGCGCCGCCGCCGGGCGTGATCACTCGGGAAGGTCGATCCGGATGTCGTGCTCGCCGATGGTGACGGCGTCGGCGGGCACCCGCACACGCACCCCCCCGACGCCGATCGTCGTCGATCGCCCGTCCCGCTCGACCGCGGGCTCGTCGAGCCCCGCGATGACGACCCGCGACACCCCGTTGAAGAGCGGGTGCTCGCCCGCGCCGAACGTGAGGGCTCGGTGATCGAGCACGTCGAGCTCGCACGCGTCGTTCTGGAGCTTCAGGAACCGGGTGTGCAGCACACGCCCGTCGCCCATGCTCACAACGTTTAGCGGGTCAAACCCCGCGGGCCAGAGCGGGCCCGACGCGATGATCTCGACACGCCACCCGGGCGACGCGAGGAACGCGTCGGCGAGCGCGTCGCGCCGAGCTTTCTCCGCGGCGGCATCCGACCGCGCCCGCTCGCGCGCCTCGCGCTCAAAGTGGTCCTCAAAGCGCGCCGGCTCTGCGCCCGCCACCGCCTCGGCGAGCATCGCGTCCAGGTGCAACGTCCCATCCTCGACCATCTCACCCTGCCAACCCGGGCGGAGACCATCGAGCAGCCGTCCGAGCGCCATGCCCGTCCAATAGGCGCGGTCGCGCATGCCGTCCGCCGCGAGCGCCCGCGGCGAGGCCTCCCGCGTCGCGTCGGGAGAGACGGACGCCCACGCGACATACTCGCAGAGCCCCTCCTTACGCTCGATGCCGCGTTCGTACAACGCCTCGTGCTCGCCCAGGATGGCCTGCCGCTCGTCTCGCAGCGCGACGAACCGGGACGCCCACGCGCGCCGTTCGTTGCCAGCCGTGCTCAGGGCACGGCGGAGGGCCTCGACCTCCAGCCGGCGGGCGCCCAGTTCGTGCCCGTCCGTCGTCGGAAACGTGAACAGCGACGCCTCGTTCGCCTCCGCGTGAGCCGGCATCGCACGGTTCTGGTGCACATGGAACGATTCGTGCACCATGAGACGCCGGAACGCGTCGGGGCCAGTGTCCGGGCGGAGCTCGAAGGTCGCGACCCAGGTGCCGTCCAGGTCCGCCGCCGTGTTCGCGCGGTGCACGGGATGGCGCCCCTCGAAGACCGCGACGTCGCCCATGGGCGTGAACCCGTCGGGCCACGCGTCCACCCCGCGCAGCCACGTCCGCTCGCCGTCGTAGAGCATCAGGGGCACGGAGGCGGTGTCGAACCCGGGCCACGCGTGCCCGGTCTCGATCGCGTCGAATTCGCGCATGATCCGCTCGACCCGGGCGGCGTCCGGCCGGACCGCACCGACCAAGATCTCGGACACGAGCACGTACGCAACGATCGCGAGCATGGGGAGAGCCTCCTGTTGCCCACCCCGATGCGCGCCATGGGGCAGCCCGTCACCGCCCCCGGCGGAGCGCGTGATAGCCCGCCCGGCGCTGCTTCACCGCGTCCGGTGCATAGAGCCGCTCGCACAGCCCGTGCAGCCCCGCGCGCAGCTCCGCCGCGGTCATGCCGTCCGGTTCGTAGTTGATATCGAACAGCGTGCACCGGTCCCACCGCCCCGGGTGCGTCAGACGCCCGTCCCGCTCGAGCCGCGTGTAGAGCGGCGTGCCCGGGAAGGGCGTCTGCACCGTCACCTGCACGTCGTACAGGCTCGTCCGCATCGCGAAGTCGTGCACCGCGTCGAAGACTGCCGGCGTGTGCCCGTCGAGTCCCAGCACGAAGCACCCGATCACCGTGACCCCGCGCGACTGGATCTCGCGCACCGCGCGCTCATACCTCGA